>NZ_CP063362.1:1030500-1374000 GCF_016807805.1 Xanthobacter dioxanivorans | reverse complement strand
AACGGCATCGACGTGCGCCTGCCGGAAACGGGGATGGAGGAGGCCCTCGCCACCCTCATGGATCTCGACCGCGACAAGAAGCTGCTCACCCGCGACATCACCATCGTTGACCTGCGCCTGCCCGACCGGGTGGTGGTGCGGCTCTCCGATGCTGCCGCCGACGCCCGTGCCCAGATGCTGAAGGCGCGCGCCAAGGCCAAGAAAGGAGGCCCCGCATGAGGCAGAGGCTCGCCCAGGGCTTCGCGCCGAAGATGCGCCCGTTGCCGCACAAGAAGAGCGGCATCGTCGGCGTGCTCGACATCGGCACCAGCAAGGTGGTGTGCGCGATCGCGCGCCTCAAGCCGCGCGGGGCGTCGGATGTCCTGACCCGGCGCACCCATTCCATCGACGTGCTCGGCATCGGCCACACCCGCGCCCACGGCATCAAGGGCGGCGTGGTGGTGGACATGGCCAAGGCGGAGCTCGCCATCCGCCAGGCCGTGGACATGGCCGAGCGCGCCTCGGGCGTGCAGATCGCCTCCGTGGTGGTGGGCGTGTCCGGCGGGCGTCTCGCCTCGCAGCACTACGAGGCCGCGGTGCGCCTCACCGCCCCGGCGGTGGAGGAATTCGACATCCGCCGCGTGCTGGAGGCGGCGTCCACCTATGCCGTGGGCGACGGCCGGGCGGTGATGCATGCGCTGCCGGTGGGCTATTCCCTGGATGGTCGGCGCGGCATCGGCGAGCCGTGCGGCATGCTCGGGCGCGAGCTCGGCGCCGACATGCACGTGATCACCGCCGACCTCACCGCGCTCAAGAACCTGGTGCTCTGCGTCGAGCGCTGCCATCTTTCCATCGAGGCCATGGTGGCCGCCCCCTATGCGGCGGCGCTCTCCTCCCTCACCGACGACGAGATGGAGCTGGGCGTCACCCTCATCGACATGGGGGCGGGGACCACCACCTTCTCCATCGTCGCCGGCGGCCACTGCGTCTATGTGGACGGGGTCGCCCTGGGCGGCCAGCACATCACCAACGACGTGGCCCGCGGCCTGCCGGCGCGCCTTGCCGACGCCGAGCGCCTGAAGGCGCTGCACGGCGCCGTGGTGGCGGTCTCCTCCGACGAGCACGACATGCTGACCGTGCCGCCCTTGTCGGGTGATTCGCGCGACCAGCCGCACATGGTGCCCAAGTCACGCCTCGTCACCATCGTCCGCCCGCGGGCGGAGGAAATTGTCGAGCTGTTGCGCGATCGCCTCAAGGCCTCGGGCCATGCCGGGGACGCCGGGCGGCGGATCGTCCTCACCGGCGGCGCGGCGCAATTGCAGGGGCTGGCGGACCTCGTGGCCCGGTTCATCGGGCCGCAGGTGCGCATCGGCCGCCCGCTGGGTGTTTCCCGCCTGCCGGAGGCCGCGCGCGGCACGGCCTTCGCGGTGACGGCGGGGCTTCTGGTTTACCCACAGGTTGCGGGCCTCGAGCATTTCGAACCCCGCCGCCGGCAGGCGGTGGTGGGCGAAAGCGCGGGATATTTCGGTCGGGTAGGACGCTGGCTGAAGGACAGCTTTTAGACATGGTTAACGAAAGCTGCCGTAACAAAGAGGTCATCAAGGATTCGCGAGCGGCGGACAGGGCCAATCGGGACGGAGCAATAGCATGACGATCAACCTTCAGATGCCCGACATTCGTGAGCTTCGTCCCCGGATCACGGTGTTCGGCGTGGGCGGCGCCGGGGGCAACGCGGTTAACAACATGATCACCGCAGGCCTCCACGGCGTGGAGTTCGTGGTGGCCAACACCGACGCCCAGGCGCTCTCGCTCACCAAGGCCGAGCGGGTGGTCCAGATGGGCGTGGCGGTGACCGAGGGTCTCGGCGCCGGCTCCCAGCCGGAAGTCGGCCGCGCCGCCGCCGAAGAAGTCATCGACGAGATCCGCGACCACCTGTCCGGCTCGCATATGGTGTTCATCACCGCCGGCATGGGCGGCGGCACCGGCACGGGGGCGGCTCCGGTCGTGGCCCGCGCCGCCCGCGAGCTCGGCATCCTCACCGTGGGCGTGGTGACCAAGCCCTTCCACTTCGAGGGCGCCCGGCGCATGCGCGTCGCCGAGCACGGCATCAGCGAGCTGCAGAAGAGCGTCGACACCCTCATCGTCATCCCCAACCAGAACCTGTTCCGGGTGGCGAACGAGAAGACCACCTTCGCCGACGCCTTCGCCATGGCCGACCAGGTGCTCTATTCGGGCGTCGCCTGCATCACCGACCTGATGGTGAAGGAAGGCCTCATCAACCTCGACTTCGCCGACGTGCGCGCCGTGATGCGCGACATGGGCAAGGCGATGATGGGCACCGGCGAGGCTTCCGGCGACAAGCGCGCCATCCAGGCCGCCGAGGCCGCCATCGCCAACCCGCTGCTGGACGAAACCTCCATGCGCGGCGCCGGCGGGCTCTTGATCTCCATCACCGGCGGCAAGGACATGACCCTGTTCGAGGTGGACGAGGCGGCGACCCGCATCCGCGAGGAAGTGGATCCGGACGCCAACATCATCCTCGGCGCCACCTTCGACGAGGTGCTCGACGGCATCATCCGCGTGTCGGTGGTGGCCACGGGCATCGACCCGGCGGTGATCCCCGAGCAGATCGCGCCGATCGGCGACCGCTTCCCCGAGCTCGCCGGGCGCAAGATCTCCAACGCCGGCCGCGCCGCGGTGGAGGCGACCCGCGAGGCGCAGATCCGCAGCGCGGTGGCCTCCATCACCGCCGACGACCTGATCGGCCTCGAGGACGCCGCCGCCCAGCAGCCGCAGGCGAGCTATGCTCCCCCGCAGCAGCGGGACTTCGCGCCGCAGGCCCAGGCACCCGCGGCTCCCCAGCATGCACCGGCCGATCGTGGCGTCGCCATCGATGACGTGACCATCCGCACCGCGCCGCCCAAGGCCTCGTCCTTCTATGTCGAGCCCGAGCCGGCGGCGCCTCCCGCGCCCATGGTGGAGGACGAGTTCGCCCCCTACATCCCGCCGGCCGGCCAGCGCCCGCGCAGCCCGCGCATGCCGCGCGTGGATGAGCTGCCGCTGCCCGCACAGAACCAGATCCGCGCCCAGCGCGGCGAGCCGCCGGTGGCCCAGGCCCAGCCGGACAAGAAGCGGATGACCCTGCTGCAGCGTCTCGCCCATGTGGGCCGCCGCGAGGAGGAGCCGGAGCCCCAGCGCCGCGAGCAGCCCAGCATGCGCGCGCCGGAGCGCCGTCCGGTGGATCCGCGCACCGCCGATCCCCGGGACAACCGAGGGGAAGGCCGTGGCGAAAGTCGTGGTGACATGCGCCCGACCATGCCCGCCCGTCCCGGCGACCCGGTCTCCGAGTTCGCCAAGCGTCCGCCGGCCCGTCCGGCCGCCGAGGTGCCGTCCCGTCCGGGTCCGCATCGCGACGAGGACGACCAGCTGGAAATCCCCGCTTTCCTGCGGCGGCAGGCCAACTGATCGACCGGCCGGCGGGCCGAAGCCCGCCGGCCGGCACCCTTCATGACTACCGGCCAGGCAGCGGCGCGCCCGGCGCGGACCGCGGTGCCGCGGATGGGTCGGAACGCCGCCTGATTGCCACCTTCCGGCCATCGATTCGAATCGCCGACGGCAAGCCCGGGAACGCACCGACCGGAGGGGACGCACCCGCTGAGTCGCGTCCAGCCGGCCCGAAGGAAACCTCACAACAGCTGTAACACAGGCGCCGCGCAGCGACTCGGTGCGAGCTGTAAGCTTTTGATAGTTAATGAAAATTTGACGTGTCGACTTGGTAACAGAGGGTAAGCAAGCGTGATTTGGCGCCGCCCTGCGAGGCGACTACGGTGCACCCAGCCAAAAAGTTCCACACGTCGAGCGTTGACAGTTTTTTCGTACAACCTCGGCGAAAGTGGGAAGGCAACGTGAAGGTTTGAGGGAAGGAGTGCGGCGGCCACGGGGCGCCGGGTTTCTTCTCCAACACGGGACGCACCGGACATGCAGACCACTCTGGCTCGCGAGATCGCACTGAAAGGTGTCGGCGTCCACGCCGGGGTCGAAGCGACCCTCACCCTGAAGCCTGCGCCCGCGAACACCGGAATCGTCTTCATCCGCTCCTTTGCCGACCAGTCGCCCCGCAAGGCCACGGTGAGCCGCACCTCGGTGCAGGCGACCGATCTTGCCACCGTCCTCGGCGACCGTTCGGGCGCCCTCGTTTCCACCGTCGAGCACGTGCTCGCCGCCTTCAGCGGCCTTGCCATCGACAATGCCATCGTCGAGATCGACGGCCCGGAAGTCCCGATCCTCGACGGCAGCGCCGCCGACTTCGTGCGCGCCGTGGATGCCGTCGGCGTCGCCGAGCTGCGCGGTCGCCGCAAGTTCCTGAAGGTGCTGAAGCCGATCCGCGTGGAGAACAACGGCTCGTTCGGCGAACTCCTCCCCTACGAGGCGGGCTTTCGCCTTGAGGTGGAGATCGAGTTCGCCCACGACGCCATCGGCCGGCAGCGCTTTGCCGCCACCATGTCCCCCTCGGTGTTTCGCCGCGAGCTGTCCGGCGCCCGCACCTTCGGCTTCCTCAAGGACGTGGAGCGCCTGCGTTCCGCCGGCTATGCCCGCGGCGCCGCCCTGGAGAACACCGTCTGCCTCGACGAGGGCGGCGTGATCAATCCGGACGGCCTGCGCTTCTCCGACGAATTCGTGCGGCACAAGGCCCTCGACGCGGTGGGCGACCTCGCCCTCGCCGGCCTGCCGCTGCTCGCCCGCTACCGTTCCTTCCGCGGCGGCCACAAGCTGAATTTCCAGGTGGTGGACGCCCTCTTCGCCGATCGTTCGGCCTACGCGATCGTGGAAGCCCCGACCCGGCCGGTCCGCGACACGGTGGGCGCTGAGATCGGTGTGGCGAGCCCGGTTCCGGTGTTCGCCCCGGAGATCTGAGGACGGTCCGAGGCGGGCCTGCCTGTTTGCATCCGAAAGCGCCCGAAGCCTGCTTCGGGCGCTTTCGTTTTACTGGGCGCGCCCTCGGCCAGATGGAGCGGAAGGGCGGAAGGGCCGGCCCCGGATTGCGCTTTGGCCTCGTGGACGATATCGCCAAGCCGGCGCATTAACGTCCTGGATGCGTTCCCTGTGCAAAATGGCGCCGAATTGTGCTCTGGCCGGGGGTCATGGCATTCTCGCCCGGCGTTGCCGGAGTGACACACCCGCCGGAACCCGGCTGCGGTGTCACCCCGTCGCCACATTGCCGACCGAAAGCCCCGATAGCGCGGACGGCGCAGCATTTTTCGGACGGCCCGGCGGGCGGGGATCGGAACCGGAAGGGCGAGGGCTGCGGAAGCCGCGCATGCTCGGGACTGGCCCCACGCCGGTTCTGCGCAGGGGCGCAGGGGTCGAGGGCCGGGGTCTGCACGCATGGCGTGGTTTCCCTGTCCGTGGATCCTCGGTTACAAGCGGCGCCATGGGGCGCGGGACGGAAGCTGAACCGTGATGCGATTCTTCTACGAGGCTCTGCACGCCCGCGCCGTTCTCAAGGCCGCGGGGCTCGCCCTCGCCTTGAGCATGAGCCTCTTCGTAGCCGGCTGCGCCGGCGACAAGGACGACGTGCTCATCCCCGACGAGCCGGCGGAGAAGATCTACAACGAAGGCCTCACCCTCCTGCGCCGCCAGGAGCCGGAAAAGGCCGCCAAGCGATTCGAGGACGTGGACCGCACCCATCCCTATTCGGAGTGGGCGCGCAAGTCCCTGATCATGACCACCTACGCCTATTTCGAGGCCGGCAAGTACGACGAGGCCATCGCCACTGGCCGCCGGTACGTGGCGCTCTATCCGGGATCGCAGGACGCAGCCTACGCGCAGTATCTCGTCGCCTCGGCGCTTTATGAGAACATTCCCGACATCACCCGCGACCAGCGCAAGACCCGCCAGGCCCTCGACGCTCTGGAGGATGTGGCGCGCAAGTATCCGAACACGGAATACGCCGCCACTGCCAAGAAGAAGATCGAGGTGGCGCGGGATCAGCTGGCCGGTAAGGAAATGATGATCGGTCGCTATTACCTGGAGCAGCGCAACTACACCGGCGCTATCAACCGTTTCAAGGTCGTGGTGACGCAGTACCAGACCACGCGTCAGGTGGAAGAGGCCCTCATGCGCCTCGCCGAGGCCTATATGGCGCTCGGCGTGGTGGGCGAGGCGCAGACCGCCGCCGCCGTGCTGGCCTACAACTTTCCTGACAGTTCGTGGTATAAGGCCGCCTACAAGCTGGTTCAGTCCGGTGGGGCCGAACCGCAGGAGAACAAGGCGTCCTGGATCAGCCAGGCGTTCAAGAAACCGGGGCTTGGCTGATCCTCCATGCTGGCTGCGCTCTCGATCCGGGACATCGTCCTCATCGAGAAGCTCGATCTCACCCTCTCGGAAGGCCTTACGGTCCTCACGGGTGAGACGGGTGCTGGCAAGTCGATCCTGCTCGATGCCGTGTCCCTGGCCCTCGGCGGCCGGGGCGACGGGGCCCTCGTCCGCCATGGCGTCGCCAAGGGGCAGGTGACCCTCACCTTCGATCTCGCCGCCGATCATCCCGCCCATGCGATCCTCGCCGGCGCCGAGCTGCCGGACGAAGGCCCCCTCGTCATCCGCCGCATCCAGATGGCTGACGGGCGCACCCGCGCCAGCGTCAACGAGGAACCGGTGAGCGTGCAGACCCTGCGCCTCATCGGCGCCAGCCTCGTGGAGCTGCACGGCCAGCACGCCGACCGGGCCATGGTGGACCCGGCCAGCCACCGGGCCCTGCTCGACGCTTTCGGCGGACTGGCCCCGGACGCCGCCGGCCTCGGCCTCCTGTGGCGTGCCTGGCGCGATGCGCTGGCCATCGCCCGCGAGGAGCGCGCCCGCCTGGAAGCCGCCGCGCGCGAGGCGGACTATATCCGCCATGCGGTGGAGGAGCTCTCGGCGCTCGCGCCCGCCGCCGGCGAGGAAGCGCTCCTCTCCGAGCGGCGCACCGCCATGATGCGCGCCGAGAAGATCGCCGGAGACCTCGACGAGGCCCTCGATGCGGTGGCCGGCGGCAGCTCTCCCGTGCCGTCCCTCGCCGCCGCCGTGCGTCGTCTGGAACGGCGGGCCGGCGAGGCGCAGGACCTGATTCGCCCGGCGGTGGAGGCCATCGACCAGGCCCTCGACGCCCTTGAGAGCGCGCGCGCCCATCTCGAGGCGGCACTCGCCGACGCGGCGTTCGAGCCGGCGGAGCTGGAGCGCATCGAGGAGCGCCTGTTCGCCCTGCGCGCCGCCGCCCGCAAATATGGCGCGGGTGTCGATGACCTGCCCGGCGTGGCGGCCCGTTTTGCCGCCGAGCTGGAGCGGCTGGATCAGGGCGCCGCCACCCTCGCGCGCCACGAACAGGCGGTGGCGGCCGCCGAGGCGGCCTATCGCGCCGCGGCCGACGCCCTTTCCCGCGCCCGGCACGGGGCGGCGGCCCGGCTCGACGACGCGGTGGGTGCGGAACTGCCGCCGCTGAAGCTCGAGCGGGCGACCTTCCTCTGCCGCGTCGCCAGTGATCCCGCCGCGGCGGGGCCGGACGGCTGGGACCAGGTGGAGTTCTGGGTCTGCACCAATCCGGGTTCCCGGCCGGGGCCGATGATGAAGGTGGCGTCGGGCGGCGAGCTCGCCCGCTTTCTGCTCGCCCTGAAGGTGGTGCTCGCCGATCGCGGCTCCGCGCCCACCCTCATCTTCGACGAGATCGACACCGGGGTCGGCGGAGCGGTGGCGGACGCCATCGGGCAGCGGCTCGGCCGGCTGGCGGGGAAGGTGCAGGTGCTGTGCGTGACCCATGCCCCGCAGGTGGCGGCGCGGGCCCGGCATCATCTGCTCATCGCCAAGGCGAGCGCCGACGGTGCGGCCGGGGCCGAGGCGCCGGTCACGACGCGGGTCGCCGCCCTCAGCGCCGCCACCCGCCGCGAGGAGATCGCCCGCATGCTGGCCGGCGCCACAGTGACCCAGGAGGCGCGCGCCGCCGCCGACCGCCTGCTGAAGGCGGCGCGCTGAGCGGTCGGAGCCGTCCCTGCGGGGCGGGTTGCGGGTCAGTCCGCCGGCGGCTTGTCGCGGCGCAGCGACTTCACCTGGCCCCGGCGCTCCTTGGATGCGAGCCGCCTTTCCTTGGATGCCAGGGTGGGACGCGTCGGCCGCCGCACCGGGGCCACCACGGTGGCGCTGCGGATCAGTTCAACCAGGCGGGATATGGCGTCCTCGCGGTTGCGTTCCTGGGTGCGAAAGCGCTGCGCCTGGATGACGATGACCCCATCCTGGGTCATGCGCCGGCCGGCGAGGCGGACGAGACGGTTTTTCACGCCCTCCGGCAGATGCGCCGAGCCGGCTGCGTCGAAGCGCAGCTGCACGGCGCTCGATACCTTGTTCACGTTCTGCCCGCCGGGGCCGGAGGCGCGCACGAAGACAAGCTCGATCTCATCCTCGGGAATGGCGATGCGGGAGGTGATCTCGATCATGGCGGGTCCTGGCGCGACCCTTCGAGGGATGGAAACGCCCGCGCTTCCATCCCTCGAAGGGTGAATCACGCAAGCATAGCCGACGGGAAGGGATTCGGCTTTTCGCCGGTCGTGGCCAGAACCGCCTCCAACCCGCTGCTGGGATGTGCGGCGCGCGGTGGTCGGCCTCCCTCCGCCGCCCGGCGGGGATCCGGGTCCGGCGGGATCAGATGGCGTGGCGGTTCGCGGTGGGCCCGAAATGCTCCACGTAGCGCGGGCTGATGACCGACACCGGCAGGATGATGAGCACGTCGGTGGTACCGAACTGGTGGTCCACCACCGCGCCGTCGCCGACGAAACCGCCGAGGCGCAGATAGCCCTTGATGAGCGGTGGCAATGCCTGCAGCGCGGCCTTGGGGCTGATCTCCGTCCTGGCCATGCGGTCCATGGCCACGTACCGGCTCTCGACGGCGCGGGCGCGCCATTCCTCGGGGGCCAGTGCGTTGTGGTGGAGGAAGGAGAGGGGCAACGCGAGGGCGTCGGGGTTCGTGCCCTCCAGGCTGGCGCAGCCGAACATGGCGTCGATCTTGTTGCGCAGGATGTAGGTCCACACCCCGTGCCAGAGCAGTTCCACCGTGCGCTTGTTGCGGTATGGCTTGAGCACGCAGGAGCGGCCGAGCTCCAGGAATTTCAGGTCCGGATGGGCGGCGATGACGCCGTTCACGTCGAACTCGCCCTGGGTATAGAAGCCGCCGTGGCGCCGGGCCACTTCCTGCCGCAGCAGACGGTAAGTGCCAACCACCTTTGGCTTGCGCCGGCCCAGCACCACCTTTCCCGCCTCGTGATCGAGGACGAGCAGGTGCTCGCAGATGGAATCGAAGCTGTCCATGTCGCGTCGGGCGAGGCGGGTGCCGGCGTCCGGCACCGCCGACATCTCTTCGTAGAAGACCTTGTAGCGCAGGCGCTGGGCGCGGCGCACGTCCCGCGCGGTGCGCGCCAGCCGCACCTCGAGGGCGCCGAGGCGCCCCAGGACGAGGCCATCATCGTCCGGCGGCAGGGCGTCCTTGTGGCGGATGCCCGAATAGGCGCGCAGGTCCGCCACCAGCTTCTGCGGCGTGGGCAAGCCCGGCTTGGCGGGAACCGGCCTGGGTGCGAATTTGTCAAACAATGCGGGAAAGGCGGCGTCTGGCTCGAGAAAGGCGGGCCGCGGCGCCGCGGTATTGTGGCCAGGATGCCGTGCCAAATCCCTGGTCCAATCCTTGGCCAGGTCCTTGGCCAAGTCCTTGGCGAGGTCCCGCGCAACGTCGATTCCCCGCCCGAAAAGCGCCGGGAGGTTGAACCCGGGATCCGTTTGTTCGGAACGTTTCATGCAACGACCCCCTCCTTGGGCCGCCGCTGGAGGCGTCCGCCCGCGCCGTGCGAAGGCACGCGGGGCGCCCGCTCCAGTCTCGGTCGGCGAGTCGCCGTCTTGCTAGCCGCCATCTTGTGAGCCGCCATCCCGCCGGTCGTCATCGACCAACGCCACCCACGAACTTCACCGTCAACCGACGCCGGCGCACCAAGCCTTGTGCACACATCCCCGGGCTGGAAGCCCCGGCCCAGTGCCCCCATCCGCCGAGGGCTCGGTGCCGACGGCAGGATGTGAATGTCACCAACACCATAGATTTCCAACGCTGATGTGACAATGCCGGCGGCAGGGCCGCGCCGGCGCGCCTTGCCGGCCCCGCTGCCGGATGATAGCCGGCATGGCCGGGTCCAGGCCGGCGTGATTCGATCGGGGGGCATCATGAGGAAGTTCAGCCATATGGCGGCGGGCCTCGCCCTTGCCGCCGGCGTGGCGCTGGCCGCGGCAAGCCCGGCGCAGGCGCAGCTGCGACCCACTCCGGCCGAGGTGGATACCATCGAGGTCCAGGGCGTGGGGCAGGTCACGGTCCTCACCTACCGGGCCCAGTTCGTTTCTGCCGATCCGGTCACCCGCCGCGTGGTGTTGGAGGGGCCGTACGGCCGCCGCTGGGCGGTGATCGCGCCGCCCCTTCTCGGCGACCTCAGCGCCTTCCGGAACAGCGAGACCCTGATCATCCGCGTGGCGCCGGGTGAGGTGACCGCGCTCGGCAAGGCCCGCCAGGGCCGGCCCGGCGAGGTGGTGAACGAGGTGGCGCTCAATGCCGGCCTACCCGGCTGGCCCGAGGGCTTCGGCGTGCGCGAGGTGACGATCACCACCATTTTCGTGGCCATCGACAAGGCGGCGGGCACCGTCACATTCGAGGGACTCGACGGCGTGGTGCGCACCCTGAAGGCCTCCAGGGCCCAGGTGCTCGCCGACCTGCAGCAGGTGGAGCCGGGCGATCTGGCCCAGATCACCTATCTGGAAGGCATCGCGGTCAACGCCATCCGCTGAGGCCGGCCCAGGCCGCCGATGGCATTGGCCGGGCGGCCTGCGCGCCGCGGTCGGTCGGGCGGGCGGGGCGCCCCGTGCTCCGGCGGCCGCCCCAACCACCGGATTCCGGCTGGCCTTCGCATGCCCGTGATGCGCGCGGGCATGCCGGTGCCCTGATCCAGATCGCCACGGTCCGCGCGAGCGCCCACCGCCTGCGCCGTAAAGTGGCATGGCGGCCTGCACCGGGTCAGGCGGCGGCACGCGGGCGCTCGGCGGCGGCGCGGTAGGCCAGCGCTTCCGCGAGATGGCGCCGGCCGACGCCTTCCGCCCCGTCGAGGTCGGCGAGGGTCCGCGCCACCTTGAGCACCCTGTGGTAGCCGCGGGCGCTGAGACGCATGGCGTCCGCCGCATCGCGCAGCAAGGCTGCGCCCGCGGCGTCCGGGACCGCCACCTGCTCCAGAAGGGGGCCGGAGGCGGCGGCATTGGTCCGCACGTCCGGCCGCCCGAGAGCGGCGTAGCGCTCCATCTGGATTTCCCGCGCCAGAGCCACCCGCGCCGCCACCTCCCGCGAGCCTTCGGTGGGCGCCGGCAGGACCAGGTCGGAGGCGGAGACGGCCGGCACCTCCAGATGCAGGTCGATGCGATCGAGGAAGGGGCCGGAGAGTCGCGCCTGGTATTCATCCGCGCAGCGCGGCCCCCGCTTGCAGGTGAAGCCGGGCTCCCCCGCCCGGCCGCATCGGCAGGGGTTCATGGCGGCGATCAGCTGGAACCGCGCGGGATAGGTGACGCGGTGATTGGCCCGCGCAATCAGCACCTCGCCGCTCTCCAGCGGCTGGCGCAGCGAATCCAGCACCTGGGGCGAGAATTCCGGCAATTCGTCGAGGAACAGGACGCCGTTATGGGCGAGGGAGACCTCGCCCGGCTTCGCCTTGGCGCCGCCGCCGACCATGGCGGCCATGCTGGCGGAGTGGTGGGGCGCGCGGAACGGGCGGCGATCCATGAGGGCGCCGTCCTCGATCGCTCCGGCCACCGAGGCGATCATGGACACATCCAGCATCTCGGCCGGCGACAAAGATGGCAGGATCGAGGGAAGCCGCTGCGCCAGCATGGACTTTCCCGCGCCGGGCGGACCAATGAAGAGAAGGTTGTGCCCGCCCGCCGCCGCGACCTCGAGGGCACGCTTTGCGGTCTCCTGGCCCTTCACATCCCTCAGGTCGAGCATGGTTTCCCCCGGCGCCTTCATCCTCGGTTCGGGCCGTCCCATCACCTGCCGGCCGGTCATGTGGTTGGCCAGCTGGATGAGGGATTGGGGCGCGAGGATCTCCATGTCCGGGCTCGCCCAGGCGGCCTCCGCGCCGCAGGGCGCCGGGCAGATCAGGCCATGGCCACGGGCGTTCGCGCCGATGGCGGCGGGCAGCGCGCCGGCCACCGCGGCGATGGCCCCGTCCAGCGCCAGCTCACCCACCACCGTGAAGCCGTCGAGGGCGTCCGACGGGATGGCGCCGATGGCTGCCATCAGCCCGAGGGCGATGGGCAGGTCGTAATGCGAACCCTCCTTGGGCAGGTCGGCCGGGGCGAGGTTCACGGTGATGCGCCGCGCGGGAAGCGCGAGCCCGGAGGCGATGAGGGCGGCGCGCACGCGTTCCTTCGCCTCGGTCACCGCCTTGTCCGGCAGCCCCACGATGGTGAAGGCCGGAAGGCCCGCGGCCACGTGCACCTGCACGTCCACGGGGCGCGCCTCCACCCCTTCGAATGCGACCGTCGCAACCCGCTGGATCACCGCCCGCCCCCGCTGAATGCTCTCAACCAACGGTAGTCGAGACACGCCTCAGCGGCAAGAACGAAAGTGGAACAATTCCGCTTGCGCGGCGTCCGCTCCCGGTTATGCTCCCGCGCAGCTTCGGCGGGATGAGGTGTGCGGCCATGGGGGCGGCGGGTTCGGAAGGCGGCGTGCACAGCCATGACAGCCACGTGGCCGAGATGTTCGGGCCGCAGGCGGCGGCCTATGTGGCGAGCGCGGTGCATGCGCGTGGCGCCGATCTCGAAGCACTGGCGGCACTGGTCGAGGATCTGCGCCCGGCCCGGCTGCTGGACCTCGGCTGCGGCGGCGGCCATGTGAGCTTCACCGCCGCGCCCCATTCCGGCGCCGTGGTGGCCTACGACCTTTCCGCCGACATGCTGGGCGCCGTCACGGCGGAGGCGCAGCGGCGCGGCTTCGACAATATCGTCACCCAGCAGGGCGTGGCCGAACGCCTGCCTTTCGCCGACGGCAGCTTCGACCTGGTGGCCTCCCGCTACAGCGCGCACCACTGGCGCGACGTGCCGGCGGCGATGCATGAGGCGCGGCGCGTGCTGAAGGACGAGGGCCGGATGGTGATCATGGACGTGATCGCCCCCGACTGGCCCGTGGCGGACAGCTTCCTCCAGGCGGTGGAGATCCTGCGCGATCCCTCGCACGGCCGGGATTACAGCGAGGCGGAATGGGTGGATTTCGCGGAGACCGCCCGCCTGCGGGTGACGCGCACCGCGCGCCGGCGCCTGCGGCTGGAATTTGCCTCCTGGGTCGCCCGCATCCGCACGCCGGACCTGCACGTGGCCGCGATCCGTTCCCTGTTCGCCGGGGCGGCCGCGGAGGTGGCCAGCCATTTCGAGTTCGAGCCGGACGGTTCCTTCACCCTCGACACCCTGACCCTGGAGCTGGAAGCGGCGTGAGGGTGACGGAGGGGTCCTGGGCTCGGCCCTATTTCTTCTCCAGCATCAGCGTGCCCTGCTTCTTGATCAGCCCCTGCGCCTTGCGGGCCAGCAGGTCGAGGAGGAAGGGCAGCTCCACCGAGAGGTGAACGGCATCATCGGTCACGTCCAGGGTGCCGTTTGCGGTCTGGGTGAGGGCGGCGATGCGGAAGTCCAGGTGCGCGCCGGTCCACACCTCCTCGAGGAGGGTGATGTGGCGGCCGAAGCGGTCGCGCACGGTGGTGAGCCCGACCTGAAGTCGCCGCACCGCCTCCGCCTGGCCGAGGCGGTGCGGAATGGAGGCGGTGAAGGGCTGTCCCATGGCTGCTCCCGTTGCTTGTCCCGTGCCGCGGCCGGGCACGACCTTCTGGACACGGACTTCTGGCACGACGCCCGGGGAACCCGGACTTCCGGGGCGGTCCGGGTTCCCCGGGGCGGCGTGCGGCCTCAGGCCGCGCGCTTCTCCTCGATCCGGTCCCAGATCTGCGCCGCAATGTCCGGTCCGCCGAGACGCTTGATGGCGCGCAGCCCGGTGGGCGAGGTGACGTTGATCTCGGTGAGGTTGCCGTCGATCACGTCGATCCCCACGAAGATGAGCCCCATCTTCTTCAGCGAAGGACCAATGCGCGCGCAGATCTCCAGTTCCCGGTCGGTGAGGTCGGTGGGTTTCGCCGCGCCGCCGCGCACCATGTTCGAGCGAAGATCGCCCTCGCTGGGCACCCGGTTCACCGCCCCGGCCGCCTCGCCGTCCACCAGGATGATGCGCTTGTCGCCGTGCTTCACGGCGGGCAGGAAGCGCTGGACCACCCAGGGCTCGCGGAAGGTGGTGGCGAACAGGTCGTAGAGCGAGCCGAAATTGAGGTCGTCGGCGGTCAGGCGGAACACGGCGGCCCCGCCATTGCCGTAGAGCGGTTTCATCACCACGTCGCCGAACTCGGCCCGGAAGGCCTTGATCTCGTCGAGGTCGCGGGTGATCAGCGTGGGCGGCATCAGCTCGGGAAACTCGGTGACGAAGATCTTCTCCGGCGCATTGCGCACATGGGCCGGGTCGTTCACCACCAGCGTCTTGGGATGAATGCGCTCGAGCAGGTGCGTCGCCGTCACATAGGCCATGTCGAAGGGCGGGTCCTGGCGCATCAGCACCACGTCCATCTCGCCGAGCGCCACGCGCCGCTTCTCGCCGAGGAGGAAATGGGCTCCCGCCTCGTCCTTCACCTCGAGCGGCTCGATGGTGGCGAAGACCTGGCCGTCGCGCATGGCCATGCGGTCGGGCGTGTAATGGTAAAGCGTGTGCCCGCGCCGCTGGGCTTCGAGCAGGAGGGCGAAGGTGGAATCGCCCGCAATGTTGATGTTGGCAATGTGGTCCATCTGGACCGCGACCTTGAGGGCCATGGCAATCTCCGGCGCCCACGGGGGGCTTCGCCTTATCTATAGGCGGCGGGCGCGCCCCGCCACCTTGCTTCAGAACTCCGCCTCGAACGCGCCGGGCAGGTGCTCGGCCTCGCCGGTGCGGGCGAGCAGCACCGCGTCGAAGCGCATGTTGAGGGCTGACAATTCCGGGTGCGCCGCGAGGTAGGCCGCTGCGGCGGCGGCGATGCGCCGCCGCTGGCGCGGCAGCAGGGAGAAGGCCGCCTCGGCGAGGCCGGCCCTGAGCTTCACCTCGCAGAAGACGAGCAGGTCGCCCTGCCGCGCGATGAGATCGATCTCCCCGGCCTTGGTGCGCACGCGCCGGGCAAGGATGTTGA
Organism: Xanthobacter dioxanivorans; assembly: GCF_016807805.1. NCBI lineage: Bacteria > Pseudomonadati > Pseudomonadota > Alphaproteobacteria > Hyphomicrobiales > Xanthobacteraceae > Xanthobacter > Xanthobacter dioxanivorans. The sequence goes on along the minus strand of NZ_CP063362.1, from coordinate 1,358,728 downwards.
AGCCCCGCGCGCCCAGCAGGGCGGCGGCGCGGTCTTCCGCGGCGAGCCCCCGGTCGTGGGCGGCACGGCGGCGCTGCGTGTCCGGCGAGGCCGGCGGCTCAGTCATCGCCGGCGGGCTGCGGACCGGAGCGGCCCTCGGTCACGGCGAGGGCCCGGGCATAGACTTCGCGTTTCGGACGCCCGGTCACCGCCGCGACGGCGGCCACCGCGTCCTTCAGCGAGCTCTCCCTGAGGGCGCGGGCGAGGGCTGCGTCCACCGCCGCATCGCCGGCGGCCTCCTCCAGCGGCGGGCCGATGACGAGCACGATCTCGCCCCGCGGAGCCTCCACTCCGGCATAATGCGCGGCGAGGGTGGGAAGGTCGCCCCGGCGCACCTCCTCGAAGGTCTTGGTCAGCTCGCGGCAGATGGCCGCCTTGCGGGGGCCGAGACGCTCGGCAAGGTCGGCGAGGCTTTCGGCCAGGCGCGGGCCGCTCTCGTAGAAGACGAGGGTGGCCGGAACCGTGGCGAGCGCGGCGATGCGGTTCCTGCGCTGGCCGCCCTTCGGTGGCAGGAAGCCGTCGAACAGGAAGCAGTCGGTGGGCAGGCCGGCGGCGACGAGGGCGGCGAGCAGCGCCGAGGCGCCGGGCACGGGATGCACCTTGTGGCCGGCCTCGGCCGCTTCCACCACCAGCTTGAAGCCGGGATCGGAGACCAGGGGCGTGCCCGCGTCCGAGATGAGGGCGACCCGCGCCCCGCCGGCCAGCCGGGCCAGCAGCTTCGGCCGGGCGCTGGCGCCGTTGTGGTCGTGGTATGGCACGAGGGAGGTGGTGATGCCGTAGCGGTCCAGCAGGCGGCGGGACATGCGGGTGTCCTCGCAGGCGATGATGTCCGCCGCCGCCAGGGTCTCCAGGGCACGGATCGTGACGTCGGCGAGGTTGCCGATGGGGGTCGCCACCACGTGCAGGCCCGGCGAGAGGGGCGGCGGGGACACGGTCGTCCCGGCGAGGAGGAAGGTCTTCGCGCCCCCTGCGGCATGGGGTTCCGGCCGGGCGGGGGAGGGCGATCTGTGCGGACTGGTCATCGAATCACCATAGCCCCGCCGGGGCGGGACGAAAACGGGCCTCAGCCCATATGCCGCGCCGCCGTGACCACCGCCTGGCCGAAGGCGAGGCCGCCGTCATTGGCCGGCACCTGGGCGGGAACGAGCACCGTGAGGCCGTGCCGCCGGAGCCGCCGTGCCGTTTCCTCCAGCAGCAGCGCATTCTGGAAGACGCCGCCGGAGACGGCGACGGTGGCGAGCCCCTCCGCCGTGGCAGTATGGGCCGCCACGGTGGCGAACACATCGGCGAGGCCGGTGTGGAAGGCGGCGGCCATGGCGCCGCGGTTCCGGCCGGCATGAAGATCTTGCATCAGCGCCTGCCAGAGCGGGGCGGGATCGATTTCGGTCAGACCCGCTTCCGGGCGCAGCGCGAACGGATAGGGGGGAGTGCCGGCTTCCGTGACCGCCACCGCCTCCAGGGCCATGGCGGCCTCGCCCTCGTGGCTCAGCCGGTCCGGCGCGAGGCGCAGGAGCGCCGCCACCGCGTCGAACAGCCGGCCGGCGGACGAGGCGGACGGCGCGTTCAGCCCCCTGCCCACCATGGCGCGCAGGGTGGCGACGGGCTTTCCCGCGAACAGGCTGGCGAGATGCGGATCGCCAGCCACCGCCGCCGGCCCCAGGGCGCGGTCGAGATGGGCCAGCAGCACGCGCCACGGCTCGCGGCTCGCCGCGTCGCCGCCGGCCAGCGGAATGGGCGAGAGGCGCGCGGCGCGGCGGCTCGTCCGGTAATCGCAGACCAGCACCTCGGCGCCCCAGACGGTGCCATCCTCGCCGAGGCCCAGCCCGTCGAGGGCGATGCCCACCACCGGCCCGTTCGCCCTTCGCCAGCCATTCTCCGCCATGGCGCCGGCGACATGGGCGTGGTGGTGCTGCACCCGCTCCACCACGAGGCCGCGCGCCAGCGCGACGGCTTCGCCGAGGCGGGTGGCGCGGTAGTCGGGGTGCAGGTCCACCGCCACCACCTGCGGGCGATGGGTGAACAAGGCGGTGTAGTCGGCAAGGGCGATCTCGTAGGCGTCGCCGGTGGCCGGCTCGTCCAGGTCGCCGAGATGGTGGGAGAGCAGCGCCTTCGACCCGTGGGTGAGGCAGAGGGCGTTCTTCAGTTCACCGCCCATGGCGAGGACGGGCGGGGCGCCGGCGAAGTCCTGCGGCAACGGCAGCGGCACGGGGGCAAGGCCCCGCCCGCGCCGCATCACCCTGGGCGCCCCGGCGGCGGTGCGTGCGACGCTGTCGTCGAGGCGCCGGGCGATGGGCCGGTCGTGCATCAGGAAGGCATCGACGATGCCGGCGAGGCCATCGCGCGCCGCATCGTCGCGGAAGATCTGCGGCTCGCCGGAGCGGTTGCCCGAGGTCATCACCAGAGGTCGGCCGGTCTCGGCGAGCAGCAGGTGGTGCAGCGGCGTGTAGGGCAGCATCAGGCCGAGATGGTGCTGGCCGGGGGCGATGCCGGACGCCAATGGCGCGCCTTGTTTCAGGGGCAGCAGCAGGATCGGGGCGGAGGGATGGAGGAGCGCGGCGTCCTCGTCCGCCGAAATGGTGCACAGCCCGTGGGCGGTGGCGAGGTCCGCCATGACGGCGAGGGGCTTGGTGGGCCGATGCTTGCGGGCGCGCAGTTCGGCGACGGCGGTCTCGCAGGTGGCGTCGCAGGCGATGTGGAAGCCGCCGAGCCCCTTCACCGCGAGGATGCGGCCGGCGCGCAGCAGGGCGGCGGCATGGCCGATGGGGTTCGCCTCGGCGGGCGCGCCTGCGCCTTCCACCCACAGGCGCGGTCCGCAGTCCGGGCAGGCGATGGGCTGGGCATGAAAGCGGCGGTCGGCGGGGTCTTCATATTCCGCCCGGCAGGCGGGGCACATGGCAAAGCCGGCCATGGTGGTGGCCGGCCGGTCATAGGGCAGGCCGGTGACGATGGAAAAGCGCGGCCCGCAATCGGTGCAGTTGGTGAAGGCATAGCGATGGCGCCGGGCCGCCGGGTCGGCGATCTCGGCGCGGCAGGCGGGGCAGGTGGCCACGTCCGGCACTACGCCGACTGACACGGTGCCGGCGCCGCTCTCGATGATGCGGAAACCGGGCTCGGGCACGGCCGCCGGGCGTCGCGTGATCGCTTCCACCCGCGCCAGCACGGGGGCTTCGGCCAAGAGAGCCGCGGCGAAGGCATCGAGGACCGCGCGGGGGCCGCTCGCGTGGATGATCACCCGGTCGCCGGCATTGCGCACATCACCGTCGAGGCCGAGCCGCGCGGCGAGGCGGTAGACGAAGGGGCGGAAGCCCACCCCCTGAACGATGCCGCAGACCTCGATCTGCTCCGCCCCCCCTTTCCCGTTCGGCATGGGACGGCTCAATGCACCGTGCAGACCATGCAAGGATCGAAGGAGCGCACGATGTGCTGCACGCTCACCGGCGTGGTCTCTCCCTGTCGGATCGGCGCGCCCACGAGGGCGGTTTCCAGCGGTCCGGGCTGGCCTCCGGCATCGCGGGGCGAGAAGTTCCAGGTGGTGGGGGCGATGATCTGGTAGCGGGCGATGCGGCCCTTCTCCACCACCATCCAGTGGCCGAGCGCGCCGCGCGCGGCTTCGGTCAGCCCGAAGGCGCGGCCGGCATGGGGCATCGTGCCCTGGGCGCACCAAGGCGCGCCGGGTTCCAGCTCCCGCACCCAGCCTTCCATGGCCACGAGGGTGCGCGCCGTCTCCACCAGCCGGCCGACGACCCGCGAGCGCACATTGGCGCCTTCCGCCGTGGCAAGGTCGCGGGCGAGGGGATGGCCCGCCACCACCTGCCGGGCGAAGGCGCCGGTCTCGAAGGTGAGGCCGGACAGCCGCGGCGCCTTGCACCAGGTGTAGCCGGTCTCGTCCGCCGCATCGGGGAAGGTCGAGCCCTCGAACGGGGCGTGGGGACCCTCCCGGCCTTCCATGCGGGCGAAGGTGTGGTCCTCGGCGATGGCGGCGGGATCGAGCGCGCCGTCCCGTCCCCCGGCGAAGGTGCCAGGGGCATAGAGCCGTCCGTCCGCCTGCGGATAGGCACCGTAGGACAGGAACCGGTCGTGGGCGCGGCCGAGGGTGACCAAATCGAGATCGGCGGCGATCTCCAGGAACAGGCGGAAATCGCCATCCGGCCCGGCTCGACGCCACGCATCGAGGTCGGCGGCGGCGGACAGCTCCGCCACCTGCTCCAGCGGCGCGCCGTAAAGGCGTTCCTCCAGGTCCGCCCGCACGGCGCCGAGGGTGGCGAGAAGACGCATCTGGTCCCGCGCGTCCGCCCCTTTCGCCACCCCGCCGGGCTGGAGTGCCAGCGTATGCGGCCAGCGGCCCGCGAGCAGGCCCAGCACATGGAGCAGCGTCGTCCGCGTCGCCAGCGCCCGGCGCACGCTCTCCCCCTGCGCCGCCTTGAAGCGCCGGGCGGCGGTGGCGAACCACGGCCGGTCCTCATAGATGGCGCGGGCGAAGTCGGGCATGAAGAAGACGTGGAAGTGGGTGAGGTGGTCGGCCACGTTCTCGGTGGCGAGGATCAGGTTGGTGGCGACACGGCCATTGTCCGTCGGTGCGATGCCCTGGAGCGCCGCCAGCGCCACCGCCGCCGCATGGGACTGGGACACCGAGCAGATGCCGCAGATGCGCGGGGCGATGACGAGGGCGTCGCGCGGGTCGCGCCCTTCCAGGATGCGCTCGAAGCCGCGGAAGAGGGGCGAGGAGACGAACGCCTCCCGCACCGCTCCGTCGGCCACGTCGAGGCGGACCTCAAGATCGCCTTCCACCCGGTTGAACGGGCCGACGACGAGGCGCGTGGGGCCTTGGCTCATCGTTTCCGGATGTCCCGGACGGCCGGCGGCGTCAGAACGTGGTCGGAGGTGGCGTTGCGCCTGAGGCGTTCCGGCGTCGCCGCCTTGGCGAGGGAGGAGAGGGCGATGAACCAGGCCTTGGGCATGTCCGTGGGCAGGCCCACCGGGATGCCGCCGATCTTCGGCGTGTCCAGGAAGGCATGGCCCGGCTCCTCGAATTCCGGCGCGGTACAGTTGATGCAGGCGTGGCCGCCACGGGTGCAGGACCCCTCGCCGTTCCACAGGCGGGTGTTGCAGTCGCCATGGGCCTGGGTGCCGAGGCAGCCCAGATGCTCCATCATGCAGCCGAGGTCGCTCATTTTCTCGGCACTTGCCTTGTACTCGTAATATTCGTTGCGCGGGCAGCCGTGATGAACGAGGTGGTCGGCGTAGAAGCGCGGGCGGGCGTAGATGTCCAGGTCGTCGGCGTGGATCAGCCCGGCGGCGAGTAGCATCAGCGTCTCGGTCACCCAGTTGGGATGGGTGGGGCAGCCGGCGATATTGATCACCGGCAGGCCGGAGCGGGAGCGGAAGGCGGTCCCCAGCGCGCCGCCGGGACGGCGCCCGTCATATTGCAGGCCGCAGGCGTCGGCCGGATTGACGCCGGCGGCGGTCACGCCGCCATAGGCGGCGCAGGTCCCCACCGCCACCACGTGCTCGGCCACGGCCGCCAGCCGCCGCACCCATTCGATGGTGGCGACGTTGGTGCCGGCCAGCATGTGGAACCGCCCGGTGCCGTTGGGGCCGCGCAGCAGGGCGCCCTCCACGCACAGGGCGTCGAGGGGCGCCTCGCCCGACAGCACGGCATCGAACAGGGCGAGCGCCTCTGCGCCGGTCTCCTCCGAGAGGGTCGGGTGCCAGAGGAAGCGGATGTTGGCGCTGGCGAGGGTCGCCGACAGGTCCGGCGCCTCGGCGCAGAGCAGCGACATGGTGCAGCCGCCGCACCCGCCCGATTGCAGCCAGAGCACGGTGAAGGGACGGCGGGGCGGAACCGGCCCCGGTCTCGCGCTCATGGCCGGCTCTCCGGCAGGACGAGGGCGACCACCGCCCCGCCGTCCGGATGGTTCGCGGCCTCCAGCCGGCCTTCGTGCTCCTCGGCGATGCGGTAGCAGATGGACAGGCCCAGCCCGGTGCCCTTGCCCACCGGCTTGGTGGTGAAGAAGGGATCGAAGACACGCCCGATGATCTCCTCGGGAATGCCCGGCCCGGTGTCGCGCACCCGCACCACCACCTGTCCGCCCTTCTGCCCGCCCCCCGGTGCGGCGACGCGGGCGCCGGTGATCTCGAGCCGACGGTCGGGCCGGCCCTCCATGGCGTCCACGGCGTTCTGCACGAGGTTCATCATGACCTGGTGGATGTGGCCGGGATGACCCACGACCTCCAGCCCCTCCGGCACGCTGACATGGATGGAGAGATCGGGCATCTGCGATTTCGCCACCCAGTCCACCGCCGAGCGCACCACCGAGGCCATGTCGAACACCTCGCGCGCCTCGCGCCGGTCGGAGGAGAAGCGGCGCAGGTCCGCCACGATGTCGCGCACCCGCTCGGCGCCTTCCAGCATGCCGGCAAGGGTGGCGGGGATGTCGGCGAGCGCCCGGTCCACGCGCAACTCGCCCCGCACCTTGGCGAGGCTTGCGGGATCGGCGCCGGCATGCACCGCGTCGAGATAGGCAATGAGCCGCTCGGCATAGCGCTTCAGCGCGTGGGCATTGCCGTAGACGAAGGAGATGGGGTTGTTGAGCTCGTGGGCGACGCCCGCCACCAGCCGGCCGAGGGAGGCCATCTTCTCGGCATGCACGAGCTGCTGCTGGGTGCGCTTGAGGTGCTCGTGGGCCTGCGCGAGCTCGTGATAGGCGGCGCGCAGCTCGCCGATGGGCCGGCCCACCAGCACGATGCCCACCGCCCGTCCGCGCGGGTCGAAGCGCAGCGCGCCGTTGACGGACACCGCGAGCGGCCCATCCGGCGTCGCCAGCGCGAATTCCCGGTCGGCGATGCGCTGGCGTCGGGCCACGGTGGACAGGACGTCGGCGGCGCCGGTGGGGGAGGCGGCATCAAGGAGTTCGGCGAGGGGGCGGCCGAGGAGGGCGTCGGCGCGCTGGCCGAAGGCGCGCTCGGCGGCGAGGTTCACCTGCTCCACCCGGCCGGAGAGGTCGCAGGCGACCAGCACGTCGGTCATGGAGCCGAGCAGGCCGGCGATGAAACCCTGGGCCTCCTCCAGCGCGGCGTTCTTCTCCTCCAGCTCCACCTGCTGGCGGACGAGCTCGGCATAGGTCTCGTCCATCTTGCGGATGACGGCGATCCACGCCTCCTCCGCGTCCACCGCGCCGAATTCCGTCCCGGCCCCGGCGAAGGCGAGGGGCGTGTCGGTGAGAAAGTCCTTGCCCTCGGGGAGGGGCATGCGGCGGTCCTGGGCACGAGGCGGCGAAAAGAGAAGGTTAATCCCGCCCGTCCCCGGGCGCAACGCCCGAGGTGTCCGGCGGCGCCCAGGTGGTGTTCCGTTGACGTCCAGGCCGCGTCAGCGCGACTCGATCCCGTCCCGCAGGGCGCGCAGGCGGTCGTAGAGGTCGGGGAAGTCGTCCTGCCTGGTGATGCCCACCATCTGGAGGAAGGCAGTCGGTCCGAAGCGGAGCCACAGCACCACCTTGATGGGGGTGCCGGTCTTCGCGTCCTTGCCGGTGGCCATGACCTCGAAGCCCGTCTGGCCGGAGATGCGCAGCGGCTCGGCCCGCTCGAGCCGCAGCTCCCGCACCCCGGGCAGGCCGGACATGAGGCGCACGGCGAAGTCGCGGCGATCGCCTTCGCGCGGGGACGGCGCGCCGATGGACACCACGAAGACCGGCTGCTCGGCGCCCTCGATGGCATTCTTTGGTCCGTCGGTGAGGAACACCACCGTGCCTCCCGCGGTGGCCACCGGGCGGAAGCCAGCCAGGTCGGTGAGGGCGAAGGGGAGCGCCGCCATCTGCTCGGTCACCGAGCGGATGGACAATGTGGCGAAGGCGGCCTTGACCACGGCGGACGGGTAGGCCTCGCTCTCGGAGTCCGGCGCCTGGAAGGTCAGGAAGGCCGTCACGGTCTCGTTGCCGGCCAGCAGCACCCATTTGCGCACCGTCACCAGACCGGCGGACTGGGTCGCCTCGTAGAGCATCGCCCGGGCGCCGGCGAGGGGGAACGGCTCCTGCTTCAGCAGGGTCACCCCCTTGGCCGCGAGGGCCTGCTCGCTCATGCCGGCCTCGATCTGCCCGAAGGCGTCCGGCGGCAGGTCGCGAATGATGAGGGAGGCGTTGCGGGCGCGGTCCTCGAAGCCGGGGAAGGCCTGGCTCTCCGTCATCCCCGCCGGCGGCACGAGGCCGATGACGGAGCCGCGCGGGAAGATCACGCCGGCGGTCATGGCCATGGCGGGAACCAGCAGAGCCAGCGCCAGCGCGACGGCGAGGGGGACGGCGGCAAGAGGACGGCGCATGAACGGCTCCGGCACGGACAATCGCCCCGTTTCGGGCGGCAATCCGGCATTTAGGTGGGGATCGCGAGCGGGGCAAGCGGCGGGAGCACGCGCCTGGAGCACGTATTCCTGAGCTGCCTCGCCATCCGACCGGCGCGTGATCCACCCGATCGGGTTGATACAGCGGGATCTGGTCCGGGACTAGGCGGTGGTGACCCGACGCAATGTGAGGTTGAAACGTCCGCCTTCGGGCAGCAGCGTGGAGGTCCCCGCCAGGATGCGGTCGATGCCGTGAAAGGCAAGGCGGCTCGGCCCCGAGAGCAGGAAAATGTCACCGGAGGCGAGGCGCAGGGAGCGGGTGGGACCGCTCCGCTCCTCGCCTCCGATGCGAAACAGGGCGGTGTCGCCGAGGGAGACCGACAGAACCGGCGCGGTGAAGTCCGCCTCGTCCCGGTCCTGGTGCAGGCTCATGCGCGCATCGGGCCCATAATAATTGATGAGGCAGGCCTCGGGCGGCGCGGGAAAGCCCGAATACCGTTCCCACAACGCCAGGAGGGCCGCCGGCAGGGGCGGCCACGGCCGGCGCGTGTCCGGATGGAAGGTCTGATAGCGGTATCCGGAGGCGTCGGACACCCAGCCGAGGGGACCGCAATTGCTCATGCGCACCGAAAAGGGCTTGGCGGTGCGGGGCATGGCGGGCGTGAAAAGCGGCGCCTCGGCGAGGACGGCGCGGATATCGGCGACGAGCGCTGCTTGCGCCTGCCGGTCGAGCGCCTCCCGAAACCACAGCGCGCCGGCGGCGACGTCGAGGGCACCCGAAGATGCCGTCATGCCCGGGAAGACCGCAATCCGGCAATTTGAAGAAGACGCCGGAGCGCCATGGCGGCTTTCCCTTGGCTGGAGCCGGGCTTTAATACGATAGTAACTATATATTACAGCGCTGATTTTGGCAAAATAGGAACAAATTGGCCCATGACGATGTCTTCCCGGGATGCTGGGGATGGGAAGAGGAGTTGTCATGAGAAACCGTCTTGTCCTCGGTGTCGGCGCCGCGGCCCTTCTGGCTGGCGCGTCCGGCGCGGCAGCGCAGTCCACGGTGGCGGTGCCGGGAGGTTACGTAACCTTCACCCCGGCCCAGCGCACCTACATGGAAACCTATGTGCTGCGTCATCCGGTACCACCAGCACCGGTCCCCGGCGGCTTCGTCGCGGCCATCGGGGAGGTCGTGCCGCAAGGCGTCGAGCTGCGGCGATTCGCGGTGGCGCCCGGCGAGGTGCAGCCGGGCTACGGCCCGCAAATCTACGGCCCGCAAATCTACGGCCCGCAAGGCTACGACCAGCAGGTGTACGACCAGCAAGGCTACGACCCGCGGGGATTCGACCAGGCCGATTATGACGCGCCCGCCGCCCCCGGCCCGGCTTACGGGGAGGGGTACGGCGTCTCGGGCTACCGCTACGTCGTGATGCCCGGCAACGAGACGGCGGTGGTGGAGCCCCGCAGCCGGCGGATCATCCTCATCATTGAATGACGCCGGGAGGACCGGTCCGGGGCGGCCCGCTCTGCCGCTCCGGAGCCGGTGGCCGCCGGCCGCCGTCTCCGGCATAGTGCCGCCCGCCGCGGCCCGCCGCGTCAACGGAGGAGACCTTATGGCCCCGCACGGGAAGTTCTACTGGAACGAGCTGATGACCGACGACGTGGAGCGGGCGAAGGCGTTCTACGGCGCCACCTTGGGCTGGACCTTCGACGCCATGCCCATGGAGGGCGAGCGGACCTATTATGTGGCCATGCTGGGCGAGGAAGCGGTGGCCGGGATGATGGACAAGACCGACCTTCTGCCGCCCACCGTGCCGCCGCACTGGTTCAGCTACATCAACGTGGACAAGCTGGACGCCCGGCTCAAGTTGCTGGAGGAGAATGGCGGGCATGTCATCCGCGCGCCGTTCGAGGTGCCGGGCATCGGCTGGATCGCCATCGTCGCCGACCCGACCGGCGCGCCCATGGGCTGGATGACCGCCGCCGATTGATTGCCGGCGGATACATCGTATCGGCGCTGGTCCTCGCGAAGGCGTGAAAAAGCGCCGCCCCGCCTGCCGGAACGCCTTGCGGGGCCAGAACACCCCCCTATATGCGCCTCGATCGTCGTTTTCGCGACGAACCCCAATTTACGTTCAGGGGGCCGGCGGATCGGCTGCGGGAGGGGCCTGCGGTCATCCCCCGCGGGTGCCGAAAGGGCCCGGTCGGCCTGCCGGCAAGGAGAAAACCATATGGCCAAGATCATCGGTATCGACCTCGGCACCACCAATTCCTGCGTTGCGGTGATGGAGGGGTCTGCCCCGAAAGTCATCGAGAATGCCGAAGGCGCGCGCACCACGCCTTCCATCGTCGCTTTCACGGAGGACGGCGAGCGTCTCGTCGGCCAGCCTGCCAAGCGGCAGAGCGTCACCAATCCCGAGCGCACCTTCTTTGCGGTCAAGCGCCTGATCGGCCGCCGCTACGACGATCCCACCGTCGAGAAGGACAAGCACCTCGTCCCCTACTCCATCGTGCGCGCCGACAATGGCGACGCCTGGGTGGAAGCGGACGGCAAGAAGTATTCCCCCTCGCAGATCTCCGCCTTCATCCTGCAGAAGATGAAGGAGACGGCCGAGTCGTTCCTGGGCGAGAAGGTGGAGAAGGCGGTCATCACCGTCCCCGCTTATTTCAACGACGCCCAGCGCCAGGCCACCAAGGACGCCGGCAAGATCGCCGGCCTCGAGGTGCTGCGCATCATCAACGAGCCCACCGCCGCGGCGCTCGCCTACGGCCTCGACAAGAAGTCGGCCGGCACCATTGCGGTCTATGACCTCGGCGGCGGCACCTTCGATGTGTCGGTGCTGGAGATCGGCGACGGCGTGTTCGAGGTGAAGTCCACCAACGGCGACACCTTCCTCGGCGGCGAAGACTTCGACATGCGGCTCGTGGGCTACCTCGCCGACGAGTTCAAGAAGGAGCAGGGCATCGACCTGCGCAACGACAAGCTGGCCCTCCAGCGGCTGAAGGAAGCCGCCGAGAAGGCGAAGATCGAGCTGTCGTCCGCGACCCAGACCGAGATCAACCTGCCCTTCATCACGGCGGATGCCTCCGGTCCCAAGCACCTGACCATGAAGCTCACCCGCGCCAAGTTCGAGGCGCTGGTGGACGACCTGATCCAGCGGACGGTCGAGCCCTGCCGGCTGGCGCTGAAGGATGCCGGCCTCACCGCCGGGCAGATCGACGAGGTGGTCCTCGTCGGTGGCATGACCCGCATGCCCAAGGTGCAGGAAGTGGTGAAGCAGTTCTTCGGCAAGGAGCCCCATAAGGGCGTCAATCCGGACGAGGTGGTCGCCATCGGCGCCGCCATCCAGGCGGGCGTGCTCCAGGGCGACGTGAAGGACGTGCTGCTGCTCGACGTGACCCCGTTGTCGCTGGGCATTGAGACGCTGGGCGGCGTGTTCACCCGCCTCATCGACCGCAACACCACCATCCCGACCAAGAAGGGCCAGGTGTTCTCCACCGCCGAGGATGGACAGACCGCGGTGACCATCCGCGTCTTCCAGGGCGAGCGCGAGATGGCGGCGGACAACAAGATGCTCGGCCAGTTCGACCTCATGGGCATCCCGCCCGCGCCCCGCGGCGTGCCGCAGGTGGAGGTGACCTTCGACATCGACGCCAACGGCATCGTCAACGTCTCGGCCAAGGACAAGGGCACCGGCAAGGAGCAGCAGATCCGCATCCAGGCGTCCGGCGGTCTCAACGAGGTCGACATCGAGAAGATGGTGAAGGACGCCGAGGCCCACGCGGCCGAGGACAAGAAGCGCAAGGCCCTGGCGGAAGCCAAGAACCACGCGGAAGCCCTCATCCACTCCACCGAGAAGGCGGTCGCCGAGCACGGCGACAAGGTCGGCGCGGCGGAGAAGGGGGCCATCGAGGCGGCTCTCGCCGATCTCAAGTCCACGCTGGAGAGCGGCGACGCCGAAGCGATCACGGCCAAGACCAACACCCTGGCCCAGGCCTCCCTCAAGCTCGGCGAGGCCATGTATGCGGCCCAGCAGGGCGGCGAGGCCGGTGCCTCCAAGCCGGCGGACGACGTGGTGGACGCCGAGTTCACCGAGGTCGACGACGACAAGAAGAAGTCGGCCTGATCCCTTCGCCTCAGGCGAATGTCAGGGCAATATGATGCCTGTCCCGGCTCCGGCCGGGACAGGCATCGCATCGGGGCGTGATGGATGAAGGCCGCAGCGAAGGTCGTTCTGGGCGCCGCATCGGGCGCCCTTCTCGTTTCATCGGCGGGCGCTGACCAGCCGAAACGCCTGACCGCCCAGTCGTTTTACGACCGGGCTGTCGTGGTGGAGATGGTTCTCATCGACGCGATCCGGAGCAACAAGCCGCGCCGTCTCCTGACGCTGTATGACGCGCTCCTTGACGAGTACGATGTCACGTGGGGTCGGGCGGCAGAAGCAGATGGGCGCGTGTGTGCCCGGTTGATTTCGGCGCTGGCCGTGGTCGCGGCGACCGTCCACGATCACGTCGAACAGCGGACCGAGCCGTCAAGTATGGCCAACAGCGCCTGGGTGAATTATCGGCGGGATTTGGCGCAGTGCGAAAAGCAGCCGGGCGTGGTGGTCTTTGACCGGAAGCTGCCGGAGAAATTGAGTGAGGTCTTCTGAGGCCATGGCCAAGCGCGATTATTACGAAACCCTCGGCTGCGACCGCGGCGCCGACGAGACGGTGCTGAAGGCCTCCTACCGCAAACTTGCGATGAAATGGCATCCGGACCGCAACCAGGGGGATGCGGAAGCCGAGGTCATGTTCAAGGAGGTCAACGAGGCCTACGAGGTCCTGAAAGACCCCCAGAAGCGTGCCGCCTATGACCGCTTCGGCCATGCCGCCTTCGAGAATGGCGGCGGGGGTGGCCCCGGCTTCGGCAATGATTTCGCCTCCTCCTTCGCCGACATCTTCGATGACCTGTTCGGCGGGAGCATGGGCCGCGGGCGCGGCGGCGGGCAGCAGCGCGGGCGCGGGGCGGACCTGCGCTACAATATGGAAATCACGCTGGAGGAAGCCTTCGTCGGCAAGACGGCGCAGATCAAGATCCCCACCTCCATCACCTGCGAGGCCTGCACCGGCACCGGCGCCAAGCCCGGCACCCAGCCGAAGGCCTGCCGCACCTGCGGCGGGGCGGGCAAGATCCGCCATGCCCAGGGCTTCTTCACGCTGGAACGCACCTGCCCCACCTGCCAGGGGCGCGGGTCGGTCATCGAGGACCCCTGCGGCGCCTGCGGCGGCGCCGGGCGGGTGACGCGCGAGCGCGCCTTGTCGGTGCAGATCCCCGCCGGCGTCGAGGACGGCACGCGCATCCGCCTCGGCGGCGAAGGCGAGGCCGGTGTGCGCGGCGGGCCGGCCGGCGACCTCTACATCTTCCTCTCCATCGAGCCCCACGCCTTTTTCCAGCGGGAGGGGGCCGATCTCTACTGCCGCGTGCCCATTTCCATGGTGACGGCGGCGCTGGGCGGCGCGGTGGAGGTGCCGACCATCGACGGCGACAAGACCAAGGTGAAGATCCCCGAGGGCACCCAGTCGCAGAAGCGGTTCCGCCTCTCCGGCAAGGGCATGCCGGTCCTGCGCACCCGCAACCACGGCGACATGTATGTGCAGGTGGTGGTGGAGACGCCGCAGAAGCTCACCAAGCGGCAGAAGGAACTGCTCGCCGAGTTCGATAAGGAAAGCTCCGGCGAGACCCACCCGGAATCGGCCGGCTTCTTCGCCAAGGTGAAGGAGTTCTTCCAGGGAGCCTCGGGCGAGGGGGCCTGATCCCCGCCGCTTCCGCAGGGATCAGGCGGCCTTTCGGGCGCATGTTTCCATTTCCGCCGCCAGTGCGCGGGCGATGCCCGCGTCATAGGGGGTCTTCGCCAGGGGGCCGAGCAGCCCCGTGAGGGCGCCGTCGTCGAAGACGACCGGCGTCGTCAGCAGGTAGTGCATCTCCACCAGTTCGCGCATCACCGGATCGAACAGGCCGGCGAGCCGCAGCATGGCCCGGTTCGCCACCAGCAGGCGGGGCTTGGCCTTGGCCATCGCGAAGGCGCGCTCCGCCACGTCCCGCACCGTGATCGTGCCGGCCCCGCCGAGATTGAAGGTGCGGCCGAAGGCGTCGTCGCACCCGATCAGGTCCCGCACCACCGGCCCCACGTCCGGGACGAAGATGAATTCGTGTGGCGTGTCGATGGGCCCCACCACCCTGGCCCGCCGCCCCTGCGCCGCCGCGGCGAAGATGTCGGAAAGGAAGCTGCGCTCCACGCCGGGCCCGTAGAAATCGGGCAGGCGCAGGATCGAGGCGCGGATCGTCCCCGCCGCGTCCGCCGCCATCAGGATGTCCTCCTGCGCCTTGCGCAACTGGCCCTTGCGGGTGTGCGGCGTGCGCGGGTGGGTCTCGTCGACCCGCGCCGCCTGCGGCCGGCCGAACGGATAGGCGGTGCCGATGAGGAGCAGGCGGGAGACCCCTTCCGCCGCCGCGGCCTCGATGGTCCGCCGCATAAGGACGGGGTGCAGGTGGAAGGCGTCGTAGGGCACGCCCACCATGGTGACGAGGGTGTCGAGGCCGTGGAAGGCGGCGCGCATGCCGGCTGCGGTGTCCGGCTCCCAGGCGCGGCGCACGGCCAGGGGCTGCGTCCCGAAGGCTGCGGCAAGTCCGCTTTCCGAACGGCCGATGGCGGCGAAGGGCGTGGCGGCGGCGGCCAGGGCGGCGGCGATGCTGGCACCGACCGGGCCGGTGGCGCCGACGAGGCCGATGCGCGGCGCGAGGGCGGCGGGGGTGGGTTGCAGGCGGCGGGCGGAAGGCATTAGAGTTCTCCTGAACGATGTTCACTGAACATAGTTCATAAACTGAACGTCGTTCATGTCAACTCCGTTCGAGGAGGTCCTGTGCCATCGTCCGCCGCGCCGCGTGCCCGAAGAAGGGAGGACGCCCGCGCCCGCATCCTCGCCGAAGCCCGGCGCATCGTGCTGGAGCAGGGCTTCGAGGCCCTCACCATGCGCCGCATCGCCGAGGCCGCCGGGTATTCCGCGGCCGCCCTCTACCTGCATTTCGAGAATCGCGAGGCGATCGCCCGCGCGCTCGGGGAGGAGGGGATGCGCGCCCTGCTTTCGACCCTGTCGCTGGCGGGCCAGATCCCGGACCCGCTGGCGCGCCTGACCGCGCTGGCCCTCGCCTATGTCGCCTTCGCCCGCGACGAGCCGGAAACCTACCGGCTGATTTTCATGGAGCCGGGTTTCGCCGCCAGTGCGCTCGGCGGCAAGGATGCCGCGGGGGCTGCGGCATTTGCGCTGATCGCCGGCGTGTTCCAGGACCTGGCCGCGGCCGGTCGATTGAGGCCCGGCAAGGCGCCGGACGCCCTTGCGCTCACCTTCTGGATCCTGCTGCACGGGACCGCTAGCCTCAAGCTCACCTGCTCCGCCTTTCTTTCGCCACCTGAGGAAGAACTTCTCGCCTCCGCCCTCGACAGCCTCCTGCTTGGTGTGCTCGCCGGGCCGCACGAATCTTGACCCCGCCTCCTTTCCCGTCTAAGCGCCTGATATCCGACCTTGTCGGGCGCTCGAGGTGCCGTAGATGCTCCACTCCCACGACCAGCGCAGCCCGCTTCGCAAGCAGCCGTTGCCGAAGCCCAACCTCAAGGACGAGGTCCGCTTCCTGCAGTCGTGGTTCCAGAATCCGCTGAAGACCGGCGCCGTGGCGCCCTCCAGCCCGGCCCTCGCCAAGATGATGGCGAGCTATATCGACCCGCGGCAGGACGGCCCGGTGATCGAGCTCGGGCCCGGCACCGGCCCGGTCACCAAGGCCCTGCTCCAGCGCGGTTTCGCCCCGGAGCGCCTCTTCCTCATCGAGTACAATCCAGAATTCTGCGCCCTGCTGCGCCTGCGCTATCCCGGCGTCACCGTGATCAACGGCGACGCCTACAAGCTGGGCAAGACGCTGGAGGACCGGCTGCCGGGCAAGGCCGTGGGCACCATCTCTTCGCTGCCGCTGTTCACCATGCCCGAATCGGAGCGGCACCGGATGGTGAACGAGGCCTTCGACCTCTCCCATCCCGGCGCGCCGTTCGTGCAGTTCACCTATGCGGTGGTCTCGCCGGTGCCCCTGGTGGCGGGCGCCATCGAGGGCGAGCGCTCCCCGCGCGTGTGGCGCAACATCCCGCCCGCCCGCGTGTGGGCCTATCGTCGCCCCTGATGTTTCGGGCCGGCGCCGTCCCGCGCCGGTCTCATCCCGAGGCGGGGCCGCCGTGACGGACTTCCTCTATCTGACCCATCCGCAGGTGCGGGTGGACCCCGCCGTCCCCGTTCCCCGCTGGGGCCTGTCGGAGACCGGCGTTGCGCGCACGCGCGCCTTTGCCGCACGCGCCGACCTCTCCTCCTATAAGCGCATCGTCTCCTCCACCGAGGAGAAGGCCCTCCAGGCCGCCGGGCTCATCGCCGCCGCGCTGGGCCTCGACGTGCAGGTCGGGGAAGGCCTCGAGGAGAATGACCGCTCCGCCACCGGCTATCTCCCGGAGGCTGAATTCCAGAGTATGGCCAATGCCTTCTTCGCCCGGCCGCAGGACAGCGTGTCCGGCTGGGAGCGCGCGGTGGATGCGCAGGCCCGCATCGCCGCGGCGGTGGCCGCGGCCCTGAAGGACGGGCCTCCCGGCGACCGGCCGGCGATCTTCGTCGGCCATGGCGGCGTCGGCACCTTGCTTCTGTGCCACCTCGCGGGCTACCCCATCTCGCGCGTTCACGACCAGCCGCCGGTGGGCGGCGGATGCTGGTTCCGCGCCGGGAGCACTGCGCGCCCGGACCGGTGGCGCACCATGGAGGAGGCCGGATGAGCGAGGCACACGCCGACGCCCGGGACCGACTGATCGTCGCTCTCGATTTTCCCAGCGCCAGCGCGGCCGAGGCGCTGGTGTGGCAGCTTGGCGATGTGGTGAGCTTCTACAAGATCGGCCTTGAGCTCACCGTCGCCGGCGGCCTCGACCTTGCCGCCGACCTCATCGGCGCCGGCAAGAAGGTTTTCCTTGACCTCAAGCTGCACGACATCGGCAACACCGTCGAGCGGGCCACCGCCGCGGCGGCGGAGCGGGGGGTGAGCCTGCTCACCGTCCATGCCTATCCCCAGACCATGGCCGCCGCCGCCCGCGGCGCGTCGGGCAGCGACCTCCAGGTGCTGGGCGTCACCGTGCTCACGTCCTATGACGATGGCGACCTCGCCGCCGCCGGCTACGGCGCCGGGGTGACCGACACGGTGCGCCTGCGCGCCGGCCAGGCGCGGCAGGCGGGGATCGCCGGCGTCATCTGCGCGCCGACCGACGCCGCCATGGTGCGGGGCATCCTCGGCCCGCGGGGCCTGGTGGTGACGCCGGGCGTGCGGCCGCGGGGGGCGGAGGTTGGCGACCAGAAGCGCATCGCCACGCCGGCCGAGGCCATCGCCGCCGGGGCCGACATGATCGTGGTGGGCCGGCCCATCGCCGCCGCGCCGGATCCGCTCGCCGCGGCGCGCGCCATCCTCGAAGAGCTGGGCGGCTGAGGAGGGGGGCAATGTCAAAGGGCTACTGGTTCCTCAATCTCGATGTGGTCAACCCGGTGGACTACATCACCTACCGGGAGGCGAACCTGCGCTTCGCGCAGGCGCACCAGATGGACTTCGTCATCCGCGGCGGGGACTTCGAGCATCTCGAAGGCATCAAGCGGCATCGCAACGTGCTGGTGGAGATGGCCTCCTTCGACGTTGCCGTCACCACCTACGAGGCGCCCGACTATCGCCCCGTCCGCGACCTGCGGCAGGCCACCGCCATCGCTGATCTCGCGGCGGTCGAGGGTTATGACGGGCCGCAGCCCTCGCCGGCCCCGCCGCCGGAGGGCACGGTGGACAAGCCCCGTGGCTACTGGATGGCCAAGGTGGATGTGACCGATCCGGAGCGCTACAAGGACTACATGGCAGCCAACGCGGCGCCCTTCGCCGAGTATGGCGGGTGGTTCCTGGTGCGGGGCGGGCGGCATCAGCTGCTCGAGGGACATGGCCGCGCGCGCTACGTGGTCGTCGCCTTCAAGGACGTGGCGACGGCGCGCGCTTGCTATTACTCACCCGGCTACCAGAGGGCGCGCGCCATCCGGCAGGAGGCCGCGGTGGCCGACGTCGTCCTCGTCTCCGGCTATACCGGCCGGGAGGCGGCACCCGTCTGAGGCGCCGCCGCACGCAAGCCGGGGCGTTGAGGACCGGCCGGCAAACCACGAATCGGGGACATGAACCGTGTCTGATCTGCGCATCGTCATCGCCGGAGCCGGCGGCCGCATGGGCCGGGCCCTCATCAAGGCCATCGCGGAGACGACTGGTCTCGAGCTGGTCGGCGCCCTGGAATATTCGGGCTCGACCCATCTCGGCGAGGATGCGGGCCTGATGAGCGGCCTGAGGCCCAACGGCGTGACCGTGGAAAGCGACGTCGCCCCCACGCTCAACGGCGCCGACGTGGTGGTGGATTTCTCGACGCCTTCCGCCACGGTGCGGCTCGCCGAGCGCCTCGCGGAAACCGGCATCGCCCATGTCATCGGCACCACCGGCTTTTCCAACGCCGACAACGCGGCCATCGCCGCCGCCGCCCGGCGCACGCCGGTCATGAAGTCGGGCAACATGAGCCTCGGCGTCAACCTGCTCGCCGCCCTCACCCGCCGGGTGGCGGCGACGCTGGACGACAGCTTCGACATCGAGATCGTGGAGATGCACCACAACAAGAAGGTGGATGCCCCCTCCGGCACCGCGCTCCTCCTCGGCGAGGCGGCGGCGAACGGGCGCGGCCGCGCGCTGGACGAGTGCTCCGAGCGCGGCCGCGACGGCCACACCGGCGCGCGCAAGCCGGGTGCCATCGGCTTCGCCAGCCTGCGCGGCGGCTCGGTGGTGGGCGAGCACGTGGTCATCTTCGCCGGCCCCTCCGAGCGCATCGAGCTCACCCACAAGGCCGAGGACCGCATGATCTTCGCCCACGGCGCGCTGGTGGCGGCGCGCTGGGTGAAGGGCCGCGAGCCGGGCCTCTATTCCATGGCCGACGTGCTCGGCCTTGCCGACTTCTGAAAAAACGCCGGAGCGTCCTTCCATGTCCGACCGCATCCTCGTCCTCGTCCGTCACGGGCAGAGCGAGTGGAACCTGAAGAACCTGTTCACCGGCTGGCGCGATCCCGACCTCACCGAGCAGGGCGTCGCCGAGGCGAAGCGTGCCGGCACGCTGCTGAAGGCCGAGGGCCTGTCCTTCGACGTGGCCTTCACCTCCGCCTTGACGCGCGCCCAGCGCACCCTCGCTTTGGTGCTCGGCGAAATGGGACAGGAGGGGGTGAAGACCTCCCGGGACCAGGCGTTGAACGAGCGCGACTACGGCGACCTCTCCGGCCTCAACAAGGACGACGCCCGCGCCAAGTGGGGCGAGGAGCAGGTGCACACCTGGCGCCGCTCCTACGACGTGCCCCCGCCCGGCGGCGAGAGCCTGCGCGACACCGTGGCCCGCACCCTGCCTTACTACGTGCAGGAGATCCTGCCGTGCGTGCTGCGCGGCGAGCGCACGCTGGTGGCGGCCCACGGCAATTCCCTGCGCGCATTGGTGATGGTGCTGGAGAAGCTCTCCCCCGAGGGCATCATGAAGCGCGAGCTCGCCACCGGCGCGCCCATCTTCTACCGGCTGGCGGCGGATTCCACCGTGCTGGAGAAGCGCGACCTCATCGCCTGAGGCGTGATCCCCCGCCCGGAGGGCAGGAGCGGGCGCCCGGTGCGGGCGTCCGCTCCCGGCACGCCGGCGGTGGACGGGGGAGCGGCGGGCGCATCTTGCCCCGCCTCGATTCTTGACACCCGCGAGGCGCCGCCTCTATATGCGCGTCTCTCGGTGAGGCAGCGTAGCTCAGTTGGTGAGAGCGCCGGATTCATAACCCGGAGGTCGGCGGTTCAAATCCGCCCGCTGCTACCAGTTCCACACCGCCCTCATTTCCACGCCGCCCTCAAAGCCCCGCCTCGGCGAGGAATGCGCGCACGATCGCGCGGGTCTCGCCGGCCCGGCCCACGAGAAGATGGCCGCCCGTGTCGTAGACGACGAGCCGCGCACCCGGGATCCGCGCCGCCGCCACTTCCGCGGCGGGCAGGGTGTTGAAGAGGTCGTCGCGGGCCGAAACGATGAGGGTGGGGACCGTGATCCGCTCCAGCGGCAGCATTGGCGGCGGGCAAGCGCTGTCCAGCCGGATGCCCGCCGCGCGCACGGACACCGGCGCGACCGAGGCGGCAATGCCCATGACCCGCGCCCGTTCGCCTTCCCCCGCCTGATCCAGCAGCGCCGGCCGCACGCCGACGAAACGGATCAGCATGGCGGGACCCAGCGCCTTGATCATCCACCAGAAGAAATCGCCCCCGGCCTGCACCACCGCGAACACCATGCGGCTGCCTCCGGTGGGGTCCACGGCGACGGGGCTGTGCGGCGCGTCGAGGGCGGGCACCAGCAGCACCAGGGCGCGGACCTTGTGGGGATGCCGCACCGCCAGTGCCGCGGCCGATCGCGCCCCGGCCGACAGGCCCATCACCAGGACAGGCCCCAGGCCGAGATGGTCGAGGAGGGCGGCATGGGCATCGGCCTGCGCCGCCACGCCGCCATCGGGGGCATCGGCGGTGTCGGGCACGCCGGTCCGCAGGTAGCCGAAGCGGGATGGGGCGATGACGCGGAAGCCATCCCCCATGAGGTCGGCGGCGAAGGAAAGGCCGTGGTCGAAGCCGCCGCCCGCACCGTGGATGGACAGCAGGACCGGGCCCTCGCCGACGTCGGCATATTCCACCGGCCCGCAGGACAGGTGCGCCACTTGGCTGCCGGAGGCGACGGTTTCGAGCGCCCGGGCGTGCGCGGCCCGAAAGCGTCGGATGATCACCGCGACGGCGACCAGCGCCGCCAGGCCCAAGACGAGGACGAGGAAAACACCGGTCGAACCCATGGCGTCTGGCCTCTGTGCGGACGTATGATCTTAGAGCACGCGCGCAAAGGAGGGGCCATGACGTTCGGAGCTGCAGTCCAGAGCTGCCTGTCGAAATACGCGACCTTCAGCGGCCGCGCGCCGCGCAGCGAGTTCTGGTGGTTCTGGGTGTTCACCCTGCTGGCGGAGATCGCCGCCCTGGTGGTGAGCGCGACGCTGCTGAGCGGCTCGGTGGTGACGGGATCGGCCACCTCGTCCATGCAGGGTTGGTTCGTCTTCGTCTCCCAGAGCTGGCTCACCGGCATCGTCCACCTGGCGCTCATCCTGCCGTCGCTGGCGGTGGCGGTGCGGCGGCTGCACGACGTGGGGCGCAGCGGCTGGTGGTTCCTCATCCTCTTCGTGCCGTTCGGCATCTTCGTGCTGTTGTTCTGGTGGGTGCAGCCCTCCGAGCGGGAGCCCAACGCGCACGGCCTGCCGCCGCTGCTGGCGGCAGGCTGACGCGCGGGGCACCGGCCCTCAGGTGTCGTCGCGGGTGCGCACCCACTCGATGATGCCGGAAAAATCCTTGCCCTCGTTCCCCTCGGCGGCGAACGCGGTGTAGAGGGCGGTGGCGGCCGCGCCCAAAGCGGTGGCGGCGCCGGAGGCGTCGGCGGCTTCCTGCGAGAGCTTCAGGTCCTTCAGCATCAGCGCCGCGGCAAATCCCGGCTGGTAGCCGCGATTGGCGGGGCTGGCGGGCACCGGGCCCGGCACCGGGCAGTAGGTGGTGAGCGACCAGCACTGGCCGGACGAGGTGGAGGCGACGTCAAAGAGCGCCTGGTGGGAAAGGCCGAGCTTCTCGCCCAGCACGAAGGCCTCGCTCACCGCGATCATGGAAATGCCGAGGATCATGTTGTTGCAGATCTTGGCCGCCTGCCCCGCGCCGGCGCCGCCGCAATGCACGATCTTCTTGCCCATGAGCTCCAGCAGCGGCCTTGCCGCGCCGAAGGCCGCGTCGGCGCCGCCGACCATGAAAGTCAAGGTCGCCGCCTCGGCGCCGCCGACGCCGCCGGAGACGGGCGCGTCCACGCTGGCGTGGCCCGCCGCCTTGGCCGCCTCGTGGAAGGCGCGGGCGGACGCGACGTCGATGGTGGACGAATCGATGAAGAGCGTGCCGGGCTTCGCCGCCTCGAACAGGCCTTCGGCCCCGGTGGTGGCGGCGATCACGTGCTTGCCCGAGGGTAGCATGGTGACTACCACCTCGGCTGTGGCCACCGCCGCCTTTGCACTGTCCGCGAGGACCACGCCCCTCGCCCTGGCTGCCTCCAGCGCCGCGGGCACGAGATCGAAGCCGAGCACATTGTGGCCCGCCTTCACGAGGTTGCCGGCCATGGGCCCGCCCATGTTGCCGAGGCCGATGAATGCGATGGTGGTCATGATGGGTCCTCCCCAGATGGGCGCCGCCGGTGCGGCCCCGGTCGATCTTCTCAGCCGTCATGCCCCGGCCTGTCCGGGGCATGACGGCCTGGAGGGTGTGCTGCGCGGAGCCGCCCTCAGTTCCCCTGCGCGATCAGCGCACGGGAGATGATGAGCCGCATGATCTCGTTGGTGCCTTCCAGGATCTGGTGGACCCGGAGGTCGCGCACGATCTTCTCGATGCCGTAGTCGGCGAGGTAGCCATAGCCGCCGTGGAGCTGGAGCGCCTCGTTGGCGACCTGGAAGCCGGTGTCGGTGGCGAAGCGCTTGGCCATGGCGCAGAGCTGGGTGGCGTCGGGGGTCTTCGCATCCAGCGCCGCGGCGGCGCGCCAGAGGAAGGTGCGCGCCACTTCCAGCTCGGTCGCCATGTCGGCGAGGCGGAACTGGAGGGCCTGGAAGGCGTCGAGCCGCTGCCCGAAGGCCTTGCGTTCGCGCATGTAGGCAAGCGTGCGCTCCAGCGCCGCCTGGGCGCCGCCCAGGGAGCACGCGCCGATGTTGAGCCGGCCGCCGTCGAGCCCGGCCATGGCAATCTTGAAGCCGTCGCCCTCCGCGCCGAGGCGGTTGGCCACCGGCACGCGCAGGCCCTCGAAGATGACGGAGCGGGTGGGCTGCACGTTCCAGCCCATCTTCCTTTCGTTGGCGCCGAAGGAGAGGCCCGGCGTGCCGGCCTCGATGACGAGGGTGGAGATGCCCTTGGGGCCGTCGCCACCGGTGCGCACCATCACCACGTAGATGTCGGACGCGCCGGCGCCGGAGATGAACTGCTTCTGCCCGTCCACCACATAGAAATCGCCATCGCGCACCGCCCGCGTCTTGAGGGCGGCGGCATCCGAGCCGGCGCCGGGCTCGGTGAGGCAGTAGGAGGCGAAATGCTCCATGCTGGCGAGGCGGGGCACCCATTTGCGCCGCTGGTCGTCGTCGCCGAAGCGGTCGATCATCCAGGTCGACATGTTGTGGATGGACAGATAGGCCGAGGTCCCGGGGCAGCCGGTGGCGAGCGCCTCGAAAATCAGCGCGGCGTCGAGGCGGGAAAGGCCGGAGCCGCCCACGTCCTCGCGCACATAGATGCCGCCCATGCCGAGCGCCGCGGCGGCGCGCAGGGCGTCCACCGGGAAGTGCTTGGTCTCGTCCCACTCCACCGCGTAGGGGGCGATCTGTTCCCTGGCGAAGTCGCGCGCCATCTCGCGGATGGCGACCTGGTCCTCGGTGAGCGTGAACATGTGGAAGGCGCCTTGGTGCGAGCCGTCATCCACCCGCGGGGGCGCGCCCCTCGGCGGGCATGGTCCTGCCGAAGCCGCCCCCTCCGGCGGAGGGGGCGGCGGTCCGGCTCAGTTCATGGTGGGGATGACGAACTCGGCGCCGTCCTTGACGCCGGAGGGCCAGCGCGACGTGACGGTCTTGGTCTTGGTGTAGAAACGCACGCCGTCCGGCCCGTGCTGGTTAAGGTCGCCGAAGCCGGAGCGCTTCCAGCCGCCGAAGGTGTGGTAGGCGAGCGGCACGGGGATCGGCACGTTGATGCCCACCATGCCCACGTTCACCTTGGAGGCGAAGTCGCGCGCCGCATCGCCGTCGCGGGTGAATATGGCAACGCCGTTGCCATATTCATGCTCGGTGGGAAGGCGCAGAGCCTCCTTGTAGTCCGGGGCGCGCACCACGGAGAGGACGGGTCCGAAGATCTCCTCCTTGTAGATGCGCATGTCGGCGGTCACGTGGTCGAACAGGCAGCCGCCCATGTAGAAGCCGTTCTCATAGCCCTGGAGCTTGAAGTTGCGGCCGTCCACCAAAAGCTTGGCGCCTTCCTTAAGGCCGATGTCCACATAGCCCTTCACGCGCTCCACCGCCTCGCGGGTGACGAGGGGGCCGAAGTCGGCGGAATTGTCGGTGGAGGGGCCGATCTTCAGGCTCTCCACGCGGGGCACCAGCTTCTCCAGCAGCCGCTCGGCGGCGTCCTGGCCCACCGGCACCGCCACCGAGATGGCCATGCAGCGCTCGCCGGCGGAGCCGTAGCCGGCGCCGATGAGGGCGTCCACCGCCTGGTCCATGTCCGCGTCGGGCATGATGATCATGTGGTTCTTGGCACCGCCGAAGCCCTGGATCCGCTTCCCGTTGGCGGCGCCCCGGGCATAGATGTACTGGGCGATGGACGACGAGCCGACGAAGCCGACGGCCTGGATGTCGGGATCGTCGAGGATGCCGTCCACCGCTTCCTTGTCGCCGTTCACCACGTTGAGGATGCCCGGGGGCAGGCCGGCTTCGAGCATCAGCTCGGCGAGATGCATGGGCACGCCGGGATCGCGCTCGGACGGCTTCAGGATGAAGGCGTTGCCGCAGGCGATGGCGGGGCCGAACTTCCACATGGGGATCATGGCCGGGAAGTTGAACGGGGTGATGCCGGCCACCACGCCCAGCGCCTGGCGCATGGAATAGATGTCGATGCCCGGTCCGGCGCCGTCGGAGTAGTCGCCCTTCATCAGGTGCGGGATGCCGACCGCGAACTCGACCACCTCCAGCCCTCGCTGGATGTCGCCACGGGCGTCGGGAATGGTCTTGCCGTGCTCGCGGGCCAGGAGCTCGGCGAGGGCGTCGTAGTCGCGGTGCACCAGCTCCAGGAACTTCATGAGCACGCGGGCGCGGCGCTGGGGATTGGTGGCGGCCCAGGCCGGCTGGGCCGCCTTGGCGTTCTCCACCGCGGCCCGCAGCTCGTCCTTGGAGGCGAGAGCGACGCGGGCGATCACCTCGCCGGTCATGGGCTGCCAAACGTCGGCATAGCGGCCGGACGTGCCGGGCACGTGCTTGCCGCCGATGAAATGGCCGATCTCGCGCATGATGCGTGTCCTTCTTGAGGGATGCGTTTCCGGTACAACCGCAGCCCTTTCCGGGCCGCGTTCGTTGGCCGGCACATTGCCGTATCTTTTTATGCACATCTACGGCAATCTCCGCACCATCCATGTGCATCAGTTCACATCAGGGAGAGGCATGCGCGCCGGTGATTTCGACTGGTCCGACCTGAGGTTCTTCCTGGCGGTGGCGCGCGCGGGGCGCCTCACGGCGGCGGCGGCGCGCCTGAAGGTGGAGCATTCCACGGTCAGCCGGCGCATCGCCGCGCTGGAGGTGGCGCTGGGCGCCAAGCTCTTTGATCGCCGGCCCCACGGCTACGGCCTCACCGCCGCCGGCGAACGCCTCATCGCCGCCGCCGAGGGCATGGAGACGCTGGCGCTGGCCGCCCAGGGGGAGATCGGCGGGGCGGACCTCGGCGTCGCCGGCACCGTGCGCGTCGGCGCGCCGGACGGGTTCGGCACCTTCTTCCTCGCCCCGCGCATCGGCGCGCTGGCCGACCTGCATCCGGAACTGGACATCCAGCTCCTGGCCATGCCGCGCCTGTTCTCCCTGTCGAAGCGGGAGGCCGACATCGCCATCTCCCTGTCGCGGCCGAAGGAGGGGCGGCTGCACGCGCGCAAGCTCACCGACTACCGGCTGGGCCTTTACGCGGCGCGGGCCTATCTCAATCGGCACGGGCCCATCGAGAGCCGCGCGAGCCTGCAGCGCCACCCGTTCATCGGCTATGTGGACGATCTCATCTACGCACCGGAGCTGGACTACGTGCCGCTGGTGGCCAAGGACCTGCGCGTGCGGCTGAAGAGCTCCAGCCTGGTCGCCCAGCTCACCGCGACGCAGGCCGGGGCGGGGGTGTGCGTGCTGCCCTGCTTCATGGCCGACCTGTTCCGCGACGAACGGCCGGATGCCCTCGTGCCGATCCTGCCGGAGGAGGTGGGGCTGACCCGCACCTTCTGGCTGCTCACCCACACCGACACCCGCGACCTCGCCCGCATCCGGGTGGCGGCGGACTTCATCACGCACCTGGTGCAGAACGCACGCGGACAATTCCTGTCATCAAGGTAGTATCGGGTGGAAAGCATCGGCGGCTGGCCTCGGAGGGGGCCGGCCCAAGGACCGTTGGCCGAGATCTGGATGCACACGCGGACAACGAGCCCCCCTTCGCCGATGGCCCGGCAACAGACGGTCGCCCTGTGCGCCGTTCTCGCCGCCGCCTATGTGCTGCTGGGGCGGCTGACGTTCGCGGTTTCGGTGGAGTACGGCAACGTCACCAGCGTGGTCTTCGCGCCGGAGGGGGTGGCCCTCGCATTCTGCATCCTGTTCGGCCCTCGGGTTGCGCCCGGCATCGTCCTCGGCCAGGTGATCCTGTCCTTGTGGTCCGGCCCCTCTCTCCTCGGTGGTATGTTCATCGGCTTCACCAATGCCGCCGAAGGTGTCCTTGGCGGATGGCTGTTCCGGCGCTGGGCGATATCGCCGCTCTTCAACCGCCCGCGGGACGTGGCGCTGTTCGTGGCGATGGTGTTCCTCATCCTCCAGCCGGTCAGTGCCACGGGCGGCGTGCTCGTCCTTTATCTGTTGGGTGCCATTCCGGCCGACATCATTCCGGCGGGCTGGGCCCCCTGGTGGGTCCAGGGCCTGCAGAAGCCCCTGCCGTCGCTGGATCTGGTTCCCTCCGCCTGGGTGCACTGGTGGATCGGCAACTCGGTGGGGCAGCTTCTGGTGGCGCCGCTTATCCTGGCCTGGAGCGAGACCCCGGCCACCCGTGCGTCCGCGACGGGCGGGCTCGACTTTGCGTTGAGCGCCGGCGGTATCGCGCTGGTGGCGGCCTTGGCCTTGAGCGGGTTTCCCACCCATCCCCTGCTGTTGCTCGCCGTGACCTACTTCCTGCTGGTCTGGATCGGTCTCAGGCGCGGACTGCGCGGCATCACCCTCGCCAACGTGCTCATCGGTGCCGCGGTGACCTGGGCGGGGGCGTCCGGCGAGGGTTTCATGTCCCACCTGACGGTGGCGGACCGGCTCTCGAACGTCGGCTTCTTCGTGGCCGCGGCCTGTATCGTGTCCCTGATGCTGTTCGCCATGTTCGAGGAGCGCGAGATCCTCATCGCGCGGCTGACCCGGCTTGCCTCCTGGGACTCCCTGGTCGAGCTCCACAATCGCCGGTATTTCATCGAGACGGCGGAACGCGAGGTGGCCGCTTCGCAGCGCTATGGCCGTGACCTGGTGCTGCTCATGCTCGATGCCGACAATTTCAAGCAGCTCAATGACCGCCATGGCCATGCCGCCGGTGACGCTGCGTTGAAGATGATCGCCCACGTGTGCGCGACGGTTGCGCGGCGCAGCGACGTGACCGGACGCATCGGAGGGGAGGAGTTTGCCCTTCTTCTGCCGCAGGCGACGCTGGAAGCTGGCCAAATTCTGGCGGAACGCCTGCGGGCGCAGATCTCGGCGACCCCTGTCCCCGTCGGGGCGGCGCTGAATCTCCACGTCACGGTCAGCATCGGTATCGCAAGATTGGGCGGTCGGGAAAATCTCGATGCGCTCATGGGCGCCGCCGATAAGGCGCTCTATGCCGCCAAGCGCGCCGGACGCAACAGGGCGGCTCTGGCGGATTGACGAGCGCGAGCCCTTGCTCCGCACCTTGACTGAGCCGCCCTCTCCCCCTATACGAGCCGCTTCCCGATCCAGCGGGTGAGTGTCGAAGGGCCGTATGGCCCCGAGCGGCGTTCCCTGCGTGACACGATACAAGAAGGACTTCTGCCATGTCCCGGCGGTGCGACCTGACCGGCAAGGGGGTTCTGAGCGGCCACACGGTGAGCCACTCGAACCACAAGACCAAGCGCCGGTTCCTGCCGAACCTGTGCAACGTCACGCTTGAGAGCGAGACGCTGAAGCGCACCATCCGTCTGCGGGTGAGCGCCAATGCGCTCAAGAGCGTGGATCATCGCGGCGGCCTCGACGCCTTCCTCAAGAAGGCCCGCGACGAGGAGCTGTCCCCGCGCGCGCTCGAGTTCAAGCGCCTGATCGCCAAGGCCGAGGCGGCTCCCGCCGCGGCCTGAGGTCGACCTCAGGGTTCTGAGACGTATTCACCCGCGGGCGGCGACGCTTGCGGGTTTTCGTCGTCTGCGGCGTGGCGTGTGCGGAGTGGGTGGCCCGCTTCTTCACACCAGCTGGCGCACCGCCTCGGTGAGCCGCTCCAGGTCTTCCGGCCGTGACAGGCGGTGGTCGCCGTCCTTGATGAGGGAGAAGACCACGTCGTCCTCGGCGAGGCAGCTGACCAGCCGCATGGCGTGCTCCCACGGCACGTCCTCGTCGCGTGCCCCCTGCAGGATGCGCACCGGACAGCCCACGGCGAACGGCGCGCCGAGCAGCAGGTGCCGTCGCCCATCCTCGATCAGGCCTCGGGTGATCACATAGGGCTCCTCGCCGTAAAGCGTCGGCTTGAGGAAGCGCCCGGTGGTCTCGATCAGCGTCCGCACCGGCGGCGGGAAGCGCGCCCACATGAGCGCTTCGGTGAAGTCCGGCGCCGGGGCCACCAGCACCAGCCCCTTCAGGCGCCTCTCGCCCCGTGCCGCCAGCAGGCGGGCGAGGAGCAGCGCGATCCACCCGCCCATGGACGAGCCGATCACCACCTGCTCTCCTTCCGTCTTCGCATCGAAGACCGCAGCCGCCTCCTCCAGCCAGTTCGAGAGGGTGGCGTCCTCGAAGGCGCCGCCGGAGGCGCCGTGGCCGGAATAGTCGAAGCGCACATTGGCCCGGCCGTGCGCCGCCGCCCAGCGGGCGAGGTGCTCGGCCTTGGTGCCGGTCATGTCGGACTTGAAGCCGCCGAGCCAGAACAGGCCGGGCGCGGCGCCGGCCAGCGCGCGCACGGCGATGTCGCGCCCGCCCACGTCCAGGCGGGAGGCGTCCTCGTTCAGCGGCGCGTCGGAAAGGGGCCTGTCAGAAGGGATCATGCCGGGGTCCGGATCAGGCGAAGGTCGCGAAGTAGCGCTCGATGATGCGCCCATAGATGCGGGCGAGCGCCCGGATGTCGCTGACCGGCGTCGCCTCGTCCACCTTGTGCATGGTCTGGCCCACGAGGCCGAACTCCACCACCGGGCAGAGGTCCTTGATGAAGCGGGCATCGGAGGAGCCGCCGGAGGTGGAGGCCTCGGGCCGGCGCCCCGTCTCCGCCGCCACCGCATCGGCGACGAGGTCGGTGAACGGGCTGGGCGCGGTGAGGAAGCTCTGGCTGGCGCCGGGCCGGAAGGCGAGGGCGTAGGCTGCCCCCGCCGAATCGAGCCGGCGCACGATCTCCGCCTTCAGGCTCTCCAGGGTGAAAAGGTCGTTGAAGCGCACGTTGAAGCGCGCGGTCGCCTCCGCCGGGATGAGGTTGAAGACGGGATTGGCCACGTCCACCGAGACCACTTCGAGGTTGGACGGAGGGAAGAAATCGGAGCCCTCGTCCAGCGGCATGGCGGTGAGGGCCGCCAGCAGCTTCAGCAGGCGGGGAATGGGATTGTCGGCGAGGTGGGGATAGGCCACGTGCCCCTGCACGCCCTTCACCGTGACGATGCCGGAGAGGCTGCCTCGCCGCCCCACCTTGAACGCGTCGCCGAGGGCCTGCGGATTGGTGGGCTCGCCGAGCACGCAATGGTCGATGACCTCGCCCTTGGCCGTGAGCCACTCCACCACCCGCACCGTGCCGTCCAGCGCCGGGCCCTCCTCGTCGCCGGTGATCAGGAAGGAGAGGCTGCCGCGCGCCGGCCGCCCGAATGCGAGGGCGGCGGCGAGGAAGGCGGCCACCGCGCCCTTCATGTCCACCGCGCCGCGTCCGTAGAGCACGCCGTCCTCGACCGTGCCGGCGTAGGGCCCATGCCGCCATGCGGCGGCGTCGCCTTCCGGCACCACGTCCACATGGCCGGCGAAGCACAGATTGGGGGCCGCCTCGCCGATGCGGGCGTAGAGATTGACGACGGGCACGCCGTCCGTGGAGAAGGTCAGGCGCTCCACGTGGTATCCGGCAGCCTCCAGCCGGCGGGCGACCAGCTCCAGGGCATCCTGCGCATGGGGCGTGACCGAAGGGGCGCGGATGAGCTCGGCGGCGAGCGCCACCGGATCTGCGGCTTCTTCCCCCGGCTGGGGCTTGACGGGAACGGCACCGGTCATCAAGGAAACCTCTCGCCTCCCGGGGCGGACAGGGTGGCGACCGATTTAGCGGGAAACACCTGCGCCTTTCCAGCAGTTTCGTGGCAAGACGGCTGGGTTCGGCGCGTCTTTCCTGCGGATCCGCCACGAGGATGCCGCCTTCGGGCGACAGGAACGCCGCCGCGGAGGTTCCATATGCGATCGATGAAGTCCGCGGCCAGCTTGGCCGCGCTCGTGCTGTTCCTGTTTTCGGTGCAAGGCGCTGCGGCGCAGCAGCCGGAGCAAGGAACACCTGCGCCTGCGCCGGCTGCGGATTCCCATGCCACGGTCCCTCCCGCCACGGTTCCTCCCGCCGCGAACCCGCCCGCCTCCTCCGCACCTGCGGTCCCGGCGGCGGCCGCCGCGCCCGCCGCCGCCGCGCCGCCGCGTCCGGCGCCCGCGCCCCCGGATCCGGCCATCGTCGCCCTGCGCGAAAAGATGGAAGCGAGCCGCGTGTCCCTCGATTCGCTGGAAGCGGCCCTGGCGGTGGAAGGGCTGCGGCCGCCGGACCTCGACGAGCTGCGCCAGCGCATCGATCCGGCGCGCCGCGATCTTGTCGCCGTCGGCGAACAGATCTCGCCGCGCCTGTCGGATGCGCAGACGCGCCTCGGCGCCCTGGGCGCCAAGCCTGCGGAAGGGGCCACCGAGGACCCTGCGGTGATCGCGGACCGGGAACGCCTGCAGAAGCTCTCCGCCGACCTGGACGCGGCGCTGAAGCAGAACCGCGCGCTGCTGATGCGCGTCGATCAGATCACCGACCGCATCAGTTCCCGCCGCCGCGCCCTGTTCACCGGGCAGATGTTCGAGCGTTCCGATTCCATCCTCGACCCCGACCTGTG
This sequence comes from Xanthobacter dioxanivorans, assembly GCF_016807805.1. Taxonomy (NCBI): domain Bacteria; kingdom Pseudomonadati; phylum Pseudomonadota; class Alphaproteobacteria; order Hyphomicrobiales; family Xanthobacteraceae; genus Xanthobacter; species Xanthobacter dioxanivorans. The sequence continues at coordinate 1,327,135 of NZ_CP063362.1, read as the reverse complement.
GGCCAACGCGTTCAACGCCATCCCCTCCGAGGTGCGGGCGTTCCGGTTCCTGACCGGCGACTGGGCGGCCTTCGCCACGCGCCGCCACGGCTTGCTGGCGATCCTCGGCATCGTCGCCGGTGCCGCCGGCATCGTGATCGCGGTGGTGGCGGGCGGCCACTTCCTGCGCCGCAGGCTGCGCACGCCCGCGCCCGAGGGGGGCGAGGCCTTCTCCCGGCTGCGGTCGGCGCGCGAGGCCCTGAAGGTCCTGTTCCTGAATGCCCTGGTGGCGCCCGCCGCCACCCTCGCTGGCCTTGCCTTCCTCGGCGCGTTCGAGGTGATTCCGCCGCGGGCGGAGGACCTGGTGCGCGGGCTCGTCGTCGCCATCTTCATCAAGGCCGTCGGCAATGCCATGGGCCGTGCCCTTTTGGCGCCCGACGAGCCCTGGCGCCGCCTGCCGCCCGTTTCCGACCGGGGCGCGGTGATCGCCTACCGTTACTTCTCGTTTGCGGTGTGGACGCTGGCCATCTCCGCCTTCCTCAATGCCCTGCACAAGGCGCTGTTCGCGCCCCTGGGGCTGACGGTCAGCACCAGCGCGCTCATGGCGCTGCTCATCGCGGGCTTCATTGCGCGCTTCCTGGTCAATCTCGCCGGCACCGAGGAGGCCGCGGACGACGAGGAGGCGAAGCCGGCCGACGCGGCGGCTCCGGTTCCCGCCCGCTCGTTCGAGGGGCGGCACTGGTTGCGCTTCGTGGTGTGGATCGTGGTGGCCTTCCTGCTGGTGGCGCTGGTGACGGGCTATGTGAGCTTCGCCGCCTTCGTCGCCGCCCGCATCGTGGTCGCGGCGGCGGTGCTGGGCGGGCTCTATCTGCTCTATGCGCTCATCGACGCCTTCTTCAGCGAGGGCCTGTCGTCGGATACGCACCGCGCGCGGTCGTTCGCCAAGACCCTCGGGCTCAAGCCCACCAGCCTGGAGCTCCTGGGCGTCGTTGTCTCCGGCCTGCTCAAGGTGCTGCTGTTCGTGGTGGCGGCCTTCCTCATCGCCGGCAGCTGGGGCACCTCCACGGCGGACGTGATGGACACGGTGGAGCGGGCCTCCTTCGGCGTGCGCATCGGCAACGCCACCATCACGCTGTGGAGCGTGTTCTACGCGGTGGCGCTGCTGCTGGTGAGCCTGGTGGTGGCCCGCGCCTTCCAGCGCTGGATCACCACCTCGCTCCTGCCGCGCACCGGCCTCGAGCCGTCGCTGCAATCGTCCATCGGCACCATCGTCGGCTATGTGGGCACCATCATCGCCATCATGATCTCCATGAGCGAGATCGGGCTCAACCTGGAGAACATCGCGCTGGTGGCCGGCGCCCTCTCGGTGGGTATCGGCTTCGGCCTGCAGTCCATCGTGTCCAACTTCGTCTCCGGCCTGATCCTGCTCGCCGAGCGGCCGATCCGGGTGGGCGACACCATCAACGTGAAGGGCGAGGAGGGCTATGTCCGGCGCATCTCGGTGCGCTCCACCGAGATCGAGACGTTCGAGCGGGCCACGGTGATCGTGCCCAATTCCGACCTCATCACCGGCATGGTGAAGAACTGGACGCACTCCAACACCACCGGGCGCATCATCGTCGCGGTGAGCGTGTCCTACGATACCGATGCGGAGGAGGTGCGCGACATCCTCGTCTCCTGCGCCTGCGACCATCCGCAGGTGCTCCAGTCGCCGCCGCCGCGGGTGTTCCTCACCAAGTTCGCCGATGCGGGCATGCTGTTCGAGCTGCGCTGCGTGGTGGCCAACGTGGACTACGCGCTGACGGTGAAGAGCGACCTGCATTTCCAGGTGCTCTCGCGGTTCCGCAAGTCCGGCATCGGCATGGCCGTCCAGCCCTGGGCCTCGCTCTCCCGGGCGCCGGCGGACATGGTGCCGCCGCCGCCCGTCCCGCCGGATCCGCTGCAGTGAGGGGGCCAAGGGCCGCGCATCGGCCCGGGTCCCCGGCCAAGCGTGTTAACGCTTCCTCACCGCCCAGGCGTGCTAACGCTTCCTCAACCGTGGGGGCCGCACAAGGTCATCGGACCTGCGGGGGCGACGCCTCCGCGAATGCCAGCTGGAAGTGAGCCATGCGCGACCCGATCCTTCGCCGTTCCGTCCTCGCCGGTGCCGGGCTCGCGCTGACCCTCCTCGTCGCCGGCTGCGGCACGACGGACACTGCCCTCGACACGCAGCCGGCCTTCTACGCCAACCTCGCCAAGACCGGGAAACCGGTGGACGTGGCCGCCGCCGCCTCCCTCCTGTCGGACTATCGCACCGGACGGGGCCTGTCGCCGCTCACCCCGGACGAGCAGCTCAACAAGATCGCCCAGGACCAGGCCAATGCCATGGCCAGGGCCGACAACCTCTCCCACGAGGTGGGCGGGCGCAATTTCATGACCCGCATCAAGGCGTCGGGCTACAACGCCTCCAAGGCGGTGGAGAATGTGGGGGCGGGCTACCATACCCTGGCCGAGGCGTTCTCCGGCTGGCGCGATTCCCCGTCCCACAACAAGAACATGCTGGAGGCGGGCGTCTCCCGCATGGGCATCGCCACGGCGAACGCCCCCAACTCCAAGTACAAGGTGTACTGGGCCCTGGTGTTGGCCCAGCCCGACAGCGCCGGGCGCTGAGGCGTCGTCGCCGGGCCGGTCCTCATCCGGCAAAACACCTGTGTGGACCTTCCCGATCCGAGCCTGTAGCGTGCGCCGCAACATGGACGGGGGCGGAAAGGCGCGGGAGTGATGCTGGCGCACAGCAGTGACTATGAACGCCGGCGCCGGGCGTTCCACTGGGATATCCCGAGCCGCTACAACATGGCGGTCCACGCCTGCGACGCGGTCGCCGCCCGCGCGCCGGATCGGCCCGCCGTGTTCCTGCCGGCGGGCGACGGGTTCCGCCCGGTGTCCTATGCGGCCCTGGCGGCGCTGTCCAACCGCCTCGCCCATGCCTTGCTGGCGCATGGCGTTGCGCCCGGCGACCGGGTGGGGATCCTCCTGCCCCAGTCGCTGGAAGTCCTCGTCACCCATCTCGCGGTGTACAAGATGGGCGCCATCGCGGTGCCGCTGGCTGGCGCCTTCGGCGTCGACGCCATCGCCTACCGCCTCGCCGATTCCGGCGCGAAGGCGCTGGTGACCGACGATGCGGGTCTTGCCAAGCCCGCGGCGCGACCGGAGGCGCTGGCCCTCGTCGTCGGCGTGGACGGCGCGCGGGGCGGGGCCGAGGGCGCCGTCCTCGCCTTCTCCGACCTGCTCGACGCCGCCTCCGACCGGCCCCTCGACATCGCTTCCGGGCCGGACGATCCGGCGCTGATGATCTATACCTCCGGCACCACCGGTCAGCCCAAGGGCGCGCTGCACGGCCACCGGGTGCTGTTGCCGCACGTCAGCGGCGTCACCTTCACCCACGAGGGCATCGGCCAGGCCGGCGACCGCATGTGGACGCCGTCCGACTGGGCCTGGGCCGGCGGACTGCTCAACACCGTGTTGCCGGCGCTGGCCCTCGGCGTGCCGGTGGTGGCGCAGCCGCGCGGCAAGTTCGATCCCGAGGCCGCCTTCGCGCTTCTCGCCCGCGCCGAGGTGCGCAACGTGTTCATCCCGCCCACCGCGCTCAAGATGATGCGCACGGTGCAGAACCCGGGCGCGCGCTTCGGCTTCCGCCTGCGCACGGTGGGCTCGGCCGGCGAGGCGCTGGGGGCGGAGACCTTCGAATGGGGGCGCGAAGCGCTCGGCGTGCCGGTGAACGAGTTCTACGGCCAGACCGAATGCAACTACGTGATCGGCTCCAGCGCCGCCCTCGGCGTCGCCAAGGCCGGCGCCACCGGCAAGGCGGTGCCCGGCCACGAGGTGGCGGTGCTGGGCGAGGACGGCGAGGTCCTGCCCCCCGGCCGCATGGGCCAGATCGCCGTGCGCACACCCGACCCGGTGATGTTCCTCAGATACTGGAACCGGCCCGAGGCCACCGCCGACAAGGTGAAGGACGGCTGGCTCATCACCGGCGACCTCGCGCGCATGGACGAGGAGGGCTATTTCCATTTCCTCGGCCGCGACGACGACGTGATCACCTCGGCCGGTTACCGCATCGGCCCGGCGGAGATCGAGGACGTGCTCATCCGCCACCCGGCGGTGGCCATCGCCGCCGCCGTGGGCAAGAAGGATCCGTTGCGCACCGAGATCGTGAAGGCCGTGATCGTGCCCATGCCGGGCGTGGTGCCGACCCCGGAGCTGGAGGCCGACATCCGCGACTTCGTGCGCACGCGCCTTGCGGCCTACGAATATCCCCGCGAGATCGTGTTCGTGAACGAGCTGCCGCTGACCACCACCGGCAAGGTCATCCGCCGGCTGCTGCGGGAGTGAGCCGCGGCCGGCTCGCCCCTCGCCTCCTCGCCCTTCGCCTCAGTGCGCGGCGCGGGGGATGATGGCGCCCCGGTGCATGATGACCTCCGCCGCGAGGCGGTGGCCAGCCTGCGCCGCGTCCTGTGGCGAGGCGCCCGCGAGCCGGGCCGCCAGATAGCCCGCATTGAAGCTGTCGCCGGCCCCGGTGGTGTCCAGCGGCGCGACCGCGCGCTCCACCGGCACCTCCACCGTGCGCCCGTCCGCATGGACGAGGGCGCCCGCCACGCCGTTCTTCACCACCACCTCCGACACGCCGTAGGTGGTGATGCGCTCGATGGTGGCGGCGGGCGAGGCATCGCCCCACAGGGCCACCTCGTCCTCGAAGGTGGGCAGGGCCATGGACGAGCGCTTCATCGCCTCGGCGAACACCGTGCGCGCCCGGTTGAGGTCGCCGCCCCAGCCGCGGGGGCGGAAATTGCCGTCGAACACCCGCCAAGTCCCGGCAACTGCGGCGCCGGGACCCTCCCCCTCGCGCGCGTTGCCGGCCATCTCCAGCGCCGCCAGGAAGCGGCCGAGGCCTTGGTTGGAATAGAGCGACAGAGTGATGCCGGAGAAATAGACGACGCCCGCGCCCACCAGCGCCGCCGCCACGTCCTGCCAGCCCTCCGCCTCGAACAGGCTGCGGGCGGGGGAGGTGTCGCGCCAGTAATGGAAGCTGCGCTCGCCGGCATCGTCCGTGGTGATGAGATAGAGCCCCGGCACCCGGCCCCTGGCACGCTGCACGAGGCTCATGTCCACCCCCTCGGCGGTGCCGAGGGCCAGGATATCGCCGGAGAACGCGTCGTCGCCCAGGGCGGTGGCATAGGCCACGTCCACGCCGGCGCGGGCCAGATAGACCGCGGTGTTGAACGTGTCGCCGCCGAAGGCGAGGCCGAAGCGCCCATCGGAGCCGCGGGCCAGCTCCACCATCACTTCGCCCACGCAGACCACCTTGGACACGACGCGCCTCCGCCCGTTCTGCCAGGCGCCCGCCTTCGGAGCGCCGTCGCCTGGCCGGTTTAGAGCATTTTTGCCCCCGGTTGAATCACCCGGGGCCCGGCTTTCACTGGAGGCTGGGGGGAACCACCCGGACATAAGTGCCCCCGCGTGCCCAGGGGCCGCCGCTCAGCTCCGGAAGCACCGTCATGGGCGAGCCGTAGCGGGCGCGCAGCTCCCGGGCCCGGCGGGTGTTGGCCTCGATGAGGCACAAGGAGCGCTGCTCGAAATTGCCGATGCCGCGTGGCCCCTCGAACGGGGCGACGCTCTGGCAGTCGAAATTGCGGTAGAGCAGGAAGCGCGACTGCGCCTCGTCCAGCAGGCTGCGCCACCGCGTGCGCTGCACCGCCGGCAGGTCGCTGCGGGCGTCGATGACGACGAGGGCATTCGCCAACTCGGCCTCTAGCTCCTGCTCGGAGGTGCGGGTGAAGTCGAAGAGGCAGCGATTGTATTCCCGCGTCGAGCGGCGGTCGCGCGGGCAGGCCGGGTTGCCGGCCCAGCGCTCCGGGGGCCTCGGCGCGGGCCCGGATTTCGTCCCGCCGGACGGCGGTGCCGGGAACGGGGCGGTCGCCGCCGGCTGCATCCCCGCTTCCGGGAGATCGATGGCGGCGGTCACCGCGGCAGGCGGGGGTGGTTCGGCGGCGGGTTCGCGGAGAGGCGTTTCGGGCGGGAGCGTTTCGCGGGCCGTGGTGTCGCCGGGCGGCACGGTGTCCCGGCGGGGCAGGTGAATCAGGGCGAGGGCCGGGCCGAGGGCGAGGGCGAGCAAAGCGAGGCCGGGGCCCCACCGCCGCACGCCACCGCCGCGGCCCGCCACCGCTCAGGCGACCTTGCGGTTCGCCGCGAGGAAATCATCCATGCGCGTGAGCGCCTGCACGATGTTCTCCCGCGAGGTGGCATAGGACAGGCGCAGGTAGCCCTCGCCATGGAGGCCGAAGTCCGGCCCGCCGATCACCGCGACGCCCGCCTCTTCCAGCAGGGCGGAGGCGAGCGTCTTGGCGGAGGCCCAGCCGGTGCCGGTGATGTTGGGGAAGGCGTAGAAGGCGCCCTTGGGCGTGGCGCAGGTCACGCCCGGCAGCCGGTTCAGCCCCTCCACCACCATGCGGCGGCGGGCGTCAAACTCGGCGGTCATGGCGGCAACCGAGTCCTGCGGACCCTCCAGCGCCGCGATGCCGGCATATTGGGTGGCGGCGTTGACGCAGGACCAGCAGTTCACTGCGAGCTTGCGCACCTGGTTGTAGAGCACCTTCGGCCAGATGGAGTAGCCGAGCCGCCAGCCGGTCATGGCGTAGGTCTTGGACCAGCCGTTGAGCAGGATCAGCCGGTCGCGGATCTCGGGATAGGCGAGCAGCGTGCGGTGTTCTTCCCCGTCGAACAGGAACTGGTCGTAGATCTCGTCCGACATGAGGGCGACATGGGGGAAGTCGGCGAGGCCCTTCACCAGCTTGTCGATCTCGGCGGCCGGCGTGACCCCGCCGGTGGGGTTGGCGGGGGAGTTGATGATGATGAGCCGGGTACGCTCGGTGATGAGGGCGAGCGTCTCCTCGGCCGAGAAGGCGAAGCCGTTCTGCTCGCGGATCGGCACCGGCACCGGCGTGGCGCCGGTGTGCTCGATCATGGAGCGGTAGATGGGAAAGCCCGGGTCCGGGTAGAGGATCTCGGCGCCCGGTTCGCCGAACAGGCGGATAGCAGCATACATGGTGACCTTGCCGCCCGGCATGATCATCACCAGGTCCGGGTCCACCTCCGCGCCATGGCGGCGGTGGAGGTCGGCGGCCACCGCCTCGCGCAGGGGCAGGATGCCGACGGAGGGCGTATAGCCGTGCTGCCCGTCGCGCAGCGCCTTCACCGCGGCCTCGACCACATGGTCGGGCGTGCGGAAGTCCGGCTGGCCGATGCCGAGATTGAGGATGGAGCGTCCCTCGCCCGCCAGCGCCGTCGCCCGGGCGAGCACGGCGAACGCGTTCTCCTCGCCGATGCGGTCGAAGGCGGAAACCGTGGTGAGCATGGCGAAACGCTCCTTGGGGCGGCACTCGAATGTGGCCGCGGCGTCTGGCGCGCCGCTTTTCGGGGGACGGACTGGATAGCACCGATGACGGGGGGAGGGGAGAGGGGGGAGAGGAGAGGAGAGGGGGGGACGACGCGTCGCTCTTGCGGTGAGCGCGTGCGGCCGTGTTAAGCAGGCCGCCCTCTGCCCTCTCGCGCGAGTCCCGCCATGACGTCGTTCCAGGAGATCGAGATCGCCATCGTCGGCGGTGGCATCGTCGGCCTTTCGGTCGCGCGCACGCTCCAGCGGCTGGGTATCAGCGTGATCTGCTTCGAGGCCGCGACCGCCGGCAGCGGCCAGTCGGCGGGCGGCTCGCGCATCATGCGCGCGGCCTATAGCGACCCGGCCATGCTGTGGCTGGCGCAGAAGGCCCGCAAGGGGTGGGATCAATGGGAAGCCGAGGCGGGGCTCGATTTCATCGACCGCACCGGCTCCTTCCTCATCGTCGAGAACGCCGAGGCGGAGCGGGCCCGGCTCGAAGGCCTGAAGCTCAAGGTGCGCTTTGTCAGCGAGGAGGAGCAGCGCGTGCTGCTGCCGGTGCGCGAGCCCTGGCGGGCCCCGGTGATCCTGGAGGAAGAGGCCGGGACTATCCGCGCGCAAGCGAGCATCGCGTGGCTCAAGTCGAGCCTCGGGGCGGCGCTCCTGGAGCACACGCCCGTGCTCGGCCTCAGCCAGCGCGCGCGCCATGTGCTCGTCGCCACCCGCACGGCCATCTTCCGGGCCCGGCGGGTGCTGGTGGTGGCGGGCATGCAGACCCCGGTGCTCGGCCGGGCCATGGGCGTGAGCGTGCCGCAGGTGTACAGCGTCCACCAGCGCCTGCTCTTCCCGCTGAAGCCCGGCTATCGCGACCGGCCCATGGTGTCATTCCGTGACAAGGGCGATCATCGCCATGGGGTGCTGTACACCTACGGCCTTCCGGCGCTGCACGACGACCTGTTCGCGGTGGGCCTGGAGCCCAGCGACACCGACCGCACCGGCGGCGGCGATCCCGACATGGTGGTGGAGCACACGCTGGCGCTGGTGGAGGAACTGCTGCCGGGGCTGGAGACGGGCGGCTTCCGCATCGAATCCTGCGTCTCCACCTCGCTGGAGCATCCGCAGGACGGCGCCCCGTGGGAATCCGAGCGGCTTGAGGTGGTGCGGCGCGGGGCGGTGGACTTCTTCGCCGGCGGCCATCTCTTCAAGTTCGCCCCCGCATTGGGCGAAATGCTCGCCGGCATGGTGCTCGGCGGGGATGTCCCGGCCATGTTCCAGCCGGAGTGAGGCGGCCTGATCGCGACCGGCCCATGCCCTGGCCCATGCCCTGACCCATGCCTTTTTCGTCGGGGGCCCGGGCATTTGGCGGTTCCCACAATCGCGAAAAAATGCTCCGTTTTCCTGCATCGGCGCGCCGTCTGCCCATGCCGCCCGACAACGACAATGGCCGCCCGCCACGGGGCTCGGGCGGCGAACTGAGGAACGCCATGCAGATCCCCCACAATCCCTTCAAGCGTGCCCTTCATGACGGCCGGCAGCAGATCGGCTTCTGGTGCGCCATTCCTTCCAACTACGTCTCCGAGATCCTGGCCGGCGCCGGGTTCGACTGGATCGTGCTCGATACCGAGCATTCCCCCAACGAGCTGCCCAACGTGCACGCCCAGCTCCAGTCCATGGTCGGCGGCACGGCGCAGCCGGTGGTGCGGGTGCCGTGGAACGATTCCGTGACGCTGAAGCGCTTCCTCGACATCGGAACGCAGAGCTTCCTCATCCCCATGGTGCAGACGGCCGAGGAGGCGAAGGCCGCGGTGGCGGCCACGCGCTATCCGCCCCACGGCATCCGCGGCTACGCGGTGGCGGCCCGCGCCACCCGCTTCGGCCGCATCCCGGATTATTTCGAGCGCTATGCCGACGAGATGTGCGTGCTGGTGCAGGTGGAGACCATAGAGGCGCTGGAGCGGGTCGAGGAGATCGCCGCGGTGCCGGGGGTCGACGGCGTCTTCATCGGTCCCGGAGACCTGTCCGCCTCCATGGGCTTCCTGCACCAGCCGGCGCATCCGAAGGTGGTGGAGGTCATCGAGAAGGGGCTCGGGCGCATCGCGGCGGCCGGCAACCGGGGCGGCGTGCTGGTGAGCGACCCGGCGCTGGCGCAGCGCTACATGGCGGCCGGCTCGGTCTTCACCGCCGTGGGGGTGGACGCCGCCCTCTTCGCCCGCACGGTCGACGGGGTGGTCAAGCGCTACAAGGGATAGCCGGGGGTCCGGGAGGAAGGCGCGGGTCAGCGCGCCTTCTTCTTGATGCGCACCAGCTTGAAGAAGCCCACCGGGAAGACCGGAGAGATCTCGATGACCTCCATGTCGGGATACTTCGCCGCCCAGTTCTTCAGCCGGCTGGCCTTGAAGGCGATGCTCCAGCCCACCTTCTTCACCAGCGGGGCCAGCGCCGCCTCGATGTGCATGGCGGGGCCTTCGTCCGCCCCGAGCTTGGAGGCGACGATGATCTCGCCGCCCGGCTTTAGCACCCGGTACATCTCGTCGAGCGCGCCTTCCGGGTCCGGCACCAGCGTGATCACGAACGGAACAGTGACGGCGTTGAAGCTCTCGTCAGGGAAGCCGAGGTTGCAGGCGTCCATGGCGGCGAGCAGGCCCACCTGGGACAGGCCGCGCTCCACCTTCTTCTCCACCGCCTTCTGCAGCATGTGGAAGGACAGATCGATGCCGGTCACCTGCGCGCCACGGGGGTAGTAGGGCAGGACGAGGCCCGTGCCCACGCCCACTTCCAGGATCTTCGGCCCGCAGGCGGCGGCGGCGTTCGCCGCCTTGCGCTGGGCGTCGGCGAGCAGCTTCACATAGACCTTGTCGTAGATGGGCGCCCACTTGGCGTAGACGCGCTTCTGCCCTTCGAGATCGTACTGAACCGCCATCGTCGGTCTCTCCCAGCCCCAGCCGCCCCTCAGGCGACCTCGGCGATGCTCTTGGCCACCCGCTCCGCCTTCACGATCGTGCCGCCGCCATAGAGGCGGGCGGCGGCTCCGGCGCCATCGTAGAGCACGCAGGCCTGCCCCGGCGCAACGCCTTCCTCGCCGACCGCCAGATAGACGGCCGGTGTGCCATCGGCGCCACGGCCGAGCCGGGCAGGCACCGGCGGGCGCGTCGAGCGCACCTTCACGAACACCTCCGCCTCCCGCGCCACGGCCTCCTCGAACGGCATGTCGCCGAGCCAGTTCACGTCGGCCATATGGATGGCGCGCACCGCCAGAGCCTCGCGCGGGCCGACCCGCACTTCCCGCCGCGCCGCGTCGATGGCGATCACGTAGAGCGGTTCGGGCGTGGCGATGCCGAGGCCCTTCCGCTGTCCGATGGTGTAGTGCATGACGCCGCGATGGCGGCCGAGCACGCGGCCGTCGAGATGCACGATGTCGCCCGGCTCGGCGGCTTCGGGGCGCAGACGCTCCACCACTTCCGCATAGTCGCCGCCGGGCACGAAGCAGATGTCCTGGCTGTCCGGCTTGTCCGCCACCGGCAGGCCGAATTCGGCGGCGAGCGCCCGCACGTCCGCCTTGCGCATCTCGCCGAGGGGGAAGCGCAGGCGGTCGAGCTGCGCGGCGGTGGTGGCATAAAGGAAATAGGACTGGTCGCGCGCCTCCTCCGCCGCCCGGAAGAGGCCGCGCCGGCCATCGGGCAGCGCTCGGCTGGCCACATAATGGCCGGTGGCCAGGTAGCGGGCGCCGAGCTCCTCGGCTGTGGCGAGGAGGTCGCGGAACTTGACCGTGCGGTTGCAGTCCACGCAGGGGATCGGCGTGACGCCCGCGGCGTAGCTCGCGGCGAAGCGGTCGATCACCTCCTCCTGGAAGCGGCTTTCATAATCCAGCACGTAATGGGGGATGCCCAGGGTGCGGGCCACCTCGCTGGCGTCGTAGATGTCCTGCCCGGCACAGCAGGCGCCGCGCCGGTGGGCCGCCTCGCCATGGTCGTAGAGCTGGAGCGTCACGCCCACCACGTCATAGCCGGCGCGCGCCAGGAGGCCCGCCACCACGGAGGAATCCACCCCGCCCGACATGGCCACCACCACGCGGATGGAGGCGGGGTCGCCCGGCATGTCGAAGGGAGGAGCCGCTGGGATCATGTTGGTTCTTCGTTCCGCCGCGTGGCGCGGGCGCGGCCTCAATATAGGTGCGTGCGCCCGGGACGCAATTCGTTCCCGTTCTCAGGCCAGGTTTCCGGGCCAGGTTTCCGGGCCAGGTTTCCGGGCGAGGTTCTCGGGCCCCGTTCTCTGGGCCGCGTCCTCTTGGTCCTGCATCACGGCAAAATCGGGGTCGGTCGCGCCGCCGGGGCAGGCTGCACGCAGCTCCCCTCTCGTGGGACCGACGGATGCGGGGGGTGCGAGGCGCGCCGACGCTCCTATGCGCGCGCGGCGCGGCGGGCGGGCTCCTCGTCCTCCGCCGGGCCCTCGAACACCGCGATCAGCGCCCGCCTTATGGTGGACTGGCGGGCGGCGCCGGTGATCTTCGCGCCCATCAGGTCGGTGACGTAGAACACGTCCACCGCCCGCTCGCCGAAGGTGGCCACATGCGCCGAGGCGATGTTGAGGTTGAGCCGCGACAGGGTGTTGGTGAGGGCGAACAGCAGGCCCGGCCGGTCGAGGCCGGACACCTCCACCACCGTGTGCCGGTTGGACCAGGAATTGTTCACCGTCACCTCGGGCTCCACGGTGAAGGTGCGGCGGCCCTTGGGCAGCTTGCGGGCCATCACCTCCGGCAGCCGGACCTCGCCGGTCAGCGCCTGCTCCACCGCCTCCTGGATGCGGCCGGCGCGGCGCAGTTCGTCGTCGTCCCGGTCGAAGGCGCGGCGGATGGCGATGGTGTCGAGGGCAAGGCCGTCGGTGGTGGTGGAGATGTGGGCGTCCACGATGTTCGCCCCCGCCGCCGCGCACGCCCCGGCGATGATCGACAGCAGCTTGGGATGGTCGGGCGCGAGCACGGTGAGGGTGGTGATGCCGCGCCCCGGCTCCAGCGCCGCATGGGTGGCGATGGAGCGACCGGCCTGCTCGGTGGCATCGACGAAGCGGGCGTGGCGCAGCTTGGTGTCGAGGTCCACCCGCAGCCAGTAGGGCGGGTAGTGCCGCGCCACGTAGGTGGCCACCTTCTCGTCGGTCCAGTCGGAAAGCGCGTGGCGGAACTGGCCCTGGGCGGCGGTGACGCGCTTGCCCCGGTCCACTTCCGAGAAGCCGCCGGTGAGGACCGGCTCGGTCTCATAATAAAGCGTGCGCAGCAGCTGGGCCTTCCAGCCGTTCCACGTGCCCGGCCCCACCGCCTTGATATCGGCGGTGGTGATGATGGTGAGCAGCTTCATGCGCTCGAGGTTCTGCACCACCGAGGCGAAGTTCTCGATGGTCTTGCGGTCGGACAGGTCGCGGGACTGGGCCACCTGCGACATGACGAGGTGCTGCTCCACCAGCCAGGCCACCGTCTCGGTCTCCACCGGCGAGAGGCCGAAGCGCGGGCACAGGCGCCGGGCGATGCGGGCGCCGGCCACCGAGTGGTCCTCGGGGCGGCCCTTGGCGATGTCGTGCAGGAGCAGGGCCACATAGAGCAGGTTGCGGTTCTTCACCGTGCCCATGAGGTCGTTGGCGAGGCCGTTCTCCGGATTGACCTTGCGCTCGATCTCCGAGAGCACGCCGATGCAGCGCAAGAGGTGCTCGTCCACCGTATAGTGGTGGTACATGTTGAATTGCATCATGGCCACGACCTTGCCGAACTCCGGCAGGAAGCGGCCGAGCACGCCGGCCTCGTTCATGCGCCGCAGGACCGTCTCAGGCGCGTTCTTCGAGGTGACGATCTCCAGGAACAGGCGGTTCGCCTCGGCATTCTCGCGCACGGCGGCGTCGATCAGCGGCAGCGAGCGGGCGGCCAGCTGCATGGCATCGGGATGGAGCGCGAGGTTGCGCTTGTCCGCCACGTGGAAGATGCGGATGAGGTTGACCGGGTCGCGCCGGAACGCGTCCTCGTCCGCCACGTTCAGGCGGTCATGGTCGAGGATGAAGTCCGTCGTTTCCTTCAGCGTGATGCGGCGCGAGCCGGCACGGAAGCGCTCCACCATGCCCTTGAGGCCGGGAACCGGCTTCTCGTGGCGCTCCTCCAGCGCGGCGGAGAGGATGGCGGTAAGGTCGCCCACATCCTTCGCCACGAGGAAATAGTGCTTCATGAAGCGTTCCACGTCCTTCTGGCCGGGATGCTCCGTGTAGCCGAGGCGCTGGGCCATATCCCGCTGCACGTCGAAGGACAGGCGGTCCTCGGGGCGGCCGGTGAGGAAGTGGAGATGGCAGCGCACCGACCAGAGGAAGTCCTCGCAGCGGGTGAAGAGGCGCGCCTCCTCGCGGGTGAAGACCGCCTTCGCCACCAGCTGGCTGGTGGTCTGCACCCGGTAGACGTACTTGGCGATCCAGAACAGGGTGTGCAGGTCGCGCAGCCCGCCCTTGCCGTCCTTCACATTGGGTTCGACCAGGTAGCGCGACTGGCCGGAGCGGCGCAGGCGCTCTTCCCGCTCCGCCATCTTGGCGGCGACGAACTCGGCCCCGGTGCCTTCCACTACTTCCTTGTCGAAGCGCTTCTCCAGGTCCTCGAACAGGGCTTTCTCGCCCACCAGGTAGCGCGCCTCGAGGATGGAGGTGCGGATGGTGAAGTCCGCCCGCGCCTGGCGCAGGCACTCCTCCACCGAGCGCGTGGCGTGGCCCACCTTCAGCCCGAGATCCCACAGGATATAAAGCATGGCCTCGGCCACGCTCTCGCCCCAGGCGGTCTGCTTGTAGGGCAAGAGGAACAGGATGTCCGTGTCGGACCCTGGCGCCATCATGCCCCGGCCGTATCCGCCCACCGCGGCGACGGCCATGCGCTCCGAGCGGGAGGGGTTGTCCACCGGATAGAGGAAGGTGGCCGCCACCTCATGGGCCGAGGTGATGACCGCGTCCTGCAGGGCGGACAGGCGCATGGCGCAGCAGCGCCCGCAGCCGTCCTCCTTCAACAGGCGCTCAGCTTCGGCGTGGCCCTCCTGGAGGGCCTTCTTGAGGCGGAGCACGACCGCGTTGCGCAGGTCGATGTCACGTCCCTTGTGGGCGGCGCCGATCTCTCGGATCTCCGCCTTGAGCATCAAGCCTTCGAAGGGTTCGCCGATGACGCGGTGGGCTCTGGGGGTACGGATGGTGGACATGCTCGGCGATCTGCAAGGCCCGCGAGGAAAAGGCAGTCTTCCCCTTTACCGCAATCATCCGCTGGCCGCGAGCGGCGTGTTGCGGCTGCGCTCATCAAAGCGCCCATCTTCGGAGGGAGGATGCGTACCTGACGCAAGGAGATGCATCATGCGAGGATGGACGAGGGGGAGGGTGCCGGCGGTCCTCGTCATGGCCGGGTTGACTGTCGCCGGCTTGACTGTCGCCGGCTTGGCCGTGGGCACGCAGGCCGCGCAGGCGCAGACAGCGGCCCAGACCCGGCAGTCACCGGCCCAGACCCGGCCGAGCGCGCGCCCGACGCCGAAGCCCACCCAGCCCGCCCGCACGTCGCCGACCACGCGGTCCCGGTCCACGTCCCCGCTGCGTCCGGACCCGACGCCGGATCCGCGGCCGAACCCCTACCCGAAGCCGCAGCCGACGCGGCCGACGACGCAGGCCCCCCGCATGGCCCCGCCGCCCGACGACCCGTCGCCGGTGGTGCTCCAGCCGTCCCAGCGTGCGTGGGGGCCCGGCGGGCCAGTGGCGGCCGGCGCGGCCCTCGGCTCACTGCAGCCGGGACTTGCCACCTCCGTGGCGGGTCCGGCTCCGGCCAACGGCATGTGCTGGTATTACAAGACCCCTGACCGCCGGGTCGGCTTCTGGGACAAGTGCACGCCGTAGCGGCGGCACGCCGTGGGATCGCTGGCGTCCCGGCTTGACCCCCGCCGGGGCCGGCTTTGCGGGCCTTCCTTAACCGCTCCTTATGGCCGCCGACCTTACCTTTCGCCATCGCGGCCGCCGGGAAGGCGTCTGCGGCACGCGCTGCGCTTCCGCCCCAATTCCATGGTGGAAGGGGCGGGAATCGATCGATTGGTGAGCGACGGGTCTTGCGGATGGTGGCACGCGGACGAGGCGAGGGCATGAGGCGGGAACCGGTGCTGGAGCGCCAGGAATCCCTGTTCGACATCCGCCTCGATGCGCGCGACCGCTCGGGTGGCGCCCCGCCTCCGGCGGACCCGCCGCGCCGCGTCCGCGCCGCGAAGAAGGCCGAGCCACCGCCGGAGCCGCCGGCGCCCCGCCGCGGCCGCGCCGAGCCGCCCGCCCGCCCGCGGCGCAGGCGGCGGGGGCCGTTCCTGTTCCGCCTCGTCAAATGGGGCTTCATCCTCGGCCTGTGGGGCGTCCTGGCCCTCGCCGGCGTCATCGCCTACGAGGCGTCGAAGCTGCCGCCCATGCAGACGCTGATGATCCCCAAGCGTCCGCCCACCGTCACCGTGCTGGCCGCCGACGGCAAGGCGCTGGCGACGCGCGGCGACATGGGCGGTGTCGCGGTGCCCATCCGCGAGCTGCCGCCCTATCTGCCGAAGGCGTTCGTCGCCATCGAGGACCAGCGCTTCTACAGTCATTTCGGCCTCGATCCGGAGGGCCTGGCGCGGGCGCTGGTCACCAATCTCACCTCGCGGCGCCTGCGGCAGGGCGGCTCGACGCTGACCCAGCAGCTGGCCAAGAACCTGTTCCTCACCCAGGAGCGCACCGCCTCGCGCAAGGTGCAGGAGCTGGTGCTGGCCCTGTGGCTGGAGCACAAGTTCACCAAGGACGAGATCCTCGACCTCTATCTCAACCGCGTCTATTTCGGCGCCGGCGCCTACGGGGTGGAGGCGGCGGCCCAGCGCTATTTCGGCAAATCGGCCCGGCAGGTGAGCCTCGCCGAGGCGGCCATGCTCGCCGGGCTGGTCAATTCCCCCTCCCGCCTTGCCCCCACGCGCAACCTCAGGGGGGCGCAGCAGCGCGCCGCTTTGGTCCTCTCCGCCATGCGCCAGCAGGCGATGATCTCGCAGGACATGGCCGGCGCCGCCCTCGCCCGTCCGGCGCAGCTGTCGCGCGCCGGCATGCCGGATTCGTCCGGCTACGTGGCCGATTGGGTGATGGACCAGATGGATTCCTTCGTCGGCGAACTGCCCGGCGACGTCACTGTGCGCACCACGGTGGAGCCCGCCCTGCAGCAGGCGGCCGAGCGCGCGCTCGAGGACACCCTGGCGAAATCCGGCGCCAAGTACGGCGTCGGGCAGGGCGCGCTGGTGATGCTCGACACGGACGGCGCGGTGAAGGCGCTCATCGGCGGCCGCTCCTATGCGGACAGCCAGTACAACCGGGCGGTCACGGCGCGGCGCCAGCCGGGCTCCGCCTTCAAGCCCTTCATCTACCTGACTGCGCTGGAGCACGGCCTGACCCCGGACACCGTGCGCGAGGACGCGCCGGTCCAGCTCAAGGGCTGGCGGCCTGAGAATTCCACCCACGACTATCGCGGTCCGGTGACGCTGACCACCGCCCTCGCGCTCTCGCTCAACACCGTCTCGGTCCGCCTGACCCTGGAGGTCGGCCCCAAGGCGGTGGTGGCGACGGCGAAGCGCCTCGGCATCGCCTCGGCGCTCGATCCCAACCCCTCCATCGCCCTCGGCACGTCCGAGGTGTCGGTGCTGGAGCTGGCATCCGCTTATACCCCCTTCGCCAATGGCGGCATCGGCGTGGTGCCCCATGTGATCGACACGGTGAAGTCGGCGGACGGCAAGACCCTCTACCAGCGCGCCGGCGCCGGGCCCGGCCGCGTCATGGATCCCGCCTATGCGGCCATGATGAACCAGATGATGACCCAGACCCTCGCCATCGGCACCGCCCGCCGCGCCGACCTGCCGGGCTGGCAGGCGGCGGGCAAGACGGGCACCTCGCAGGATTATCGCGACGCCTGGTTCGTCGGCTACACGGCGCGCTACGTGACGGCGGTGTGGCTCGGCAACGACGATTCCTCGCCCACCAAGAAGGCATCCGGCGCCAACCTGCCGGTGGAGATCTGGAGCCGGGTGATGAAGACGGCGCACCAGAATGTGCCGGTCGCCGAATTGCCCGGAGGCCTGCGCACGGCCGGTTTCGGCGGCATCGGCTATGGCCAGCCGGGTGGCAGCTTCCTGCCGCCCGAGAGCGTGCCGGACGACCGGCCGCCGGCCGTGGTGGGGGAAGCGCCCGCGCCCCGGCAGGAGGAGCCCATGACCCTCGACCGCTGGTTCGTGCAGACCTTCCTGGGAGGCGGCCAGCGGCGATGAAGGGGATCTGCCGTCGCACCGAACGGCTCAGCCCGGCTGACCCTTGCCGGGCCGCGCGCCTTGCGTCGGTGGCCCGGCTCTAGGATAAGGCTGGGATGACCAGCCCCGTTTCCGACGTCGCGCCCGACGCTCCCGATCCCTTCCTCGAAACCGGCCGGCTGCTGTTCGCCGGCGATTGGCAGTTCGTCACGGCGGCGCCCACCATCGAGGTGCTGCCGCCCATGCAGGGGATGGAGATCGCCCTGGCCGGCCGCTCCAACGTCGGCAAGTCCTCGCTGGTCAATGCGCTGACCGGCCGCAAGGCGCTGGCGCGCACCTCGGTGACCCCCGGTCGGACGCAGGAGCTCATCTTCTTTCGGGTCGGCCCCGAACTGTCCCTCGTCGACATGCCGGGCTACGGCTTCGCCAAGGCGCCGAAGGAGAAGGTGGACGCCTGGACGCGGACCATCAAGGCGTATCTGCGGGGCCGGGTGAATCTGGCGCGGGTGTTCGTGCTCATCGATTCCCGCCATGGCATCAAGCCGGTGGACGAGGAGATCCTGGACCTGCTCGACAAGGCCGCGGTCTCCTACGCCATCATCCTCACCAAGATCGATCAGGTGAAGCCGACCGCCCTGCCGGGCGTGATCGCCGGGGTCGAGGACAAGATCCGCCGCAGGCCCGCGGCCTATCCGGTGGTCTATCCCACATCAAGCGAGAGCGGGGCCGGCTTTCCCGAGCTTCGGGCCGCGGTGGCGCGGCTCCTGGCCGAGCAGGGCTGAAGCGGCCGGTCGTCACGAAGCTCCCGATGGGCCGGGGGCGGAGGGGCCATTGCGCCGGGGTGGGGAAAGCGGCCCGGGGCGCCGGCGGAACGGCTTGCGGGTGCATGACGCCGCGCCGAATTCAGGGCGTTTCCGTCAGCCGTCGGGGCGCGGCAATGCCCGCGCCAAGGGGGCGGCGACGCTTGATCGGCGGTGTTAGAATAGTCCGTCGGCGGCCCGCCGTCTCAGGCGGACGTGTCGGCGAGCGAAAACAGGCGCGCGCGATTTCGGCGCGCCTGATCTCAGCGCCGGTCGCTTTCTTCCTGGAGGAGGGCCTCGGTGGCGGCGATGGCGCCTTCGAGGTCGGAAAGCTTGCGCAGCGTGCCATCGGAAGGAAGAGTGGTGCTCTTCGCTGCGGTCAGGAGCAGGTCACGCTGAGCCGACTTGAGACGTTCGAGAAGGCTCGAAAGGTCGGCCTCTGCCTGTTGCGCCATTTTATTATTCAACTCCACAAATGCAGAAAACAGGCGCAGCCTGCGAGCCACGCCCGTTTGCTTGTTCAGCGCCTGCCGCCCGAAATCACGGGCGACAGGCGGAAGAATTCAGTCGGCGAGTTCGATGCCGCGGGCTTCGGGGCCCTTGGGACCCTGACCCACCTGCACCACCACGCGCTGGCCCTCGGCCAGATCGGTGAGGCCGGACCGGGAGATGACGGTGACATGCACGAACACGTCCTTGCCGCCGCCTTCCACCGCGATGAAGCCGAAACCCTTGTCGGGGTTGTACCACTTCACCGTGCCGACGCGCTCCTCGGTGGGGCCGGTCGCCGCACGCGGGCCGGCGCCCGCGGAACGGGGCGCGCCGCCGCCGAAGCCACCGCCGCCAGCACCGGCGCCGAAGCTGGTGCGGCGCGGGGGAGCGGCTTCCGCCGTGGAGGTATCGACCTCAAGCACTTCGGTGACCTGACGGCCTTTCTGGCCCTGGCCGACACGCACCGAAAGCTTGGATCCGGGAGGCACGCTCTCCTGGCCGGCGGCTTCGAGGGCGCGGGCATGGAGGAAGACGTCGCCCGAGCCATCGGCGAGCTCGACGAAGCCGAAGCCCTTCTCGGGGTTGAACCACTTCACCGTGGCGTCGATGGGCGGGCCCGACGGCATGGGGGCACTGAAGCTGCTGCTCGGCGATGAAAACGGACGGTCCCCTCCGAAGCCGCGGTCACGCGGCGGCGCAAAGTCGTCGTCAAAGCCACGGCGGCGCGGCTCTCGGAAGTCTCGGTTACGGCTCATGTGTATTTCCGTTGAGGTCAGTCGCCAATTTTGGCTTAGGGCCATCCACCACTGCCAGATGAAGATGCGTTCTTCGTGCCAATTTAAGATGCACGCACAGGGCGTCTTGAGTTCCGCCTTCGCACAACGCTCGATCCAGCCACCCGCGTCTCGCCTCGTAGCCTAATGGACAAGGTCGGAATTTCGTGCCCATGCGCATGGGCCCACGCCTCCAACCAGCAAACAGACTATCACATCTGCTTGGCTTTGGTACATGAATGTTGAATGACCGGAGCGGGCCGTGCACCGCCGCCGTGGCCGGGGACAAGTGCCTACCGCTGCGGCGAAAAGGCTCAGTTGCACCGCCGCGCCGGTGCGCCGCGGCATATCGGAAGAACTCCAATTTTTATTTCGCCGGTATCCATCTATTCATGTCGGCATGCAACGCGTGGGGGCCCGGAAGCGCCCCGCCCTTGAGGAAGCCGCGATGACCCACCCTGACGAGCGCACCCGCCATCATGCGGCAGCGGACGCGCCGCCCTTCGAGGGGTCACCCCTCGACCTGCCGCCGTCGCAGGAGGCGCTGGCGCTGATGGAGGCGCGCCGTTCCCTGCCGCTGCGGGCCCTCGTGGCGCCAGGCCCCACCGTCGACGAGCTCCGACCGCATGTTGGCCATCGCCACCCGGGTGCCCGATCACGGCCGCCTCGTGCCGTGGCGCTTCATCGTTCTGGAAGGCGAGGGCAGGGCGGTGGCCGGGGATCGGCTCGACGCCCTGTATGCCACCCAAAATCCCGGCCTGGCGCCGGACAAGGCGCATATGTGGCGCGACTATCTGCTGCGCGCGCCGGTGACCGTGGTGGCGGTGAGCCGGCCGGATCCGGCGGCGAAGGTGCCGGTGTTCAACCAGGTGCTGTCGGCGGGGGCGGCCTGCATGAACCTCGTGCTGGCGGCCACCGCCCTCGGCTATTCCGCGCTGTGGCTGCTGAAATGGCCGGGCCGGGATCCCGATGCGGCGGCGCTGCTCGGCGTGGCGCCGCACGAGACGGTAGCCGGCTTCCTCCACATCGGACGCCCGGCGGCGCGGGCGCCGGACCGCCCGCGGCCGCGCCTCGACGAGGTGGTGACGCGCTTTAAGCCCTGAACGCTCCGCCGATCTCGAAGCGGGGTCAGTGCGTCAGCTGCATTTCCACGCGATAGGCGCGACGGAAGTAGATCGCCGAGACATACAGCGCGGCGAGGCCGAACAGCGCCATGAGGGCATATTCGCCGATGTCGCCGAGGTTGGCGAGGCCGGCGAGCGCCCAACCGGCGGCGACGGCGGTGGCGAAGGCTTCGGTGGCGATGAGGGCCGTCGCGCTCAAGACCGTCAGCGCATGGCGCCCCTTGCCCCTCGTCCCGGCACCCTTCGCCCCCGTCTTGTCCGAACCCGCCATCTTTCGTCTCCCGCACGGCGTCAGGAACAGCCTGCCGTCCGCCCCAGCGCGCTTTTGCGTTCCAGTGAAACGCAAGACGCGCTAGATGATTGGTTTAACGCATTTTCTTCACGCGAACCGCAACCCGCTTCGCTCGAAAACGCCCGATATGGGCGGCGAAACTGCGACGGGCGCGGCCCGGGGTCAAGTGCGACCCCCTCGGCCGTGGCCCGCACCGCGACCCTTGCCCGCCGGACCGAGGACGATCATGCAGCCAGCCCACGCCTTCGAAAGCACCCATGCGACGCGCGGTGTCGTCGCCGCCCCGCACCAGCTCGCGGCGGAGGTCGGGCGCGATGTGCTTGCGGAAGGCGGAAACGCCATCGAGGCCATGGTGGCCGCCGCGGCCGCCATCGCGGTGGTCTATCCGCACATGAACCATCTGGGTGGCGACGGCTTCTGGCTCATTCGCGAACCGACGGGGCGGGTGCGCTACATCGAGGCCTGCGGCTTCGCCGGCGCCCATGCGAGCATCTCCCATTACCGCGACATGGGCCTGGAGGCGGTGCCCACGCGCGGCCCCCTGGCCGCCTTGACGGTACCGGGAGCGGTGGGCGGCTGGCGCCTCGCCCTCGAGGCCGCCCAGGCGCTGGGGGGGCACATGAGCCTGCCGCGCCTGCTCGAGCCCGCCGTCCGCTTCGCCCGCGAGGGGGTTGCGGTTTCCGCCTCGCAGGCCAGGCTTACCGCGGAGAAGAAGGCAGAGCTGGAGCATGTGCCGGGCTTCGCCGCCGCCTTCCTGCCGGGCGGCGCGGTGCCGGCGGTGGGGGCGCTCCAGCGCCAGGCGCGCCTTGGCGACACCCTCGACCACCTGGCCCGCGCCGGCCTCGGCGATTTCTATCGCGGCGACGTGGGGCGCGAAATGGCCGCCGATCTCGATGGCATCGGCAGCCCGGTCACCCGGACCGACTTCGAGACCTACCAGCCGGTGGCGCGGGCGCCTTTGGCGGTGAAGCTGCCTCGGGCGCAGCTGTTCAATGCGCCGCCGCCGACCCAAGGCCTCGCCTCGCTGCTCATCCTCGCGCAGTTCGCGCGGCTCGGGGTCACCGAAGCCGAGGGTTTTGCGCATGTGCACGGCCTGGTGGAGGCGACGAAGCGCGCCTTCATGGTGCGCGACCGCGTGGTGTGCGACTTCGACCACCTGACGGAGGACCCCGGCGCCCTGCTTGCGCCGGCCGCCGTCGACACGCTCGCCTCCGGCATCGACATGCGCCGGGCGCTGCCGTGGCCGCAGGGCCGGGGGGGGGCGACACGGTTTGGCTCGGCGCGGCCGATGCGTCCGGGGTCGTCGTCTCTTACATCCAGTCGATCTTCTTCGAGTTCGGCTCCGGCTGCGTGCTGGGCGGGACCGGGGTGCTGATGCAGAACCGCGGCGCCAGCTTTTCGCTGGATCCCAAGGCGCGGAACCCGCTGCGACCCGGCCGCAAGCCCTTCCACACCCTCAATCCCGCCATGGCGGTCTTTCCCGACGGGCGGGTCTTGGCCTACGGCACCATGGGCGGGGAGGGTCAGCCCCAGACCCAGGCGGCGGTCTTCAGCCGCTACGGCCTGTTCGGCGTGCCGCTGGCCGAGGCCATCGCCCGGCCCCGCTGGCTGCTGGGGCGGACCTGGGGGATGTGGAGACGCGTCTGCGGCTCGAGCCGCGGTTTCAGGAGGGCCTGGTGGAGCGTCTCTCGGCGGCAGGCCACGACCTGAGCGTCGTGCCCGACGCCTACAGCGACCTCATGGGCCATGCGGGCGGCGTGGTCCTGCATCCCCGCGGCCAGATCGAAGGGGCGCACGATCCCCGCTCGGACGGAGGCGCCGCTGGAGCGTAGATCCGGAGGGCGCGGCACCCGCGGCGGTGCACGCGCCCCACAACGAAACCGGCCGCTCTCCGGGGAAGAGAGCAGCCGGCGGCTTCGGCTTTTTCGCGGACCTTCGATACGGATTTGCCGCTCAGCTTGATTCACCCTGAGCGCATCCGGCTCCAAGGCTGCTTCGGACTTCAGCGCTGGTCGCGCCGCTCGTCCCGCTGATTGGTGCTCTTCTGGCCTCCCTGCTGCTGTTGGCCGCCTTTCTGGCCCGGCACCTGCGCCTGCTGTTGCGCCTTGCCCTGGCCGGACTGGCTCTTCTCATTCGGGTTCTGGGGATTGCGCTGGTCCTGGTCACGATTGGACATGATCGCTTCTCCACTTCAGCCCCGCTGACAACAACGCTCGCGCACGGCGAAGGGTTCCGGCGGCGCGGCCCTTCGCGTCGCCATTGCCGGCACAAACGAAAAGACCCGGCCGGAGCCGGGTCTTGTGCGTCGGGACGAAAAAGCGAGGGCTCAGGCGGCCTCGTCGGCCTCGAGGTCGGCGTCGAGGTCGGCCTCTTCGGCGACCTTGGCGGCGCCGCGGCGCGGCCCCTTGAGCAGGTTCTGCTCGATGAGCTTCACCGCCTCGGTCTCGGTGATGTTCTGCACCGCCGAAAGCTCGCGCGCCATGCGATCGAGAGCCGCCTCGTAGAGCTGGCGCTCGGAATAGGACTGCTCGGGCTGGGCATCGGAGCGGTAGAGGTCGCGCACCACCTCGGAGATGGAGACGAGGTCACCGGAATTGATCTTCGCTTCGTATTCCTGCGCGCGACGGCTCCACATGGTCCGCTTGATGCGGGCGCGGCCCTGCAGGGTCTCGAGCGACTTTTCGACGATATTGGTCTCGGAAAGCTTGCGCATGCCGACGCTGGCGATCTTCGGCACGGGGACCCGCAGCGTCATCTTGTCCTTTTCAAAGGAGATCACGAACAGTTCGAGCTTGAAACCGGCGACTTCCTGCTCCTCGATGGCCGTGATGCGGCCTACGCCGTGGGAAGGGTAAACAATGTGCTCGCCCGTCTTGAAACCGAGACGGGCTTGCGTGTTCTTCTTTGCCGACATGCTCTTGACACTCCTGATCCGGCCCGGGGGCCGAACCTGTTGGTGCGCCGGCCGGCCGGTCCGGTCACCGGGACGACACGCACCCTCAGCTGCGGACTTGGGTCGCGGCCGGAACGCCCGACAACCCGCTCTGCCAGTCGATGGCGATGATCAACCGCTCGCGCCACGCCGTAGAAGCCGGCTGGCACGCGAATTCCCGCCCCTGTGTTCCCGAGAATGCGCCCGAATACATGCACGACCATATTGCAGGCGCGATGCGGCTGGAGATGGAAGCAATCGACTGTAAAGTTACGTATATCACAATTTTTGTCGGAATCAAAGCGCGCCGTGTCGCGGACCTTACCTTGCCGCTCCGCTCCGGCATCTTGACGGTCCTTGCCCCGCCGGGATCGGCGAAGGATGGTCGGTGTCATATAAGCATTTCTTTATATCCTTATTGCGAGGAGGTGGATCCTCGTGCTACAGGGGCCGGCAGATTTCGCGTCCACCGGCGCGGCTCATTCCAAGCGGAGCGATCCATGAGCAACGATTATGTGGTGAAGGACATCAACCTTGCCGACTGGGGCCGCAAGGAACTGGACATCGCCGAGATCGAGATGCCCGGCCTCATGGCCACCCGCGCCGAATACGGCCCGTCCCAGCCGCTCAAGGGCGCCCGCATCGCCGGCTCGCTGCACATGACCATCCAGACCGGCGTGCTCATCGAGACCCTCAAGGCGCTCGGGGCCGACGTGCGCTGGGCCTCCTGCAACATCTACTCGACCCAGGACCATGCCGCGGCCGCCATCGCCGCCGCCGGTACCCCGGTATTTGCCGTGAAGGGCGAGACGCTGGAAGAGTATTGGGAATACACCCACCGCATCTTCGAGTGGGCCGATGGCGGCACGCCGAACATGATCCTCGACGACGGCGGTGACGCCACGCTCCTGGTCCATCTCGGCAAGCGCGCCGAGGAAGGTGACACCGCCTTCCTCGACGGCGCCACCAACGAGGAGGAGGAAGTCCTCTTCGCCGCCATCAAGCGCCGCCTCAAGCACAAGCCCGGCTGGTACTCGCTCCTCGCCAAGACCATCCAGGGCGTGACCGAGGAAACCACCACGGGCGTGCATCGCCTCTATGAGATGCACAAGAAGGGCACGCTGCTGTGGCCTGCCATCAACGTCAACGACAGCGTCACCAAGTCGAAGTTCGACAACCTGTACGGCTGTCGTGAGTCCCTGGTTGACGGCATCCGCCGCGGCACCGACGTGATGATGGCCGGCAAGGTCGCCATGGTCGCGGGCTTCGGCGACGTGGGCAAGGGTTCCGCCGCTTCGCTGCGCAACGCCGGCTGCCGGGTGATGGTGTCGGAAGTCGATCCCATCTGCGCCCTGCAGGCGGCCATGGAAGGCTATGAAGTGACCACGATGGATGACGCCGCGTCCCGCGCCGACATCTTCGTGACCGCCACCGGCAATCTCGACGTGATCACGGTTGAGCACATGCGGGCCATGAAGGACCGCGCCATCGTCTGCAACATCGGCCACTTCGACAGCGAGATCCAGGTGGCCGGGCTGAAGAACTTCAAGTGGCACAATGTGAAGCCGCAGGTGGACGAGGTGGAGTTCTCCGACGGCAAGCGCATCATCCTGCTCTCCGAAGGCCGCTTGGTGAACCTCGGCAATGCCACCGGCCACCCGAGCTTCGTGATGAGCGCCTCCTTCACCAACCAGACGCTGGCGCAGATCGAGCTGTTCACCAAGCCCGGCCAGTACGACAAGCAGGTCTACACGCTGCCGAAGCACCTCGACGAGAAGGTGGCTTCGCTCCATCTCGACAAGATCGGCGTGAAGCTGACCAAGCTCACCGACCAGCAGTCGGCCTATATCGGCGTGCCGCAGCAGGGCCCCTTCAAGCCCGAGCACTACCGCTACTGACGGCTCCCGGCCGTGGCCGGCGGCCACGGCGCCGCTCATGCTCCGGAACGCCGGCCTTCGGGCCGGCGTTCTGCGTTCATGCCGGTGCGTGCACCCTCGTTCCCGGAGTTCCGGGGCGGATTCCCCGCTTCCAAGGGCTTTACCGCAGCGCATTGTGTTCCCCCGCGATCGGAGCTAGGTGTTGAACGCACCCGCTTCGGGCGGGCGGAGCCGGGCGGTTCCGGATGCGGCCCAGCGCGACAGTCGCGGGGCCCATCCTCGGGCCGGGGTCTGCCCGTATCCCGCCGGGGGGAAACGCGCGGGGGCTTGCCTTGAACGGTTTCGTGCGACGGACGCGAGGCGTGACACTGCGCGGCGCGGGGGCGGGACTGCCTCGGCGCCAGGGCGCTTCGTGCTCATCTTCACCCGCGCCGGCGTCCCGGTGCTGAGCGGCCATCGCCCTCTATGTCCATGAGCTTTTCCCGCGATCGCTCGCGCCTCCTGCCGTTCGCCGCCGAGATCGGCGCCCTCGGCGTGGTCTTCGGCGACATCGGCACCAGCCCCCTCTACGCCCTGAAGCAGGGTGTGCTGGCGGTGGGCGGCACCAATTTCCTGGGTGCCGACGTGCTCGGCCTCCTGTCCCTCATCACCTGGAGCATCATCCTCTCGGTTACGGTGAAATACGTGATGCTGGTCCTGCGGGCGGACAATGACGGGGAAGGCGGCATCCTCGCCCTCGTGACCCTGCTCGACCTCCACCGCAGCGCACTGGGTCTGCGCTGGTATCTGCTGGCCGCCGGCCTGCTCGGCGCGGCCATGCTCATCGGCGACGGCGTGCTCACCCCGGCCATGTCCGTGCTCTCCGCCATCGAGGGACTTCAGGTCATCGCGCCGGAGCTGGAGCACTGGGTGGTGGCGCTGACCGTCCTGGTCCTGCTCGCCATCTTCCTGTCGCAGCGGCTCGGCACGGAACGCATCGCCGCCTTCTACGGGCCGGTGATGCTCATCTGGTTCGGCTCGCTCGCGGCCCTGGGCGTCTACGGCATCCTGCAGGCGCCGCAGGTGCTGGCCGGGCTCGACCCGCGCTACGGCATCCTGCTCATGGTGCAGCACCCGGGTCTTGCCGGCGTCATCCTCGGCGCCTGCTTCCTGGCGGTGACCGGCGGTGAGGCGCTTTACGCCGACCTCGGCCATTTCGGCCGCCCGGTGATCGCGCGCGCCTGGATGTTCGTGGCCATGCCGGCGCTGCTGCTCAATTATTTCGGCCAGGGCGCGATCCTGCTGGTGGATCCGAACGCGGTGCGCAACCCGTTCTACGACCTGTGCCCGGACGTCTTCGACGTGCCGCTGCTGTTCCTGGCCACGGCGGCGACGGTGATCGCCTCCCAATCCATCATCACCGGCGTGTTCTCGCTGGCCAAGCAGGCCATTGAGCTCGGCTACCTGCCGCCCATGCGCATCCGCTATACCAGCGAGCACAACGAGCAGCACATCTATGTGGGCCGGCTCAACTGGCTGCTGATGATCGCCTGCATCGCCGTGGTGCTGGGCTTCGAGGCCTCCGACCGGCTCGCCTCGGCCTACGGCATCGCGGTGGCCTTCGCCATGGTCACCACCTCCATCCTGTTCATCGCCCAGGTGCACCGGGCCTGGGGCTGGCCGGCGCCGGCGGTGTGGCTGATGGCGACGGGGCTCCTCGCCATCGACTTCGCCTTCGCCTCGGCCAACATGACCAAGATCCATGACGGGGGCTGGCTGCCCCTGAGCATCGCCGGGGCGGTCATCTTCGTGATGGTGAGCTGGCGGCGGGGATTGGAGGGCGTCGTCGCCCAGCAGGTGCGCTTCACCGAGCCGCTGGACAATTTCGTCGCCCGCAAGGATCGCACGAACGACGTCGAAAGCCCGCGCACCGCCATCTTTCTGTCTCGTGCGGGTGCGATGACCCCTGTCGCGCTGTCGCGAATGGCGGACCTCCTCAAGGTCCGGTTCGAGATGGCGGTCATCGTTTCGGTGTGGATCGCCGCGCGCCCCCGGGTGTCGGTGGAGGACCGGGTGAAGGTGACGACCCTCAACGACGGGTTCGTGCGGGTGGATCTGCGGTTCGGCTACATGCAGCAGATCGATGTTCCCTCCGTGCTCGGCCCGGCGCTCAGCGCCCGCGGGATCGATCCGGACGCGGCCATCTACGTGATTGGCCACGAGCGGATCATTCCGCCCGACGAGGTGACGAAGGTGAGGGACGTGGTGGCCCACGTCTTCGCCTTCCTTGCCCGCAACGCGGAGCGTTCGGTGGACCGGTTCGGGCTGCCGCGGGCGCGGACGGTGGAGATTGGCTATCCGGTGAAGCTCTGAGGGCCACCGGAGGCGCCTCGCGCAAGCCCGCGCGAGCAGCGTTCCGAGCGAAGACCACAAAATGCCGCTTCAATCTCGCACGAAAGCGTGCAGATGTGAGCGGCAGCTGACGTTGCGGGCGGGGGGTCGGTGACGCAATGAGTGTGCGGGCGGTGCTTTCCAGAATTTGGGCTTTCCTGCGGGATCGCGTCGGCCTCCACGGGCTCGGCTTCGTCCTGAGCCTCATCGTGATCGCGTTCGCAGCGGTCGTCCTCTACCGGATGCTTCACAATTTGAAGCTCGCGGACGTGATGGATGCCCTCGCGGCGAAGAATCCGCGCGACGTGGTGATCGCCTTCTTCCTCGTGGCCGGCGCCTACCTCACGCTCACCTTCTATGACTGGTTCGCCCTGCGCACCATCGGCAAGGACCATGTGCCCTACCGCGTCGCGGCGCTCTCGGGATTCTGCTCCTATTCCATCGGCCACAACGTGGGGTTCACCGTCTTCACCGGTGGCTCGGTGCGCTACCGCATCTATTCGGCCTGGGGGCTCGGCGCCATCGACGTGGCCAAGATCTGCTTCGTGGCGGGCCTCACCTTCTGGCTGGGCAACATCGCCGTGCTCGGTCTCGGCATCACTCTGCACCCGGAGGCGGCCACGGCGGTGGATCACCTGCCGCCGGCCATCAACCGGCTCATCGGCATCGGTGCGCTGGCGGGCCTTTTTGCCTACATTGCCTGGGTCTCCTACGCGCCGCGCACCATCGGCCGCTCGACCTGGTATGTGACGCTGCCGCGCGGGCGCACCACTCTGGTGCAGGTGGGCATCGGCATCCTCGACCTCACCTTGTGCGCGGCGGCCATGTACATGCTGATGCCGGGCACGCCCTACATCGATCCGGTCTCGCTGGCGGTGATCTTCGTGACGGCGACGCTGCTCGGCTTCGCCAGTCACGCGCCCGGCGGGCTCGGCGTGTTCGACGCGGCCCTCCTCGTCGCCCTGCCCCAGTTCGATAAAAGCGAGCTGGTGGGCGCGCTGCTGTTGTTCCGCCTCTTCTACTATATCGTGCCGTTCGCCCTTTCGCTGAGCCTCCTCGGGGCGCGCGAGCTGAGCCTGCGCATCGGCAGCGGCAAAGCCGCCACCCCGTTGCCGGGGGCGACGCTCGCGCGGGATGCGGCCGCGCCGGTCGCCCCCCGCGAGGCCGAGGTTCCGAAGTCGGCGGCCGAGTGAGCCGCCGAGGGCCGGGAGAGCAATGTCTTGCTCTCCTTGTCGAGAGAATATAAAAAGCGAGCGCTCGCTCTTATTTTATGCGCCGATCGCGCGCATCCCCCGCACCGCCGAGGCCGCCATGGACTTCACCATCTCCCCCGCCCTCGATGACCTGAGGCGCCGCATCGCCGGCTTCGTCGAGCGCGAGGTGATCCCCGTCGAGGCGGACCCCGCAGCCTGGGATGCGCACGAGAACATCGCCGCGGCCCCCCTGGCGCGCCTGCGGGAAAAGGCAAGGGCCGAGGGCCTATGGTGCCTCCAGCTCAAGCCGGAGAATGGCGGGCTGGGCGTCGGCCGGGTCGGCATGGCGGTGTGCTACACCGAGATGAATCGCTCCATCTTCGGTCCGGTGGTATTTAATTCCGCCGCGCCCGACGACGGCAACATGATGGTGCTGGAAGCCGTCGGCACGGCGGAGCAGAAGGCCCGCTGGCTGGCACCCATCGCCAGCGGCGCGGTGCGCTCCGCCTTCGTCATGACCGAGCCGCATCCGGGCGGCGGCTCGGATCCGTCCATGATGCTCACCCGGGCCGAGAAGCAGCCCAACGGCAGCTATCGCATCTTCGGCCGCAAATGGTTCATCACCGGCGCGGAGGCGGCGGAGCATTTCATCCTGATCGCCCGCACCTCGGATGACCCGCGCAACGGCCTGACCGCCTTCGCCTTCCATCGGTCCGCGCCGGGCTGGCGCATCGTGCGCCGCATTCCCATCATGGGGCCGGAGGAACATGGCGGGCATTGCGAGCTGGAGTTCGACGGCCTCGAGATCCCGCCCGAGGACGTGCTGCTCGGCGAGGGCAAGGGGATGAAGGTGACGCAGATCCGCCTCGGCCCGGCCCGCCTCACGCATTGCATGCGCTGGCTGGGCCTCGCCATGCGCTCGGTGGCCATCGCGCGGGACTATGCCGCCGTCCGCGAGGGGTTCGGCGTCCGCCTCGCCGACCGGGAGAGCGTGCAGACCATGCTGGGCCGCATCGCCATGGAAATCGAGATCGGCCGCCTCCTCACCATGAAGGCGGCGTGGGAGCTCGACCGCGGCGGGCTCGCCCGCAAGGAGGTGTCCATGGCCAAGATCAAGGCCGCCAACACGCTGCACCTCGCCGCCGACACAGCCATCCAGATCAACGGCGCGCGCGGCTATTCCAAGGATACGGTGCTGGAATGGATCTACCGCTACGCCCGGCAGGCGCGCCTCGTGGATGGGGCGGACGCGGTGCATGAAATGGTGCTGAACCGTTTCCTCGACAAGGAAGAAGACGGCTTCTGGAATTGGCCGGTGAGCGCGCCTGCGGACGGGGTCGCATCGTGAGCGGCGCCGGCTTCGACGTCGCGGCGCTCGACGCCCATCTGAAGGCGCACATTCCCGGCCTTGCCGGCGGTCCACGCCTCGCGCCCATATCGGGGGGCCAGTCCAACCCCACTTTCTTCGTCACCTATGACAACCGCGCCTTGGTGCTGCGCAAGCAGCCGCCGGGCGAGCTCCTGCCCTCCGCCCATGCGGTGGATCGGGAATACCGCATCATGCGGGCGCTGGCCGGCACCGCCGTGCCGGTGCCGCCGACGCTGCTTCTGTGCGAAGACCGATCCGTCATCGGCACCCTCTTCTACGTGATGGAGAAGGTGGAGGGCCGGGTCTTCCACGACTGCACCCTCGCGGGGGTGACCCCGCAGGAGCGGCGGGCCATGTACGGCGCCATGGCGAAGACCCTCGCCGCCCTCCACAATGTGGACGTGGCGGCGGTGGGGCTCTCCGACTTCGGCCGGCCGGGCAATTATTTCGGCCGCCAGATCGCCCGCTGGACACGCCAGTGGGAGCTGTCGAAGACGCGGGAGGACGCCAATATCGACCGTCTCGTCGCCTGGCTGCCGGCGCATGTGCCGGACGATGACGTCACCAGCATCGTCCACGGCGACTATCGCATCGGCAACCTGATGTTTCATCCCACCCGCCCCGAAGTGGTAGCAGTGCTGGACTGGGAGCTGTCCACCCTCGGCCATCCCCTGGCCGACCTCGCCCATTGCGCCATGGCCTGGGTGTCCCGGCCCGAGCAATACGGGGGCATCGAGGGGCTGGATCTCGACGCCCTGGGCCTTCCCTCGCGGGAAGTGTTCGTGGCCGACTATGCCGCGGCGGCGGCGCACGGGCGCGCCATGGGTGACTTCCACATGGCCTTTGCCCTGTTTCGGTGGGCGGTCATCTTCGAGGGGATCGCGGCGCGGGCCAGGGCCGGCAATGCGGCGGCGGAGGGGGCGGCGCAGACCGGGCAGCTCGCCCAGGCGTTTGCCGCCCGGGCCGCCGCCTTCACCTGAGAGGTGTCAGCGCGGCGCGAGCGCGGCTTCCACGAAAGCGGTGACGCCATCCGCATAGCCTGCCGCATCGATACCGCGCGCGCGGTATTTGCCGCGCTTCACGTACCAGTCCTGCAGCAGCGGCTTGACCAGGGTGGCGGCGAACAGCGCGTCGCCCTTGGCGAACACGCCCCGCTTCATGCCTTCGCCGATGACGTCCGCCAGCATCCGCTCGGTGAGGCGCTCGCTTTCCACCGCCTGCCGGCGCGCCGCGGGCGGGAATGCCTTCGCCTCCATGTAGGCGAAGACGAACCAGGAGTGCATGGCTTCGGACAGGGCGATGTGGCGGGTGATGAGCCAGCGCAGGTGCAGCGCCGGGCTGGCGGCCACTTCCTGCGGCGCCGCGCCCAGCACCTCTTCCACGGCGTGGGACACCTCCCCGAGGATCATGAGGAGCAGGGTGTCCTTGCTGTCGAGGTACGAATAGAGCGCGCCCATGCTGAGGCCGGACTCCGCCGCGAGCTGGCGCAGCGTCATGGCATGGAAGCCCTGGCTGTTGGCGAGTTCCAGCGCTGCGGCGATGATGCGGGCGAGATTTGCCGCCGCCACATGCGGCTTCTGCACCTTGATGCGGTCGCGGTGGCGCGCATGGATGCGGGCTGCGAGAGCGTCCAGCGAATAGTCCCCGAAACCGCCGGCCTCCGCATCCCCGACCAAACCGCATCTCCCGTCGCGCGACTGGCGCAGACTGCGGAGGGGCGGTGGAAAGTCAAGCCGCCGGGGCGCCTCACACCATGGCGCAGAGCGCTTCCATGCGGGCGCAGACATCCGACAGGGACTGGGGCCGGCCGTCCGAAGGCACGCTGAGGAGGAGGTCGGCGAAGTCGCCGGCTTCCTGCTGGCGCAGGAATTTCACCACATCGTCGACGTTGGAGGCCTTGGTTTCGGCCTCTCCGATCACGATGCGCAGGGAGAAGGGATCGTTCGCGGGATGCTTCTGGCCCATGTCCGTCTCCATTGGTGCCACGCACCGGGCGCGGTATGGCAACCAGAGCCGTAACGCAGGCATGGCCGCCGGGTTCCTGCGCGTCGCAAGCCGGCGGTCACTTCTGCGCGTGGCCCGGCGCCGGCTCAGGCGCCGTGCTGGATGAGGTCCGGCAGGCGGCGGGTGAGGGTGCGCAGCACGCTCTGGGAGCCCTTCGTCATCACGTCGAACACGCCGTCGCTCTCGGCATCAGCGCCGAAGCCTTCGTGCTGAAAGCGCAGATGGGTGCCGCCGGAGGCGGTGGGGGTGAGGGTCCAGGTCAGCACCGTATCGATATAGTGGCCGAAGCCCTTCAGCTCCGGATGGCCGCCCTTCCAGCGGAAGGACAGCTCGCGCTCGGGAATGGCGGTCTTCACCTGGCACTGGAATTCCCCGTCCCAGCGCTCGATGGGCCGGCCCCAGATGGTGAACTTGTGTCCCTCCAGGGGCTGGATGTCGTTGGGGAAGAACCATACGGCGAGCCATTCGGAATCGCTGATGGCGCGCCAGACGAGCTCGATCGGATGATCGAATTCGGCCTCGGTGACAATGGAGCGGGTCTCGACAACGTCTGTCATGGAGCAATCTCCCGAAAAGCAATCAATGACATGCGCGAAAAACGGCCAGGACCCGCAAAGCAAGAAGTGGGCCTTGGCGGCGGTCAGGGTGGTGGGATGCCCGCGAGCTCGGCATGGAACTGGTGGGCGAAGGCGGCGCGTGCGGTTTCCTGCGGAAACAGAATGTCCGCGTTCCATTCGGTGGTGAGTGTGTCGTCCGGCCAGGGCCGCGCCTGCTTGTGCCAGGCGAGCCGGGGCCAGAGCGGGTTGCGCGCGCGTGCGCCGTCGGGTCCCGGCACGGCGGGCCGGCCGAGATGGAAGCCCAGGAAGGCCATCACCTCCGGCCTGAAGGCGAGGGCGAAGGCGATGCCGTGCCGGATCTGCCGGGGCGGCGGCCGCAGCAGCCGCTGCTCGATCACCGCGAAGGAGGCCGGCGCCGCCGCCGCCGCGAACTCGCGCATCACCAGCAGCCGGAACCCCGCTTCCAGTGGCGCCGCCGGAACGGCGTGGACAGCGGTGGGCTCCGCGTGCACCGGGGGCGCGGCGGGGAGGGGGCGCGTCATGTCCGGCCTTTCGCTGGCACCGATCCTGCTTGAAGGGCGATGCCCAAGCGGGCGGGAGGCGTGATGGCGACGGCGGACGCCGGCTGAGCCGAAACCGGCTTCGCTGTCGGCAGGGCGCGGAGACGAATGGTGTCGTGGTGAAGACGGACTATATCCCCGAGCTCAGCGAGGTCCGCATGGAGCGGCGCGCACCGGAAGGCCCGTTCACGCTCTCCGCCGCCGATGCCGGCTACGTGGAAGCATGCCTGCGGCGCGTGGAGGCGGCGTTCGGGTTCGACGCGTTTCCGGGCGTGCCCTTCGCCCATATCGCCGGCCGCGCCTTGATCCGTCGCTTCATCGTGTGGTGGCGCACCCTCGAGCCGGAAGGCGCGGCGCAGGCGGAGGCCCATGCCCAGCTCCCCGGCGCCATCCGCCTGCTGGACACCGTCTCGGCCTTCATGGAAGAGCGCGCCGGCCGCGCCCGACCCGGCATGCCCTGAGCAAGCGGGCCGGCTCATGCCGGCGCGGATCCCGGAGCGGGCGGAGAACGGTCGGCGGCCCGCAGGGCGTCGAGGCAGGCGAACAGGGCCAGGCGGCCGTCGGCCACGGCCTCCTCCGCCGTGTCGCCGACGCCATGACATCCCGGCACGTCGGGAAAGCTCGCGACAAAGCCGCCGCCCTCCTCGGGCGGGATGGACGCGACAATGGCCGGATAGGCGGAAGGGTCGGGCGCTGTGGAGGCGGTCATTGGTCGATCCCGTCCATGCGATCCACCATGGCGACGAAGGCCCGCACGTGGACGGAGCGGATCTTCTGCTTCATGGGAACGGCGACGCAGTCGGGCACCGAGGGATGGGTGAACACCACGTGGGTGCCGGTCACCTTGCGAAACTTGATCGCATACTGGGACGCGGTGATCTCGAGGTCCGCCGGCCTCCATTCCCCGCACGGATTGGCGCGCAAGGCTTCGAGCCTCTTATTGTGCATGACAGTATCCATCAAATGAAAAGGGCAAGGCCTGGAAAGCCTCCAGTTTAGGCGCGCCCCCGATCCGGGCAAGGCGAAATGGTGGGCACGGGAAGGGGCACGGGTGGGGGCGAATATGGGCTCGGCATGGTCCGGGCGCCCTGAAGGCCTGCGAGGGCTGGCGGCTGCTGACGTCCAGCCGTACACCGGCACTCGGGCTTGCCTCCGTGCGCGGGGGCGGTGTAAGGCTCGGGTGTCGTTCTCTTTTCAGCCCGCCATTGCCTTGCCCCTCACCATCTGCACCTGGAACATCAATTCCGTCCGCATCCGCCTCGATATCGTCCGCGAGACGGTGGAGAGGCTGCGGCCGGACGTGCTGTGCCTCCAGGAAACCAAGTGCCAGGACGACAAGTTCCCCCTGAACGCCATCCGCGACATGGGCTTCCCGTACATCGCGCTCAACGGCCAGAAGGGTTGGCACGGGGTTGCGACGTTCTCCCGGCATCCGTTCGCGCAGGTGCGCAAGGGCGATTTCTGCGGCAAGGGCGACGCGCGGCATGTGGCCGTCACCCTCGCGCCCGGCGATGCTCTGGGCAAGCCGCTGACCATCCACAACTTCTACGTGCCCGCCGGCGGCGACGTGCCGGATCCCGACCTCAATCCGAAGTTCGCCCACAAGCTCGCCTTCCTCGACGAGATGACGGCCTGGAGCGAGCTGGCCGCCGATGCTGCCGATCCCGAGCGCCACGCGGTGGTGGTGGGCGACCTCAACGTTGCCCCCCTCGAAACCGACGTGTGGAGCCACAAGCAATTGCTCTCGGTGGTCAGCCACACCCCGATCGAGGTGGAGAAGCTGAACCGCTTTCAGGCATCCGGCCCCTGGGTGGACGTGATGCGTGCCTTCGTGCCGCCGCAGGAGAAGCTCTTCACCTGGTGGAGCTACCGCTCGCCCGACTACACGGTGAACGACCGCGGCCGCCGCCTCGACCATGTGTGGGCGAGCCGGCCCCTCGCCCCCTCGGCGCGGGCGATGACGGTGCTGAAGGAAGCGCGCGGCTGGGAGAAGCCCTCCGACCACGTGCCGGTGGCCCTCACCTTCGGCTGAAGCTCTCGCGCTCCGGCGTTTCTAGCCGGGGCTTTTGCGCGCCGACCGTCCCTCGGTCTTCGGTTCGAGGCGCTCGACGGCGCCCGCTCAGGGCTTGGCGGGCGGCGGCGTGGCGGGTGTCGCGGGAGGCGCAGGGGTCGCAGGAGGCGAATCCGGTGCCCCCAGGCCCAAAGCGGCGCCGAGCTTGCCCTTGGGCACCTTCACCACCTGGAGGCCCGCCGGCAGCACGAACAGCCTGGGATCCTGCGGCCCGCGGACGAGCCCGGTGGCCTCGAACAGCACCTGCTTCCTGCCCTTGATCTCCACTTCGGTGCGAAGGGCGATGCCGTCCGGCGTGATGCAGGCGATGGTGGGACCCATGGCGGCGGCGAGCTGCGCCGGGGTGGGCGCGTCCATTTTCCAGAGGTCGCAGGCCTCGCCCGCCACCCGGTCGGTCCCCACCTTGCTGCCCGCGCCGCTGACGGCGCCGAGGGCGTATTCCGGCGGCAGCTCCACCTCGAGCGCCACGTTCGGCAGGTTGGGCGTGCGCATCACCATGCGGCGCGCCGCGAGGTCGAGGATCCCGATGATGCTGCCGGGGATGCTCGGCCGCGTCATCTCCACCCGCATCTTGCCCTGGCTGTGGGCGAGATCCAGGGTCCCGCCACGCTTAAGCTCGGCCTTCAGCGAGAAGTCGACGGTGGGCAGGGGCAACGGGTCGGCACGCGCGGAACCGCCCAGCCCCGCCTCGCCGAGGCCGAGTAAGCCCGCCACGGCGATGGCAGGAAGATGCCCGCACCCGTGCCGCGTCCCGTGCGTGGGCTTCTTCCCGAGCATGGGGTCGGGCCTGGCCGTGACCGGTGCCACCCCCCCGCCAATCGCCCGAAGCACGCCCCTCGCTCCAAGCTGTCGCATTTCAAGTCCTCCGCTCTCTCTCCTTAGCAGATGTTGACCGCCGCGCGGCAACGCTGATCCGGCTGTTTGCGGTTCGAAATAAGGAGTATGCGAAAAATGCAGCCACGGCGGGGCGCAGCCGGCGAGGCTGTCGTAAAGCCTTCGCCGAGGCGCGCCAGCATCGGCAGAATGCGGTGTGGCCGGCGATTCGCGGGCCGCGTGGGAAGGACGACGAATGGTGATGTCCGGGCCCGGCCAGGGGCCAGACCTCCAGGGATCAGGGCTTGACGGACCAGGCCTCCAGGAGGCGCGGATCAAGGTGCGCATGCCGCGCGCCGACGACGTCGTGACGCACCCCGTCGCGCCGCAGGAGCCCGCGCCGCCGGCCGCCGCGGCACCGGCGGTTGTCGACCGGGCGGCAGCCATGGCGCGCCGCAGGCTCCTGGCGGGAACAGGTGCGCTGGCGGCGGTGCTGGCGACGGGGCTGGTGCTCGATGCGGTGCACCCGGTGCTGGCGGGCATTCTGGCCTGCATCCTCCTGGCGCTGTTCGTGTCGCTGCCCGTGCCCGCCGCCGTGCCCCAGGCCGTGCCGGAGGCGGAGCCCGCGCCCCGCCCGGACCGCCCGGATCGCCGGGACCTGCAGGCGGCGGCGGTGGTGGCGGCGCTGCCCGAGCCCGCTTTGCTGCTGACGCCCCAGGCCGAGATCATGGTCGCCAACGAGCGCGTCGCCCTCGCCATCGGCCCGACCCGGGTGGGAGACCCGCTGTCGTTCGTCGTGCGGGTGCCGGAGGTACTCGATGCGGTGCGGGCCGCCGCCGCCGATGGCCTGCCCCGCCGCGTGGAGTTCGCCGAGCGCATCCCCCTCGACCGCTGGCTGGAGGCGCACGTGGTGCCGCTGCGGCTGGAGACGCCGCCCCGCACCGGCCGCGGCGCGGGGGAGGCGGGACCCGACGCGGTGCTGCTCACTTTCCGCGACCTCACCCAGCAGCGGCGGGTGGAGCAGATGCGCGCGGACTTCGTGGCCAATGCCAGCCACGAGTTGCGGACCCCCCTCGCCTCCCTGTCCGGCTTCATCGAGACCCTGCAGGGTCCGGCCCGCAACGATGCGCCGGCGCGCGAGCGCTTCCTCTCCATCATGGCGGCGCAGGCGCGGCGCATGTCGCGCCTCATCGACGACCTGCTCTCGCTCTCGCGCATCGAGCTGCACGCCCATGTGCGGCCGCAGACCAAGGTGGATCTCGCCGCCATCATCGCCCATGTCTGCGACAGCCTCGCCCCGCTGGCGCAGGATCGGGGCGTCGCGCTGGAGCAGGTGCGGGACGTGGAACGGCTGGAGGTGCTCGGCGACCGTGACGAGCTCATCCGCCTGTTCGAGAACCTAGTGGAGAACGCCCTGAAATATGCGCCCTCGGGCAAGAAGGTGGAAGTGCGCCTCGGTCGCGACGGAAGCGCCGCCCAGGTGAGCGTGCGCGATTTCGGCCCCGGCATCGCGCCGGAGCACCTGCCGCGCCTCACCGAGCGCTTCTACCGGGTCGACGTGGCGGCGAGCCGGGACCAGGGCGGCACCGGCCTCGGGCTCGCCATCGTCAAGCACATCGTGGCGCGCCATCGCGGCCGGTTGGGCGTCGATAGCGTGCTGGGCGAGGGGGCAACCTTCACCGTGCGCATGGATGCTTTGCCGGATTGCGAAAAAAGCGTAGAAAAGGCAGGCGCGTAGGCAGTCATCTCCCTGTCATGCAGTCGTCATAGAACCTTGGCGCGCGGGGACTAAGAGTCCCGAGCCCAACGTTGCCCCGGCCCTGGTCGTGGGGCGACGCAGAATTTGGCAAGGAGAGATATCGTGAAGCTCACCACCGCTCTCGGCGTGATCGCCGTGGCCGGCACGCTGTTCGCTGGCAGCGCATCTGCTGGCGACATCACCGGCGCCGGCGCTACGTTCCCTGCTCCTGTCTACCAAGCTTGGGCCGTCGCCTATAAGGACAAGACCGGGACCGGCCTCAATTACCAGTCGATCGGCTCCGGCGCGGGCCAGACCCAGATCTTCAATCGCACCGTCGATTTCGGCGCCTCCGACGCCCCCGTGCAGACCGAGAAGCTGGCCCAGCAGAAGCTCCTGCAGTTCCCGGCTGTCATCGGCTCCGTGGTTCCGATCGTGAACCTCGAGGGCGTCGCCGCCAACCAGCTCAAGCTGACCGGCCCGGTGCTCGCCGACATCTATCTCGGCAAGATCACCAAGTGGAACGACAAGGCGATCACCGACCTCAATCCCGGTGTGCAGCTCCCCAACCTCGGCATCGTGCCGACCTATCGGTCGGACGGCTCGGGCACGACCTATGTGTTCGCCTCCTACCTCGCCGACGTGAGCGCCGAGTGGAAGTCCAAGGTCGGCGCGGCCACCTCCGTCTCCTGGCCGGCGGGCGCTGGCGGCAAGGGCAACGAGGGTGTTTCCGGCACCGTCAAGAACACCAAGGGTGCCATCGGCTACGTGGAGTACATCTACGCCTCCGCCAACAACCTCGTGACGGCGCAGCTCCAGAACAAGGCCGGCAAGTACGTGTCGCCGACCGTCCCCGCCTTCCAGGCGGCCGCCGCGAATGCCGACTGGGCCGGGGCGAAGGACTTCGCCGCCTCCATGATCAACACCCCCGGTGACACCACCTGGCCGATCACCAGCGCCACCTTCATCCTTCTGCCGAAGGAGCCGAAGTCGGCCGAGCAGGCTGCCGAAGTGATCAAGTTCTTCAACTGGGCCTTCGACAACGGCGCCGAGATCGCCGAGAAGCTGCACTACATCCCGCTGCCGAAGGATGTGGCCACCCGCGTGCGCGAGGCCTGGAAGGCCGAGGTGAAGGTCGACGGCAAGCCGGTGTGGTCGAACTGACCGACTGCATGCCGTAGGCATGACGACCTGTTGAAAATGGGGAGCGGCCGCCACCTTCCGGCCGCCGCTCCCCTTCGCCCGCTCGCGATGGGTGTGCGTGCGGACTTCATCTTGCGAATTTCATCTTCAAGGCGTCTTTGGCGGGGGAACGGAATCTATGGACGCGACCATGAGTGGAGCTGGTGGTCCCGCGATGGGCGTCGCTCCCGGGCATATTGGCTCCGCCAAGGCCGTCGGCCGGCTGGCCGACAGGGTCTTCGTGGCGTTGCTGTGGGGATGCGGCATCTTCGTGCTGATCCTGCTCGGCCTCATCATCGCCATGCTGTTCGAGGGCGGCCTGCCCGCCTTCCGCACATTCGGCCTCGACTTCCTGTGGACCACGACCTGGAACCCGGTCACCGAGAATTTCGGCGCGCTGGTGATGATCTACGGTACGCTGTTCAGCGCCGTCATCGCCGTGATCATCGCGCTGCCGCTCTCCTTCGGCATCGCCTTTTTCCTCAGCGAGATCGCGCCCCAGTCGCTGCGGCGCCCCGTCGGCGTGGCGATCCAGTTGCTCGCCGCCGTGCCCTCCATCATCTACGGCATGTGGGGTTTCTTCATCATCTCGCCGCTCATGGCGGCCTACGTCCAGCCGCCGCTGATCGACCTCCTGGGCCCGCTGCCGGTGCTCGGGGCGTTGTTCCAGGGCCCCGCCCTCGGCGGCGGCATGCTCACCGCCGGCCTGATCATGGCGGTGATGATCCTGCCCTTCAT
This sequence comes from Xanthobacter dioxanivorans, assembly GCF_016807805.1. Classification (NCBI taxonomy): domain Bacteria; kingdom Pseudomonadati; phylum Pseudomonadota; class Alphaproteobacteria; order Hyphomicrobiales; family Xanthobacteraceae; genus Xanthobacter; species Xanthobacter dioxanivorans. The sequence goes on along the minus strand of NZ_CP063362.1, from coordinate 1,286,589 downwards.
CACCGCCATGTTCGTGGAGACGCTGGCGTCCGTGCCGCCGATGCTGAAGGAATCGGCCTACGGCGTCGGCGCGACGACCTACGAGGTCTACAAGAACGTCTCCATCCCCTACGGCCGCACGGCCATGGTGGGCGCGATCATGCTCGGGCTCGGCCGCGCCCTCGGCGAGACCATGGCGGTCACCTTCGTGATCGGCAACGCCACCCGCCTCTCGGCCTCGCTGTTCGCGCCCGGCGCGACCATCGCCTCGACCATCGCCAACGAATTCCCGGAGGCCGCCCAGGGCTCTCTGAAGCTTGATTCGCTGCTCGCCCTGGGTTTCATCCTGTTCGTGATCTCCTTCATCGTGCTGGCGCTCTCGCGCTTCCTCATCCGATCCAACCTGAAGTCCTGAGGAGCGCGTCAGCATGACCTCCCTCGCCATCCGCCGCAGCAAGGACCTCACCGTCAAGGTCATCAGCACCGGCTTTGCGGTCCTCGCCTTGTTCCTCCTGGCGTGGATCCTGTTCACGCTGGTCCAGAAGGGGCTTCCGGCCCTCGGGCTCAACGTCTTCACCAAGGTGACCCTGCCGCCGGGCCACAACGGCGGCCTCCTGAACGCGATCGTCGGGTCGCTGATCCAGATCGGGCTCGCCATGGTGATCGGAACACCCATCGGCCTCCTGGCCGGGACGTTCCTCGCCGAGAACGGGAAGAACACGAAGGTCGGCGAGGTCGCCCGCTTCGTGAACGACATCCTGCTCTCCGCGCCGTCCATCTTGGTGGGCCTGTTCGTCTACACCTTCCTCGTCGCGCCGATGGGTGGCTTCTCCGGCTGGGCCGGCGCGGTCGCCCTCGCCATCCTGGTGATCCCGGTGGTGGTGCGCACCACCGAGGACATGCTGAACCTCGTTCCGGTGGGGCTGCGCGAGGCGGCCTATGCGCTCGGGGCGCCGCAGTGGAAGGTGGTGATGATGATCACCTGGCGCGCGGCGCGGGCGGGCATCGTCACCGGCGTCCTGCTCGCCGTCGCCCGCGCGGCCGGGGAGACGGCACCGCTGCTCTTCACCTCACTCGGCAACAACTCCTTTTCCACGGACCTGTCGAAGCCCATGGCGAGCCTGCCCATCGCCATCTACCAGTTTGCCGGCAGCCCGTTCGACGACTGGGTCTCCCTCGCCTGGGCCGGCGCGCTGCTCATCACCGTGGGCGTGCTCGTGCTCAATGTGGCGTCCCGACTGTTCCTGGCACGGGGCAACTAGCCTGCGCCGCCCGCGAAACCATCCTTCGAATTCAACCTCCGAAGCGAGGCTCATATGACTTCAGCCGTCGATCCCACCTTCAACATCGCATCGTCGGTCGCCGCCAGGCCCGACGCGCCGACGTCGCCCGCGAAGATCAAGGTGGAGAACCTGCAATTCTACTACGGCAGCAACCACGCCCTGCGGAACATCAACTTCGAGGTGCCGGAGAAGCGCGTGACCGCCATGATCGGCCCGTCGGGCTGCGGCAAGTCCACGCTGCTGCGGGTGTTCAACCGCATGTATGACCTCTATCCCGGCCAGCGGGCCGAGGGGTCGGTGCTGTTCGACGGGGTCAACGTGGTGGGCAAGGAGCTCGACCCCACGGTGGTGCGCTCGCGCATCGGCATGGTGTTCCAGAAGCCGACCCCGTTCCCCATGACCATCTATGACAACATCGCCTTCGGCGTGAAGCTGCATGAGAAGCTCAACAAGGCGCAGATGGACGAGCGGGTGGAATGGTGCCTGCGCAAGGCCGCCATCTGGGACGAGACCAAGGACCGCCTGCACACATCGGCCCTCGGCATGTCCGGCGGCCAGCAGCAGCGCCTGTGCATCGCCCGCACCATCGCGGTGAAGCCCGAGGTGATCCTGCTCGACGAGCCCACCTCGGCCCTCGACCCCATCTCCACCTCGAAGATCGAGGACCTGATCGACGAGCTGAAGCAGGACTTCACCATCGTCATCGTGACCCACAACATGCAGCAGGCCGCGCGCTGCGCCGACATGACCGCCTTCTTCTATCTCGGTGAGCTGATCGAGGTGGCGCCTTCGGACGTGATCTTCACCAATCCGAAGGAGATCAAGACGCGCGACTACATTACCGGCCGCTTCGGCTGAGACGAGAAGGATCATCCCGATGCCGGAGCATACCGTTGCCTCCTTCGACCAGGAGTTGAAGGAAATCGGCCGCAAGGTGGTGGAGATGGGCGGACAGGCGGAACGCCTCGTCGCCGATTCCGTGACCTCGCTCATCAAGCGCGACATCGCCCTGGCCCAGAAGGTGGTGCTCGTCGACGCCACCGTGGACCAGATGCAGCGTGAGATCGAGGACCGCGCCATCCTCGTCATCGCCAAGCGTCAGCCGGTGGCCAACGACCTGCGCGAGATCGTCTCGGCCATCCGCATCGCCAACGATCTCGAGCGCATCGGCGACCTGGCCAAGAACGTGGGCAAGCGCGTCATCGCCATCGAGGGCGAATACCACCCGCAGAAGCTGGTGCGCGGGGTGGAGCACATCTCCGACCTGGTGCTGGAGCAGCTCAAGGAGGTGCTCGACGCCTATGCGGCGCGTAACGAGGCCAAGGCGGTGGAAGTGTGGGGCCGGGACGGCGCCATCGACACCATGTACACCTCCCTGTTCCGCGAGCTCCTCACCTACATGATGGAAGATCCGCGCAACATCTCGGTGTGCACCCACCTTCTGTTCTGTGCCAAGAACATCGAGCGCATCGGCGACCACGCGACCAACATCGCGGAGATCGTCTACTACATGGTCAGCGGCCAGAACCTGCCGGACCGCCCCAAGGCGGATGCCTCCAGCGAGACCACCCTGGCCTTTCCCGGCCGGTCCGTCCAGGGCTGACCCAAGCCAGCCCGACTTGAAAACGACAGGTGAAACACTGTGCCGGCGCGTATTCTGATCGTCGAGGACGAGGAGCCCCTGACCCTTCTGCTCCGCTACAATCTGGAGTCGGAGGGTTATGGCGTCGAAAGCGTGGGGCGCGGTGACGAGGCCGAGACCCGCCTGCGCGAAAGCGTGCCCGATCTCGTCATCCTCGACTGGATGCTGCCGGGCCTTTCCGGCATCGAACTGTGCCGTCGCCTGAGGACCCGCCCGGAAACCGAGCGCCTGCCGGTGATCATGCTCACCGCCCGGGGCGAGGAAACCGAGCGGGTGCGCGGCCTCGCCACCGGGGCGGACGACTATGTGGTGAAGCCGTTCTCGGTGCCCGAGCTGCTCGCCCGGGTGCGGGCGCTGCTGCGCCGGGCCAAGCCCGAGCATGTGGCGACCCTGCTGCGGGCGGGCGACATCGAGCTCGACCGGGAAACCCACCGCGTGCACCGCGCCGGGCGCGAGGTGCATCTCGGCCCCACCGAGTTCCGCCTGCTGGAGTTCCTGATGCAGAGCCCCGGCCGCGTGTTCTCGCGCGAGCAGCTGCTCGACGGGGTGTGGGGCCAGGACGTCTATATCGACGAGCGCACGGTGGACGTGCATGTGGGCCGCCTGCGCAAGGCGATCAATCGCGGCCGGCAGTCGGATCCCATCCGCACCGTGCGCGGCGCGGGCTACTCCTTCAACGAGATGTTCGCCCGCGCCCATTGAGAACGGGCCGTTCGAGCCGCGCACCTCAGCCCGATCGCACGCCGAGAAGGGCGAGGGCCTGCTTGGCCGCCCGCTCGCCGGACAGCCAGGCCCCGCCCATGGTGCCCCAGAGGGTCTCGTGGGCATGTTCCCCGGCGAAGATGAGCCGGCCGAGGGCCACTTCCGTGAAGGCGCGCCGCATGTTGCCGAAGCCGGGCAGGGCGCAGGAGAAGGCACCGAGCGCCCACGGCTCCTTGGTCCAGCGCGTGGCGTGCACCTTGCCCACCTTCTTCGCGAGATCGGCGCCAAACTCCCGCGTCAGCGCCTCCTTGAGGAAGGTGGTGGCGGCCTCGGGCGGGCCGTCGGCGAGACCGTTCGCCACGTCGCCGGCGACCTCGAGGGTATAGAGATCGCTGCCGGCGATGCGGGCGCGCAGGGCATAGGCGCGCGGGCCCTCCGCCCGGAAGTAGAGAAGCTCGTCCATGTTGAGCCCGAGCGGGTTGCGCGGCAGGCGGAACGCGATGTGGTCGAAGGCGCCGAGGGTGATCTTCTCGATCGCGGTGCGGTAGCGCGGAGGCAGGGCCGGCAGAATCCGCAGCTTGCCCGCCGCAATCACGCTCGGCGGCACGGCGACGATCACCGCGCGGGCCAGGAGCGTGCCGCGCCCGGTCTGCACCACGGCCTGCCGGCCGCCCAGCTCCACCGAGCGCACCGGTGTTTCCAGGCGGACGGTGAGGGGCCGGGCCAGCTGGCTCACCAGGGTGCCGATGCCCTGGGCGCAGACTTCCACGCTATCGGGCTCCTCGGCGCGGGAGGCGTCCACGGTCGAAACCTGGTCGAGCTCCTTGGCGCAGGCAAGGGGGCCCACCACGAAACGGGCGCTGTCCGACCACGGGCCGAGGTCGGCGAGCACGCGGGCGGCCGGCAAGTCGCGCCCCGCATCGCCGGCGGCAACGATGGCGCGTTGGGCCCGGCGCACCGTGCCGACGAAATCCTCATATTCGGAATCGTTGGCCTCGCGTCCCTTCAGATAGAGGCGGCCGCCGTCCGGAGCACGGTGGATGTCGAGGCCCTCCGCCCGGCCGAAGGCGGCCATGGGGCGCGCGGCCGGCATGTTCAAGCGCGCCGCGCCGAGATCGAGCGGCACGCCAAAGGCGGCGGTATCGGTGAGGGCACGTCCGCCCACCCGGTTGGAGGCCTCCAGCAGGACATAGGAGCGCCCGGCCTCGGCGATCCGCCGGGCGGCGGAAATGCCGGCGGCACCGGCGCCGATGATCACCACGTCGGGCTCGTTCTGCTGCCCGAGCGCCCGCGTGGCCGCAAGGGGCAGCGTGGCAAGGGCGGCGCCGCGGGCGAGGAGCGTGCGGCGGGTGAGGGAAGATCGGTCGCGGTCGGTCACGGGCGGGACGCTAGCATGCCCGAGGCGGGTTGGGCGAGGGCTGGACGGGGCCGCCGCCTCAGCTGCGACGCGCGGCGACGAAGCGGGCCGCCTCGGCGAGGATGGCGCCACGGGCGCCAAACGGGCCGAGGGCCGTCGTCGCCTCCGCCACCAGCCCGTCGAGGAGGGCGCGGGCCGCGTCGAGGCCGAGGAGGGAGACCAGGGTCGCCTTGCCGGCGGCCGCGTCCTTGCCCACCTTCTTGCCCACCTCCTCCGCCGTTCCTTCCACGTCGAGGATGTCGTCGGCGATCTGGAAGGCGGCGCCGAGCGCCCGGCCATAGGCCTGCAGGGCCGCCCGCTCGGCGGCGCCCGCCCGCCCGAGGAGCGCGCCGGCTTCTGCCGACAGGGCGAGGAGGGCGCCGGTCTTCATGGCCTGGAGGTCGCGGATGGCGGGAGCGTCGAGGGCGAGCGCCGCGCCGCCCGAGAACCGGCCTTCGGCGGCGAGGTCCAGCATCTGCCCACCCACCATGCCGCCGATGCCGGCGGCGCGGGCAAGCGCCCGCACCAGGGCGACGCGCACCACAGGGTCGGGATGGGCGTCGTCCCCGGCGAGCAGGTCGAAGGCCAGGGTCAGCAGGCCGTCGCCGGCGAGAATGGCGGTTGCTTCGTCATAGGCCCGGTGCACGGTCGGCCGGCCGCGGCGCAGGTCGTCATTGTCCATGGCCGGCAGGTCGTCGTGGACAAGGGAATAGCAGTGGATGCACTCGACCGCCGCCGCGACGGTCACGGCACCGTCGGCAGGAATGCCGAAGAGGGCGGCGCTTTCCATCACCAGGAAGGGGCGCAGGCGCTTGCCGCCACCGAGCGCGCCATGGCGCATGGCCGCCATGAGACGCTCGGGCCGCACGCGCTCGCCAGGCAGAGCCGCGCCGGCAAGGGCGGCGTCGAGGCGGGCTTCGGCGGCCGCGGCGGAAGCGTCGAGACGGTCCTTGAGGGAGAGCGGCACCTTGGGCCTTCCTGCGTTGGGAGGGCGGAAAAGGAACGCCCGGGCGGGGCGCACCGTTGACGGGGGTCACCGGGTGCCCCAACCAGGGGGGAACGTCAAGCGGCCAGCCCGCAGCGATCGCATCGCGGAGCGGCGAGGGGAGGGCAGAGGATGGTCCGTCTGGTGCTGCGCGTCGTGATCGTCCTCGTTGCCATCCCCCTGGTGCTCTCCATCGCCTACAACGTGGTCAATCCGGTCTCCACCCTCATGCTCGGGCGCTGGATCACGGGGAGCGGGTGGAGCGCGTGTGGACGCCCATCGAGATGATCTCGCCGGCCCTCGTGCGCGCGGTGATCGCCTCCGAGGACGCCGGCTTCTGCAGCCATTGGGGCGTCGATTTCGCCGAGATGCGCGCGGCCATCGATTCGGCGGACGAGCTGGAGGAGACGCGCGGCGCCTCCACCATCCCCATGCAGATCGCCAAGAACCTGTTCCTGTGGCCGGGTCGGGAGATCATCCGCAAGGCCATCGAGATCCCGCTGGCCTTGTGGCTCGATCTGGTGGTGAGCAAGAGGCGGCTGATCGAGATCTACCTCAACATCGCCGAATGGGGCCCCAATGGCGAGTTCGGCGTGGAGGCGGGCGCGCGCCGCGCCTTCGGCGTCCCGGCGTCCCGGATCGATGCGCGACAGGGAGCGCTGCTGGCGGTGATGCTGCCGAACCCCCGCCGACGCGACGCGGGCAATCCCTCCGCCGGGGTGCAGCGCCTCGCCGGCCGCCTCCAGGCCCGGGTGCCGCGCGAGGGGCCGGAGCTCACCTCCTGCCTCGGCCCGCTGCGCTGAAGAGCGGCCCGGCACCCCAGGAGGTGAGCACGCGAGCACGGCGAAGCCTTGATTGTGCCGCCCATAAGCGCCACATGGGCGCAGAGCGTCGGCGTGCCGGCCCTCCTCCCTCATTTCCCGGCCCGATGATGACCGAACCTGCCGTTACCGCCGTCCCGAAGATGAGCCCCTGGCTGAAGATCGGCCTGGAGATCGGCCCCCTTGTGCTGTTCTTCGCCGCCAACGGTTATGGCGGGATCTATCTGGCCACCGGCGCCTTCATGGTGGCGACCATCGTGGCGCTCGCCGCCATGTGGGTGCTGGCGCGGCGCATCGCGGTGATGCCGCTGGTCTCGGCCCTGGTGGTGATGGTGTTCGGCGGCCTCACGCTCTGGTTGCAGGACGACCACTTCATCAAGCTGAAGCCGACCATGGTCAACGCTCTGTTCGGCATCCTGCTGCTGGGCGGGCTCTATTTCAGGAAACCGCTGCTGCCCTACGTGTTCGACGGCATGGTGAAGCTCACGGATGAGGGCTGGCGCATTCTCACCATCCGCTGGGGCGTGTTCTTCCTGGTCATGGCCGTGCTGAACGAGGTGGTCTGGCGCTCCGTGTCCACCGACACCTGGGTCGCCTTCAAGACCTTCGGCTACCTGCCGCTGACCTTCGCCTTCGCCATGGCGCAGGCGCCGCTCATGGCGCGGTTTGAGCTGAAGGATGGAACCGAACCCGGCTGACGGGCCAGTCCATTCCACACCAATCTTCCGGTTGACGGCGGCCCCGCCGATCCGCATAAGCCCGAAAGAGGGCGCATCATGCTGACGAAAAAAGGAAAGTACGGTCTCAAGGCGGCGGTCCACCTGGCCCGCCTTCCGCCGGGCGGCTCCACGCAGGTTGCGGACATCGCCGAGACCAACAACATTCCGAAGAAATTCCTGGACGTGATCCTGGGAGAGTTGCGCAATGCGGGCTTCCTGTCCTCCAAGAAGGGCAAGCTCGGCGGCTACCGGCTCGCCAAGGCGCCGGAGGACATCGTGGTGGGCGAGATGATCCGGGCCCTCGACGGCCCGCTCGCCCCCTTCCCCTGCGCCAGCCGCAATGCATACGAGCCGTGCGAGGACTGCGACATGTCCACCTGCGAGGTGCGCCTGCTGATGGTGCGCGTGCGCGACGCCATCGGCACGGTGCTCGACACCTATACGCTGGCGCAGATGCGCGATCTCTCGCAGGAGCAGCTGGCCTCCTTCGTGGACTACATTTGACGCCGTCCTACTGCTGGGCGGCGAGGAAGGTGCGGAAGCGCGCCAACGCCACGGCGAAGAACAGGACGCCCATGCCGAAGGTGGCGGCAAAGCGCGGCCACACGGTTTCGAGCCCGGCCCCGCGATAGAGGATCGCCTGGGCGAAGGCGACGAACTGGGTCGAGGGCGAGACCTGCATCACCGCCTGCATCCATTGCGGCATGCTCTCCAGCGGCGTGAAGCCGCCGGACAGCATGTTCATGGGCAGCACGACAAGAAAGAACAGCAGGCCGAACTGCGGCATGGAGCCGGAGAGGGTGCCGAGGAAGATGCCGAGCGACGCGGTGAAGAAGAGGTAGAGGGCCGCGCCGGCGAGGAAGAGCGGGACCGACCCGGCGATCCCCATGCCGAGGCCCCATTTCAGCACCACGACGATGCTGAAGGCCGCGCCCACGAGGATCACCGCGCCGTTGGCGAGGATCTTCGCCAGCATGATCTCGGCGGGCCGCACCGGCAGCACCAGCAGGTGCTCCAGCGTTCCGTGCTCGCGCTCGCGGATCAGGGCGGCTCCGGCCAGCAGCACCGAGAGCATGGTGATGTTGGTGATGAGGCCCATGGTGCCGGTGAACCAGGAGGATTCCAGCCCCTGGTTGAAGGCCACCCGCACCTGCAGCGCCACCGGCGTCGTCACCCCTTCGGAGTGGCGCAGCACGAACCGGTTCACCTCCTCCTGGAAGATGGCGGAGATGTCGTTCGCCCCGATGCCCGCCTGCATGAGCGAGGTGGCGTCGATCAGAAGCTGCACCGATGGGCTGCGGCCCGCCAGCACGTCGGACTGGAAGTCGGGGGAAAGTTCAGCACGAAGGTGAACCGCGCGGCGTCCATGGCGCCGTCCACGTCCTGCGGGGCAAGGGCGACCGGCGGCTGGAAGCGCGGCGGCAGGAAGGCGTCGAGAATGGCATTGGAGAGGGCGGAATTGTCCTCGTCCACCACCCCCATCGTCGCGCGGTTGAGGTCGTGCTTCATGCCGTTCGCCTGCAGCACGATGGCGACGGTAAAAGCGTAGGCCACCAGCACCAGCAGGGCCCGGTCGCGCCACAGGCTGATGAGCTCCTTGACCACCAACTCGCGCACGTTGCCGGCGAAGGCGCGCAAACGCGGCGGATTCTTGGGGCGGGGAGGGAGGGCGACGCCATGTCAGGCCTCCTGCTTGTGCAGGATGAGCCAGGCGATGGCGAGCAGCGCCGGCCAGAAGGCGGCGGTGGCGGCGATGAAAGGCAGCAGCTCGGCGAAGCCGAGGCCCTTGGTGAAGGCGCCGACGCTGATGCGCATGAAGTAGGTGGTGGGGAAGAAGGTGCCCACCACCCATGCGCCGCCCTCCAGCGTCGCCACGGGCTGCATCAGCCCCGAGAACTGGCTTGCTGGCATCATGGTGCCGATGGCCGTGCCGAACAGCGCCGCGACCTGGGTGTTGGTCAGGGTCGAGGAGACAAGGCCGATGGCGGTGGTGGCGAGCACGTAGGCGAAGGCCCCCAGGGCGAGGCCGAGGAAGGAGCCCTTCAGCGGCACCCCGAACAGGAGCAGCGCCATCAGCACCATGACCAGGAAGTTGAAGAAGGCCACCGCCACGTAGGGGGCCTGCTTGCCGAGCAGGAATTCGAGCTTGGTGACCGGGGTCACATACAGGTTGGTGATGGAGCCCATCTCCTTCTCCGTCACCACCCCCAGGGCGGTGAGGATGGCGGGAATGAAGATGAGCATGAGGGCGATGTTGGCCGGCACCATGGCGTCGAGGCTGCGGAAGGACTGGTTGTAGCGGTAGCGCATTTCCAGGCTGGCGAAGGCCGAAAGGGTCTGACCCGCCGCCTGCGCCGCGTCGGACAGGAACATGGCGTGTACCGCCTGCACGTAGCCCTGGATGGTTTCGGCGCGGAAGGGCATGGCGCCGTCAATGGTCACCAGCACCTCGGTCGACCGGCCCGAGCGCAGGTCGGCGCCGAAGTCCGGCGGGATCTCGATGGCGAAGGCGATGGCGTTGGATTTCAGCCGCTGGTCGAGGTCGGCGGGGTCGGCGAGCGGTGGCTGGACGACGAAATAGGTGGAGTGGGCGAAGCCGTCCACATAGGCGCGGCTTTCCGGGGTCTGGTCGCGGTCGAGCACGGCAAAGCGCAGCTTGTCCACGTCGAGGGTGATGCCGTAGCCGAAGATGATCATCAGCAGCGCCGTGCCCAGCAGCGCGAAGGCGAGGCGCACCGGATCGCGTCTCAGTTCCAGTGTTTCGCGCCAGGCGTAGGCGCCCAGGCGCCGCACCGAGAAAGCGGCGGGCGGTCCTTCTGCGCGGGTCGCGGCCTGGGGCAGGCGTGCCTCGCTCTGCGCCGCGCGGCCGCCCATCTCCATGTAGGCGATGAAGGCTTCCTCCAGGGTCGCGGCCTTCTGCTCCTGCTTGAGCGCCTGCGGCGTGCCGGTGGCGATCACCTTGCCCGCATGCATGAAGGAGATGCGGTCGCAGCGTTCCGCCTCACCCATGAAATGGGTGGAGACGAAGATGGTGACGCCTTCCTCCCGCGACAGGCGCTGGAGATGGTCCCAGAAATTGTCGCGCGCCACCGGGTCGACGCCCGAGGTGGGCTCGTCGAGGATGAGCACCTCCGGCTGGTGCAGCACCGCCACCGCCAGCGACAGGCGCTGGCGCACGCCGAGCGGCAGGCCGTCGGCGAGGTCGTCGAGATGCGACGCAAGGTCGAAGGCCGCGACCAGGGCGGCGACGCGCGCCGTCCCCGCCGCCTCGGGCAGGGAGAAGAGGCGGGCGTGCAGTTCCAGGTTCTGGCGCACCGTGAGCTCGCCGTAGAGCGAGAAGGCCTGGCTCATGTAGCCGACGCGCCGCCGGGTCTCGATGTCGGTGGGGTCCACCTGGACGCCGAAGAGCAGCGCCTCCCCGGAGCTCGCCGGCAGGAGGCCGGTGAGCATCTTCATGGTGGTGGACTTGCCGCAGCCGTTGGAGCCGAGGAAGCCGAAGATCTCGCCGCGGCGGATCTTGAAGCTCACATGGTCCACGGCGACGAAGTCGCCGAAGCGCCGGGTGAGCCCGCGCGATTCGATGGCGACGGGCGCGTCGGCGGCGATGGCCGCGGCAGGCGCCACGCCGTCCTCCCCGCCGCGCCGATCCTCGGGCAGGAGCGTGACGAAGGCCCGTTCCAGGCTCTGCTGGCCGGTCTGCGCGAGAAGGGCGGCAGGGCTGCCGTCGGCGAGGATGCGCCCGGAATCCATCATCACCACCCGCTCGAAGCGCGCCGCCTCCTCCATGTCGGCGGTGGCGACGAGAAGCGTGAGCCGCGGGCGCTCGGCGCGGATGGTCTCGACGAAATCCCAGAACTGCCGGCGCGAGAGGGGATCGACGCCCGTGGTGGGCTCGTCGAGCAGCAGCAGATCGGGGTCGTGCACCAGGGCGCAGCACAGGCCCAGCTTCTGCTTCATGCCGCCGGAGAGCTTGCGCATGAGCCGGTCGGCGAAGGGATCGAGCCCGGTGGCGGCGAGCAGGGGCGCCACGCGCCCGCCCTTGGCGGCGGCCTCCTCGCCGAAGAGGCGGGCGAAGAAGGCGATGTTCTCGGCCACGGTGAGGTTGGGATAGAGGTTGCGGCCCAGCCCCTGCGGCATGAAGGCGATACGTGGCTGCATGCGCTCGCGCGCGCGGCGGTCGGAAAAGTCCGCGCCCAGCACCTCCACCTTGCCCTGCTGGATCCGCTTGGCGCCGGCGATGAGGCCGATGAGGGTGGACTTGCCCACCCCGTCCGGCCCCACCAGCGCCACCGAGGCCCCCTCCGCCACGGCGAGGTCCAGCCCCTCCACGGCGTGGGTGCGGCCGTAGCGGTGGCTGATGCCCGAGAGGCGGATGGCGTCGGGGACCGCGTCCACCGCGTCGGTCACTGCGCCGCCTCGTGCACGAGATCGGAATCGAGCCAGCTGGGCCATTGCGCCTTGGGATCGAGCCGCACATAGCCGACGCCGGTGACGCCGGTTTTCACGTGGTCGATGTATTTCTCCACCAGCGGACGGGCGATGCGCAGCTTCACCCGGAACATCATGCGGTCGCGCTCGCGCTGGGTCTCCACCTGCTTGGGCGTGAACTGCGCCCGCGCCGAGACGAAGGAGACGGTCGCCGGCACCGCCCGATCCGGCAGGGGCTCCAGCAGCAGGCGCGCCTCGGCGCCGAGGGCGAGGGCGCCGGCGTCGGTCGCGGGCAGGAAGATGGTCATGTAGACGTCGGAGAGGTCGATGAGGGTGAGCACCTTGCCGCCGGCGCCCAGCACCTCGCCGGGCTCGGCGAGGCGGTAGATGACCCGGCCGGACTTCGGCGCGACGAGGGTGCCGTCCTCCACCATGCGGGTCAGGCGGTCCACCTCCGCCTCGGCGGCGCTGATGGCCGATCCGCTGGCGGCGAGGCTGCTTTCCGCCGCGGCGAGCGCCGCCTGGGCGGTGAGTTTGGTGGTGCGGTACTGGTCGACCTTCTGCTCGGTGGCGAAGCCCTTGGAGACGAGGATTTCCTGCCGCTCCAGCTCCTTGCCGGCGAGGTCCAGCTCGCCCTTCCTCTGCTCGACCACATGGGATGCGGTGTCGCGGGACTGGCGGGCCTGGTTGGCCTGCGCCTGGGCAGTGCGCAGGGCGGCCTCGGTCTCCTGGACATCCATGTGGCCGACCACCTGCCCCTGGTGGACGAAATCACCTTCCTCCGCCAGCACGTCGAGCACGCGGCCGGCGGCTTTCGTCGCCACGTCGACCTGGGTCGCCTCGATGCGGCCATTGCCGGAGGCGAAGCCCGGCGGCAGCGTACGGCTGCGGCTGGCGAGATACCAGGCGCCGGCTCCACCCGCCGCCACGAGGACGACGATGAAGCCGACGAGAACCAGCATGCGCTTCATGAAAAGCACCTTTTTGCGCGGGCAGACGCGCCCACGCGGTGCCGAAAGAAAGGCCGGCACTCCCGCGGGGCTTCGGGAACGAACCTATTCGTCCCACAGCTTACGGCGGTGCAGCAATAGGGCGTTGATCGAGGTCAACGCCAAGGCGTCCACGGGTTGGGGTCACCGCGCCCCTGCGTCGATCTTCTTCTGCAGCGCCACCGCGCCGGCGGGATTGCGCACCTTCGCGCCGCCGATGAGATAGAGGAACACGTCGCGCCTGCTGCGCGTGGCCTTCGCGGCGGGGCCGAGCGCCGCAAGTCCCTCCGGCACCACGCCCTTCTCCCAGGCCTGCGCGGCCCCGGCCCAGAGCGCGAGCGCGGCATCGTCATAGCCGGTCTCCATCTCCTCCCGAGTCTGCTGGAGGCGGGCATAGGCGAAATCCGCCGTCAGGTCGGCGATGGCGGGATAGCTCGCGTGGTCGGCATAGACGATCGCGACCTTGTGCTTGCGGGCGAGCTGTACGAACGCCTCGCAGGCGAAAGTGGGATGGCGCACTTCCACCGCATGGCGCAGCTTCACCCCGTCGTGCTGCTCCGGCAGCAGCGCGAGGAAGGCGGCGAAGTCGTCCGGGTCGAATGCCTTGGTGGGCGCGAACTGCCAGTTGACGGGGCCGAGCCGGTTTCCGAGCTCCGTGATGCCGCTGCCGATGAACTTGGCCATGCTCTCGGCGGCCTCCGCCAGCACCCGGCGATGGGTAACGTAGCGCGTCGCCTTCAGCGCGAACACGAAGCCGTCCGGCACCTGCCGTGCCCAGTCGGCGCAGGATTTGGCGCTTGGCGTGCGGTAGAAGGTGCCGTTGATCTCGATGGTCCGCAGCTGGCCGGCGGCGAAGGCGAGTTCCTTCGCCTGGGTCAGGCCGTCCGGATAGAAGACGCCTCGCCACGGCTCGTAGGTCCAGCCGCCGATGCCCACTCGAATGGTCATGCATCCTCCTCCCGGTCAGGGCAGCGGCAGAACGTGGGAATACTTCACCTGTTCCAGCGCGAACGAGCTCTCGATGGAGGCGATGCCGTCGAGCCGGGTCAGCTTCTGCTTCAGGAACCGTTCATAGGCGTCGAGATCGGCCGCCACCACCCGCAAAAGGTAGTCCCGCGGGCCGGTCATGAGATAGCATTCGAGCACTTCCGGCCAGGTGCGGATGGCGGCGGAGAAGGCATCGAGGGCCTCTTCCTGCTGGCGCTCCAGCTTGATGGAGACGAACACGCTGACCGGCAGGCCCGCCTTGCGCTGGTCGAGCACCGCCACGTAGCGCGAGATGAGGCCCGCTTCCTCCAGCGCCCGCACCCGCCGGAGGCAGGGGGAGGCGGAGAGCCCCACGGCGTCCGAGAGGTCGGCGATGCTCATGCGCCCGTCGCCCTGGAGGGCGGCGAGGATCTTCCGGTCGATGGCGTCGAGGCGCAGGTTTCTGCTCCATCTGGGGTGGTTTCTGGCAGATTATGCCAGTCCATCTTCGTTGTTAAGGCGGATTCGACCGAACCCGCCGCGGCGGGCGGGCTAAACTCATCGCCGTGAAGAAGGCCGCTGGCAAGGAAGCGGTCGCCTGCGAGGAAACAGCCATGTCCGGTGCCTATGCTCCCCTGCGCCCGCGCCCCGCTCCGCCGAGCGCCGACGACCTCGCCATCCTCGCCGAGCTGGAGCGCAAGGTGCTGTGGCTGGCGAGCTGGACCATCCACAACGCCAACCACCTGCGCCCTCATGACGACGGCCTGAAGGTGGGCGGGCACCAGGCCTCCTCGGCGTCGCTGGCCGCCATCATGACCGCCCTTTACTTCCACGTGCTGCGCCCGCAGGACCGGGTGGCGGTGAAGCCCCATGCCAGCCCCATCTTCCACGCCATCCAGTACCTGTTCGGCCGGCAGAGCCGCGAGCGGCTGGAGAACTTCCGCGGCTTCAAGGGCGCGCAATCCTATCCCTCCCGCACCAAGGACGCGGACGACGTGGACTTCTCTACCGGGTCCGTCGGCCTCGGCGTGGCGCAGACCCTGTTTGCCAGCCTCGCGCAGGATTATGTCCACGCCCACGGCCTCGCGAACGGCCGCCCCAAGGGGCGGATGATCGCCCTCGTGGGTGACGCCGAGCTCGACGAGGGCAATGTCTTCGAGGCGCTGCTGGAGGGCTGGAAGCACGAGATCACCAACACCTGGTGGATCATCGACTACAACCGCCAGAGCCTCGATGGCGTGGTGCGCGAGGGTCTCTACGAACGCTTCACCGGCATCTTCGAGGCGATGGGCTGGCAGGTGGTCGTGCTGAAGTACGGCACCCTGCAGCAGGCCGCCTTCGCCGAGCCGGGCGGGGAAGCGCTGAGGCGCTGGATCGACACCTGCCCCAACGCCGAATATTCCGCCCTCACCTTCCAGGGCGGCGCCGCCTGGCGCAAGCGGCTGATGGATGACCTGGGCGACCAGGGGGATGCCTCCGCCCTCATCGCCCGCCGCTCGGACGCCGAGCTGTCCGCCCTCATGACCAATCTCGGCGGCCACGACATCGCGTCCCTCATCGCCGCATTCGACGCCATCGACCACGACCGGCCGGTGGCCTTCCTCTGCTACACGGTGAAGGGCTTCGGCCTGCCGCTCGCCGGCCACAAGGACAACCATTCCGGCCTCATGACGGAAACCCAGATGGAGGCGCTGCGCGCCGCCATGGGCGTGGGCGAGGGGCGGGAATGGGAGCCGTTCGAGGGGCTGAAGCGTCCGGCCGCCGAGATCGAGGCCTTCCTGGCGCGGGTGCCCTTCTTCCAGGCCGGACCGCGCCGCTTCACGGCGCCCGCCCTCGACGTGCCGGCGCTGGCGCCGCCGCCCAACCCGGTCATTTCCACGCAGGCCGGCTTCGGCCTCATCCTGCAGGATCTGGCCAGAGGCGACAGCGCGCTCTCCGACCGCATCGTCACCACCTCGCCGGACGTGACCGTCTCCACCAATCTCGGCCCCTGGGTGAACCGGCGCGGGCTGTTCGCCCATGAGGCGCTCGCCGACGTGTTCAAGCGCGAGCGCATTCCCTCCACCTTCGCCTGGGAGTTCTCGCCCAAGGGCCAGCATGTGGAGCTCGGCATCGCCGAGATGAACCTGTTCCTCACCCTGTCCGCCTTCGGCCTCAGCCACTCCCTGTTCGGCGCCCGCCTGGTGCCGGTGGGCACGCTCTACGACCCCTTCATCTGTCGCGGGCTCGATGCGCTGAACTATGCCTGCTACCAGGATGCGCGCTTCATTCTGGTGGCGACCCCCTCCGGCATCACCCTGGCGCCCGAGGGCGGGGCGCACCAGTCCATCTCCACGCCCCTCATCGGCATGGCGCAGGACGGCCTCGCCTCCTTCGAGCCCTGCTTCGTCGACGAGCTGGCGGTGCTGATGGAGTTCGCCTTCGACTACGTGCAGCGCGACGGGGAGGGGGCGCCCGACGAGCGCACCTGGCTGCGCGACGAGACCGGCGGCTCGCTCTATTTCCGCCTGTCCACCCGTCCGCTGGAGCAGCCGAAGCGGGTGCTGTCCGAGGCGCAGCGGCGCGGCATCGTGGACGGCGCCTACTGGCTGCGCGAGCCAGGCCCCAATTGCGACGCGGTGGTGGCGGTGCAGGGCGCGGTGGCGCCGGAGGCCATCGCCGCCGTGGCGCTGATCGCCGAGGACCGGCGCGACGTGGGCCTCCTCGCCGTCACCTCCGCTGACCGGCTGAACGCCGGCTGGACGGCGGCAGCCCGCGCCCGCGAGCGCGGCCACGTCCGGGCCAGGAGCCATGTGGAGCGGCTGCTTGAGCCTCTGCCGCGCCATTGCGGCATCGTCAGCGTGATCGACGGCCATCCGGCCACGCTGGGCTGGCTGGGCGCGGTGGCCGGCCACCGGGTGCGGGCACTCGGAGTGGAGCATTTCGGCCAGACCGGGACGCTGGCGGACCTCTACGCATATTACGGCATCGACACCGCCTCCATCGTCGCCGCCGCGCAGGCCATTTCGCCGGGCCGCCCGCTGCGGCATCTGAGGGCGGTGTAGCCACACCGGCCGCGCGTTTGCCGCCGAGGCCGTGAGGACGGGCTTCGCGCGGCTTTCGCACACGTCCATGGGCGGGCTGTCATCCCTGTACGGGCCCCCTGCGCCGCCATCCGTGGCTGTGCCGAAGGGGCTTTGCCGAAGGGGCAAAGCGCGTTGCTGATCATCCGTGGCCCGCACCGCGGCGGCGCTTCGCTGCGGTGGCGGCGGCACGCGAGGCCGGGACGATGCGGGCGCGCTCAAAGGACGGCTTGTCGTCGGCGGCGCGGTCCGCTAGAAGCGCGGAACCACACGCCCGGCGCTCACCCGCCGGCCCTCGCGGAGAGGTGGCAGAGTGGTCGAATGCACCGCACTCGAAATGCGGCATACGGGCAACCGTATCGGGGGTTCGAATCCCCCCCTCTCCGCCAGTTTACATAGCTAAGCATATGAAAACAAAGCGTGATTTGTTGCAGGGCGAATTCGTGCCCCAGCATCTGCCCTAGCATGTGCGTTAGCTCGTGGTGGTCCTTGGTGGACACAAGCGGGATTTACCGGGATAACGCGGGAAGGGGCGGGACGGCAGATTGTGTCGAGCGAGCTAGGGACGGTTGGAGTGGATAGCCAGGTTTGGTGACCTCGTCGCAGCGGTTCGAATTTCCTGCATGGCACTGAAAAGTGTTTCAAACTCAGCTAGGTCCATTGGGTCATAGCTAAGATAGTTCCCGGCATTTCGCACGAGAACGACGTATAAATCTCCGTCACGTTCTTGTTTGAGTCGGAGCGAAATTGTTACGGCTCCACCACCGATTGCGGTGTCGATTTTTTTAACTACACGTCCTGTGAAAACTCGCCTTAAGCCGCGGAAGAAGTTCCACAACATTGTTTCTCCTGCTAAGGCTGGCTGCTAAAACAGCATCACACTACCCTGAGTGTCGCTTCTCGTGCCAGATGGCTTTGGCTGCGAGGCATCGAACAAGCTGTGAGGGAGGCACTCACGACTGCATTCCCGGGGCACCCTCACCGCCACGACGCGTCCCACACTCTGATGAGGATATGCGCTATTGCGCCATGCTACTTGGTCGCATGTTCTGCGACGGTCGTCGCGCTATAGTTGCATGGACATGGTTGGGGGGGTGAGAATGGGCAGGGTCGGGCGATTGGTAATCATGGCCGTAATGCTGGCGGCTGTCGGCGGGTGTCAGCTCTCGAACCCCCGAGTTTTTGTGACCGCGAACGACCGGCCGACGACCCCATTCCCGCAGCGTTGAACTGGCTTTGCCGCGCGTCCGTAAGAGCTATCTGTTGTAGCTCCCCACCGCCCCACCGCCCCCGGATGGCAACGGAAGGCGCTCGGTAGCGCCTCCTCTTTGTGGTTCTGGCCTGATCGCAAAAGCACCCGGGCAAGTCCTTGCTTACGAGGTCGCTGCTCGCGCTTCTTCCGCCTTCGGTACCCACACCCCACGACGCGCCCCACTAACTTCTCGGCCGCATGCTCGGTGGTGAACGGGCCTTCGCTGGTGCCGATGCGTCCGGAGCGCAGAGCGGCCTCGCGGTCCTGGGGATCGACAAGCGGGATCCAGTGCCGGGCCATCCAGCAGGTGGCGGGCTCGGCACCGGCCTCGGGCTGCTGCACCCAGCCGCCGCCCGGCCGGCGATAGCGGGTCCGCCCGACCATCTGGCACAGGGCGAAGGTGCGGCCGCACTCGATCCGCGGATCACGGTAGGCGATCAGGAACAGCTCGCCCTGCGCCGGCTGGTGGTCGACGAGGTCCACCACCGCGAACTCGCCACGCCGCAGGTGAGGGTGGAAGCGGTTGTCGGGCACGAGGAACGTCATGTGGCCCGGCGGCAGCGTCGGGAACATCATCAGGGCACGCAGCTCGGGCTGGTGCTCAAATTGGACAGAGGGAAGCTGGGGCGTGGTGGCGAGGGCGCGGCCGGGTCGGCCGGTGGAGGTGCGGCGGGTCATGCGGTGGCTCCCGCCACCAGCAGGCCGCAAACATCGTGAAAGACGCTGTAGACAAGCCTTTCGTCAGTCGTGAACCCCCGCCCATAAGGCGGGGTATTGTTGATGACTTCGGTAATCCATTCGCCCTTGTCGCCCGGCTCGCCCCGGTGACAGTACGCGAGGGCTTGGAGCTTCACCCGCATTCCGTCCAACGTGGCCGCAGGCGTCGCCGCAATGCGGCTGCACAGGGCAGTTCCGGCGCGGGCAAGCCGATCCATTTCCGCCATGACCGCAGCGCAGCCGTTGGCATCGCAGGCCGCGCGGCGCCCATCTTCCCACCGCTTGAGATCCGCGATCAGCGGCGCCTCGGGATAGTGGCCCCCGGAAACCCCCATGTCCTGCCAGCCTCGCGCCCGCTGGAGAAGGGCGCCATATGGCTCGGAATTGAGCCGGTAGCCTTCGCCGGAGGCGCGGAACAGCGGTTCACCCCGCCAGGAATAGGCCAGCAGAGCGGCCGAGGGCGCCGGACACGTTCGCGCCGCCTCCTCGTAGAGCCGATCCGAAAGTTCGTCGGCGGCCCGCTCCTGCGCTTCCAGAGCTTCCAGCTCGCGCCCCATGGCGAGCAGTTCCGCGTCGGCCTGATCGGCAGCGGCAAGATTTGCCAGAGCCGCCGCAGCCACGGCTGCGGCGGCCCCCTTGAGGAGGCCGCGCCGAGAGGGAGAAGAGCCGCGCTCACGCATGGTCGCCCCCCATCACGAAGCCGCGGATCGCACCGCAGATGGCGCCCATAGCCTCGTCATCGGCCAGCGGGCCGCCGCTGTAGCCGTCCTTCTCGGTCAGCATGTCGAGATAGGCGAGAAGCCCGGCGCGCGTCGTGGGCGTAGTGTTCAGAAAATCCCACCACGCATCCGCGTCGGCATCGCAGGCCGCGTTGTATCGCTCCTCGATTTCGTCACCCTCCGGCGAGGGCGCACAGAAGGAGACGCCGCGCGCGGTGCAGCGCTCTTCATATTCGCCCTGCTCCTTGATGACGGCATTGAAGGCCGCGCGCTTCGCCCGGAAAGTGGCGATGGCCGCGAACACAGGATCGGAGACGGGAGCGGCCGAAGCCCCCGCGACGGCTGCGCCGAGGGACAGGGCGGCAGCGCCCAGGAGAGCGCCGCGGCGTGACAGGGTCCGTGGCTCAGACATGGGCCGCCTCCCGCATGTGATAGGCGCGAACGGTCGCGAGGATGGGGCGCATTTCCTCGGACGGAATGGCGCCCTCCCAGGTACCTGGGGCCCACACAAGGGCAAGCCATCCCTGCATGCCGGCGGCAGTGGTCGGCACTGTGCGCACAGCGCGGCGCAGGGCAGCGGTATAGGCCGAACAGGCGGCCATCACCTCGGCATCCGTCAGGGCGGAGATGCCGCCGGTCGCGTGCTCGCCATCCACCTTGCGATAGAGGCGGGCGCGCTCTCGCCGGGCGCTGCGGACGGCCTCAAGAGCGGCGAAAACCGGGTCGGCTTCCGCGGCCTCCGCCTTCGGCAGCACGGCCACCGGGACGGCCAGCGCCGCGACAGTGCCGAGGGCAGCCCCGGCCTTGAGAAGGGCGCGACGGGTCGGCGCAGGCATGGGGGCGGCGTTTGCCGCCGCGGTGGGCTTCGGCATGGGTAGGCTCCAGGGATGTGACGGTGAGGATGGGGAAGTCTGGGCGGCGCGAGCGGGGCGCTGGAAGGGTCTAGCTCGCGCGCCCGATGGCGAGTGCCGCGGCGAGTGCTGCTATGGCGCCCATGGAAGTGCCGCAGCGCAGCTCGTGACGGATCAGGACTGCGCTGCGGTTGTCTCGCTCGGTGAGCGTGCCCGGAACAGCCGCTTGCATCGCGCTCGCAATCCGGTCTGTGAGGCCGCCAATGTGGGTTTCGAAATCGAGCATCGCGTCTTCAACGATGCTGCCGTCTCCGATCCGGCGATCCAGCATATGGGCGCCGAACGCATCGGCAGCAGCCACCGCCGCGTCATAGAACGCGGCGAGCTCGTTCACCGTGAGGCCGTCAATGCGCGGGTCGGAATACCCCCGGGCGCGTTGTCTGTGATGTGGGCTTGACCAGCCTGTTCCATGGGATGCGGCTCCTTCGGTTGGGCGGGATCAGGCGATGCGGGCGAGGCGAAGGGCTTCGTCAGCGGCCCGGACCTTGGCGAGGGCCGCTGGGACGCCGCCCCACGGAACGACGGCGGTGCGCACCTTCTCGGCGAGCATCGCGTCGGTGCTGGTGAAAGCGAGCCGATCGGTGGGGCCGATCAGCCGGCCGAACTCGACGCCGTTGCGCTTCAGGACGAAGCCGGCGTCATCGCGCTTCGCGGTGTAGGTGGCGGCGAGGCCGGCGGCGGCCTTCTCTGCGCGCAGGATGGCTTCGATGTTCGCGACCCGCATCAGGTCGCTGGAGCGGTGCTTCGCCGCCGTCCATGAGGTGGGTGCGCCGACCCGCCGATATTGAGCGGTCCGCCCACGAGCCACGGCGAGGGCATTCTCCAGCTTGCTGATGACCTCGGCCCGGTGTGCGCCGCGCGACACGACGATGAAGCGCTGGAGCACCGCCCAGTCCGTCACCGGGGCGTTGCGGGCCTCGTGCCACGCCTGCCGCAGGTGAGCGGCGAAAGCCGGCCGGCTGTAGGGCGCCATGGACTGCCGCAGGAGCGACCAGGCGCGGCGCATGATGTGGGAGAGGTTGGGCATAGTCGGCGCATCCGATTAGGTGCCAGCACCATTAATGTGGTGTTAGTACCTAAGCGCCTACATCGTGTTGCTGTCAACCATAAAATTAGGTATCAACACCAAGATGACCCTGAGCACCGGAAATCAGCTTCGTGCCGCTCGCGCCCTTGCGGACGTTGAGCAGAAATGGCTCGCCGACAAATCCGGCGTGAGCATCAACACCATTCGGAATATGGAGGCTCGCGGCGCCGAGCCGATCACAAGCGGCGCCATGACGGTGCGCAAGGTGCAACTCGCCCTTGAAGAAGCCGGCATCGAATTCCTGAACCACGGGCAGCCGGGGGTGAGGCTCAAGGGCAGTGCGCAGTCGTGAGTGAAGCCGTCGCTCCCTATCTTTTCGCGGCTGTGGTCGCAGTCTATGTCTGTGGCCTAGCTAATCACTTCGCAACTCGGAAGCTCGCTCTGCGGCTTCGGTCAATTGCGGGGGATAAATGGCGTCGTCTCGGATCGCCCGAAGGCCACATCATTTTCTGGCGGATTTCCTCCGCCATATGGCGGGATCAGATCGCGACCCAGCGGCTGATTTTCTGGGCCGTGCTGACCGAGGGACATGCTAGATATCAAGACGCGGAATTGAGCCACTGGGCTTGGATCGTCCGCGTCACGTGGATCCTATCGATTGGCGGTCTGGTTGCAGGGGCGGTCTACTTCTGGCCATGACGAGCGCAGGCGTCATCTTCGTGGCCGAGAATGGCGAGGGGCCGGGCGTGAGGCTGCGGAAGGGCGCGCCCTAATGCCGCTAGCTCCAGCGCACCGCCACCAGACCATCGAGGGCGGTAGCGGCCCGCCCGATGGCGCGATAGTTGACGACACCGCGTATCCAGCCCGCCTTCTGAAAGTACGTCTTGGTCTTCGCCATAGCATCCAAATCGACCATCGACACATTCAGCTCGACGGCGCGAGCCCGAATTTGATCGATAGCGGGTATGCCCGTTTGTTTTAGTGGGCGGCGCAAACGGTGAAGTCCGACGTGCTTCGCTTTGGCTTCTATTTTGCTGAATGGAACTCCAGGAAATGACGCCGCGAGCGTTTGGCGATCCGCCGTGGGATAAAGCTTGCGCAGGCGCGCCACTTCGGCTCCCGTCCAGATGTGGCGGCAATCGGTAAGCCCCATTGAGCGCGCTCTGTGCTTCACGGCCGAGTAAGAGCGGCGCTCCAACACGGCTACGGCTCGCTCATAATCGGGGAAGATCACCGCCAACAACGCCAATTCCCGATCTGTCCAGATCGGTGCTCCACCCGGCGCCATTCCGGTCTTCGCAATGCGCTCTCTGGCCATCGCTGCCGCCTTCGCGCCCCTGGCTGCCCACCGCAGTTGCATGTCGCACTCCTCGGCCGGAAGGCGAGCCTGATCTCGATGGAGCGGCAGGGAAAGGCGACGCGGGCGATCATCCTCGCTATCCTCAGGCTCGCCTGCGCGGCGCCGAACAAAGGCTGCCCCCCATCGCCCGCGACAAGAACACCTCCGGCCCTGCCTTTTCCCATTCCGGTCCTATACGACGTGCAGCATCAGGCACATGAGGGCGACAGGCCCACGGACGGGAGCACTGGACAGGCTTGAAATTGCCGGGATGAGAGCGCCATCTCGCGGCGGGACAGGGTGGGATGCGTCATGTGGATCGAGGGCGGCGCGCCGCGCGCCGGCGACGACTGGCCGATCATTGCAGCATTCGCGGCGCGGGAGGCGCGCCTCGGCGCATGGTTCGCGGGGCGCGGGCCGGCCATGGCGGGGTTCTACGAATTCCTACGCTTCGGCATCAAGCAGGGCTGGGCCTGTCTGTTCGGCGGCATCCTCCTCGCCCTCATCATCGCGACCCGGCTCTGGTATCCGCAGCACGCCGCCATTCCCCGCTACGACGCGCTGGTGGTCGCTGCGGTGGCCGTGCAGCTCGCCCTCCTCGCGTTCCGGCTGGAGACGCTGGAGGAGGCGAAGGTGATCCTCGTCTTCCACATCGTCGGCACGGCGATGGAGCTGTTCAAGACGTCGGTTGGCTCCTGGCACTATCCGGAGGCAAGCTATCTGCGCCTCGCCGGCGTGCCGCTGTTCACCGGCTTCATGTATGCGGCGGTGGGCAGCTACATCGCCCGCGCATGGCGTCTGTTCGACTTCCGCTTCACCGGCCATCCCCCGCTCTGGACGCTCGGCGTCCTCTCCGCCGCCATCTATCTCAACTTTTTCACCGACCATTGGGGCCTTGATGCGCGCTGGCTCCTGGTGGTGGTGGCGGCCGTGCTGTTCCGCCGGACTGTGATCCACTTCAAGGTCTGGAAGGTCCATCGGCGGATGCCTCTGCTGCTCGGCTTCTTCCTGGTGGCGCTGTTCATCTGGTTCGGCGAGAACATCGGCACCGGGGCCGGCGCGTGGCTCTATCCCCACCAGACGAAGGGCTGGGCCATGGTGTCGCCGGCCAAGCTCACCTCGTGGTTTCTCTTGATGCTGATCTCCTACACGCTGGTCGCCGCCGCCCTGTGGCGCAACACCGAGACCGCCGCTCAGACGGCACGCGAAGGGAGCCCGGCGTGACGGGGGCGCAGAAGGAGAGGCTTCGCCGCGCCGCCCTCTATCTCGCCGCGGCGCTGGTGGTGATGGTGGGCGGCCTCGTCTGGCGCCTCGTGCCCATGGGGCTGCCGGGCTTCTTCCTCAACTACGGCGGCGGGGTGCTGTGGGGCGCCATGGTGCTCCTCATCGTCGGGGCGGCGACAGACGACATGCGCTGGTGGCTCGCGCCCGTGGTGGCCGCATCCATCGCACTCGCGGCGGAGCTGTTCCGCCTCTACCACGCGCCCACCCTCGACGCCTTCCGCGCCACCCTCGCCGGCGCGCTGCTGCTGGGCCGCATCTTCAACCCGTGGAACATCGTGGCCTACTGGCTCGGTGTCGCCCTCGCCCTGCCGCTTCATCTGGCTATCAGGCGCATGCGGTAGAGGTGATATCCTCAGTGCTGGAGGATACCTGATGTGGTTCATGGTGCTATTCTCGCTGATCCTGCTTGCGGTCTGGTGGAGAGACGCACTGCGTATCGGCCGCGGCGGTCATGTGTGGTGCGCCGTCCTGCTCGCCCTCGGCAGCCTCGGCTTCTTTGGCCCCTTTCTGCTGGCCGCCACCGGCGACCTTCTGAATCACGTCGAACTACCCGCCTTCTTCGATACGACAGCAATTACGGGACCAGACGCGACCACGGTCACGGCGTCCATGCCCTTCGCGCGAATCCAGAGATACGACCGCGACGGCCGCTTCCTAAATGGCTGGTTCGCCAACAACGGCGGCGGGCAGTTTGCCCTGGGCCTGACGCGGGAGGGAGCAATCGCCCTCGCATCGAGGCGCACCAAGGAAGTCGAATTTTTCAATCCGGATGGCTCCGTTGCAGCACCGCCGCGGCCCTTTACTTGGGGTGGAGAGCCAATGCAGAGCCTGCTATGGCCCGGGAAACTCTCGTTGAAAGGTGTGGTGTTCGCCCAACCCGTACAGGTGGCAGGTCCACCCCCACACGTTCTGACAGTGCTGTTGTTTCCCTTTTGGCACCCGCTTCTGGCGTGGCTCCTCGGCGGGATGGGCATGTTCTGCATGTGGCGAAGCCGCAGGCGCACCGCAGCGCCATATTCCCAGCCTCCGGCCGCTGTACGGTAGCAGACCGCTGGACTCTCAACCCTGCCCTTGGCATTCTTCCCTTGGGTCAGGGGACTTTCATGAACACGAAGATAAGGCTGGCGCTCGCGATGGGCGCCGGGGTATCGCTTGCTGCCTGCGCCACGATCACGCGCGGCACGACGAGCCAAGTGCAGATCCAGTCGGAGCCGAGCGGAGCGGATGTCCGCACCTCCACTGGCTTCACCTGCACGACCCCCTGCACGATGACGGTGAACAGGAAGGACGAGTTCTCCGTCACCTTCACCAAGGCCGGCTACGAGCCCGAAGAGGTCGAGGTAAAGACGCGGATTGCAGGTGAAGGCGCGGCCGCCGGGATCGTGGGCAACGCCATCGTGGGCGGGGTGATCGGCCTCGCCGCCGACGCGGCGTCCGGCGCCACCCTGGAGCACACTCCGAACCCGCTGCGGGTCATCCTCTATCCAAAGGGGAAGAAGCCAGCGGACGCCGCGCCGAACATCGTCTGGCCGCAAGGCCACGCGCCGATGGGCCCACCATCGGCCCAATCCGCCAGCTGAGGGGCGAAGGCGATCACTGCCCCACGGCATCCTTGACGCACTTGGTGGTGAAGCTGGTCTGCGCCGCGCCATGGAGTTTCTTCTCGGTCGCCTGGGTGCTGCAGGCTGCGGCCGCATCCTTCTGGCACTTCGTGAGAAAGCTGGTGCGCGCCGCGCCGGCGAGCTTCTTTGCGTCCGCATTGGCGACGCAGGTATCAGCCGAGGCGGCGGCTGGAGAAAGCGATAGCAGGGCGAACGCAAGTGCGAGCGTCTTCATGATTCCCTCCCACGGACGAAGCCGGTGAAGGGAGGCTATCACCGGTCGGGACGCCGTTCGACGGTGCCGAAGTGTCAGACGCCGAACCACCAGCGCCAGAGCCGAACGATCGGATCAAGGAGAAAGAGCACCCAGGCCCCGAGAGCGCAGGTGGCCAAGATGATGTTGCCTGCCCACCGCTTCCATCGCGGCGCATCTGGTGAGGTCCAAGGCTCGTCCTTCATCGCGCGCCCTGCCGCCAGTCCCACGGGGCGACGAACATAGCCCACAGGGGTGCGCCGCGCCTAAGCTACTTCAGCGCCGCGTTGATCAGATTCGCAAGTCGCGCCGCCGCTAGTGCCGCCTGGGCACGGGCGATGTTGCGGGCGTTCGTCTCATAGTCCCGAGTAAGCAGGACCGCGTTCGGTCCGTTGCCGACTGGCGGCGCATAGGCAAACTGCTTCGCGACTTCGAAGCTCTCCTGCACCCACGCCTCCGGGTCCACCACCTGCGCCGCCGCGGGGCTCACCTTGATGTCCGCGATCCCATCGTTGTCCGCGTCGAACACTGCGCCGGCCGGCGAGACATAGCCGCCGAGAATGCGATCCCAATAGGCGTGCAGAGCGATGGATTCGCCCGTCGCGGGGATGACGCTCTCGGCATTGCCGCCGGCGTCGCCGTCGGGGATCTCGCGGGTATACCGGCCCACGGCGTGCAGCGGCTGATGCAGATCTCCGACCAGGTGCAGCATCCACACCAGATCGTAGGAGCGCACATCATCCGTGGCGCCAGAGGTGGGCGGCAGAGCCCTAATCATGAGCTTCAGCTGCGTGACCGCGTCGACCGGATCAGGCTGCGGCAGGGGCGACCCATCGGGGGTATAGAGCACGTCCTTGTAATGCCAGAAGGAATGCTGGTTGCGGTCGGCGTACCCGATGTTCTGCCCCGCGGCCGGCTCCGTCACTTTGTCACGGGTGTAGTTGTATGCCTTCGTCTTGATGTCATCGGCCCAGGTGGCCGCATGGATGAAGGCGTAGAGCTTAGCCGTGTTCGGGTCGGGGGCCGCGGCGGTCCACTTCGCATAGTCCGGATTGAGGCGGAGCAGCGCGTCGACCTTGTCCTTCACGGGCGCATCGAGGTGCTTATAGGCGACATAGGCGATTTGCATGTGCCCGCCGTCCCACCAAGCTGCAGCAGGCCCAGAGAGGACGGTCGCGAGAATGCCAGCGAGGAGCCACTTGCGCATTGCCATCTCCCATCGGGAAGCCGCCCGACATCATCGCCCAGGCGGATGAAGCTGGTGTGATATGCGCCCCCGGGCCGAGGATGGCATCGCCCGTTCGGGGGAAACCCTCTGGCCCTTCATCGTTGCTGCCGATAGCTTTTGCGAATGTCGGCCTCGACAGCCAGACCAGCAACGCCCAGGTGATCATCTATCTGGTTCGCGCGACGCGGAACCCCGTGCCGCTGCAAACCACGCCGGCCGGAGCCAACGTCCCCCTCCGCCCGCAAGGCGTTCTGGCGCTCAGCGTGGCTATTAAACTCGTCCGACGCACGCCTCTGCGGCCTGTCCCAGGCCTGCCCGGGTCTGAGCCGGGCAGTCCGCCCCCGATTTCCCGGCGCGCCCCATGTTGGCATCCGGCGCACGTTGCCGCCTTATGATCACCAGCGCCGCCGAATCGTCTAGACCGCTCTCAATGACGGGCTTTTTTGGGC
Source organism: Xanthobacter dioxanivorans (assembly GCF_016807805.1). Taxonomy (NCBI): domain Bacteria; kingdom Pseudomonadati; phylum Pseudomonadota; class Alphaproteobacteria; order Hyphomicrobiales; family Xanthobacteraceae; genus Xanthobacter; species Xanthobacter dioxanivorans. Next base: position 1,258,837 of record NZ_CP063362.1, on the reverse strand, counting down.
ACCCATCGACTCTTATTCTTTATCTTGGCAGGATGTGGGTGCATTTCGCGGTTCTACACGGGGAGGACGAGCATGGAAGAGGAAAAAGATCCCAAACCAAAAGAGCCTACCATTCCATCCAACCCGCCTGACAGCGGCCCACCGCCCCCTCCAGTTGAGACGTACCATACGAAACTTGAAGTCCCACCGTTTATCCGGTCACCAAAGATAGAAGATTAACAGAAAAATATGCAGCGCCGGACGCAGATATGGCTGCGATCGGTGCTGCAAATACACACGCCCGCGCGCGCTTCAACCATTTTACGCCATAGATATTTGCCTCGTCGTTTTTTATTTGTCCTCGCGCTAAGCTGTTCATATATTCTTCGAATACTAAATCATTACCGATTTCGCCGTGAGCAGCCCATATCCAGAATTTGGGCTCTCTTCCGGGCAACGAAATGGTGGCTGATGCCTGCACTTTTAACGCGCACCATGCCCCCGCGATGAAGCAAATGGCACCTGCGCCGAAGGCGATCCCGACGAATGCCGGCACAAGGGGGTCCTTGCCCAGGCAAGCCGCCGCGCCGGATACAAGTGCCACGCCAAGCGCAGCATGAAAATTTAGCAAGGATATCGCTTGCTGGTCCGTAAATCGGATCAATTCGATAACCGCCTTGTGGCGCTCACGCGCATCCTCCACAGCGGCGTCCAACAGCTGGTCTACTCTCATTTCCGCCCCCACCATTCGCCACAATGATACTTCGCTCCGGACGCTTTGAGACCAGCGATCAAGCCAAACGTGGATCGGCGCGTGCGTGGGGCACCGCACTCGTGAACCAGTTCTTTCCGACGGAGTTACCGATGGGATCGTGCTGGCGGCAGGGCGGCCCACCCCAACCATAGCGGATGCGACTTGCACGGGATCGATTTCAGCTCCTGGCGGAGCCTGCTCCTCGGCCTTGCGGGCCTCGCCCTCTTCACCATCATTGGAGTGGGCATCCGTCTGCTGGCGATGTTTACGATCCGGCAGCGCAGGGAGCGCGTGAACCGCCAGATCAACGAGCGGCTCCGCACCTTGATCACGGCCTACAAGACCCTGGGCGGGTCGTTTACCGGGACGCTCACGGTTGATCCGACCCATCTCCGCGATTTCCGGCGGCGGGAACCCGACGAAACCACCGGCGCCGGACTGAATCCTACTGCAGGCTCCGACCGGGCCCGCAGAATTCGTGATGCGGTCGAAGCGGCACTGTCCGATGTGATTTTGCTGGGCACGGAGGAGCATGTGCGCCTCGCTGCGAAAGCCGTTGCGGAGCTGGTCGCCGGCCGGCCGGTGCACACCCATGACCTTGTCGTTTCGCTGCGCGATTTCATCCGCGAGGCGCTCGACCTTGATCCGGTCCCACCGGACCTTGAACTCCCGAGGCAAGGTCCATCCCGATCGCCCTCCTCGAGGGGCAAGGAAAAAGGAGAGCGCAGCAAGGATGGCGCGGGACCGGGCGGCATGGGCGCCGGCGTCGCCCTGGGCGGCGGCACCGGTCTCGGCATCAATGTCGGTCGAGACGACAATGACTCGTCGGCGCCCGGAAGGGGCATCGAGGCATCCGTGGGATGCGTGGAGCGCGAGGGGAATGCGGCAAAAGCTGCCGGGGCTCGCTAGCGCCACCAAGACGCTCGCCGACGGGTCCAAGCGGGTCTACTACTACGCTTGGCGCGGCGGCCCGATGCTAAGGGGTGCCGATGGCGCGCCGCTGCGGCCCGACCAGCCCGAGTTCATCATCGCCTATGCGAGGCGCACAAGGAGCGCCGGAAGGCGCCTACGGGCGAAATCTGGTGACAAGATATAGGCAGGGGTTGTGAGCTAGCCCAAACCCCGTCAGACGACCCGATCCGACAGGACGGCGCACCGAATCCGTGCCAAACTAGAACCCGAACTGTTGACCTAAGGCCGAGTTTGAAGGCCAACCGGTGGGGAGTGACGCGGCAGGATGCACGCCTGCTGCGATGGAGTGGGAAGAGTGAGGCCACTAGGATGAACTACGCGATTCACGGGAGCATGGTGGCGGCTTTGTCAGAGAGCGATGACAGGTTTAGGAGCGCGCCCACGACGACAGATGCTTATTTTTCAGCGGACATTGAGACGGACGGGCCCATTCCCGGGACGTACTCTCTTTTGTCGTTCGCACTGGTGTATGCGGGCTCCTTTGATGGCAAAAGATTCTTGCGCCCAAGTGGGTATCATAAAACCTTTTACAGAGAGATGCAGCCCATCTCTAATAACTTCCAACCGGAGGCTTTGCAGGTAAATGGCCTCGACAGAAATGCTCTTTGCGTACGAGGCATGGACCCTCAGCGAGCTATGTCAGAGGCGAACGAGTGGATTTCAAACGTTGCGGGTAATGCGCGCCCTGTTCTTGTAGCTTATCCGGTCAGTTTTGATTGGGCGTGGCTATATTGGTACTTCGTTCAATTTACGAAGGAAGGCTCTCCATTCGGGTATTCGCGTTGCTTTGACCTTAAGACCGCAATGGCCGTCAAGGCTCGAATTCCCATTTCAGAGGCAAGTCGCTCGAAACTTCCGTCTCGGCTTTCCTCAAGTCGCGCGCACACTCACAACGCTCTAGACGATGCTATTGAGCAAGCCGAAATATTTGCCAACGTGTTTGAGTGGGAGGGGCGTTGATGTCCGAGTTGGCTGCGCGCAGGAAAGATACCGACCATCGGACGGAAAGCCTTCGCAGTCACCTTGGGAGTGCAGAGGCATTAATTCGAGGCTCTGCCTGCGTCTATTCCACCGGGTCGTTCGGCAGGCGCGAGGCTGGCTCGGACAGTGATTTGGACCTGTTTATCGTAAGCAAACTAAAAGACGAGAGCGCAAAAAAGCCAGAAAGCCGCCTGCGTCAGCTGGACGAGATATGCCTTAAAGCTGACCTAATCAAGGCGACCAGAGAGCTCGGCATTAAAGACTTCGACGGTGATGGGCAATATTTATCGCACTACACCATAAAAGACATAAAGGATAAACTCGGAAAGCCAGAAGATGATGCCTTAAACACATTTACTGCACGGCTGCTTTTGCTTTTGGAGAGCAAGCCATTAATTGGCGTTGATGTTTATCGAGAGATAATCGATGATGTAATTGCAGCTTACTGGCGTGACTATGAAGACCATAAAGATGAATTTATTCCGGCATTTTTGGTAAACGACATATTGCGACTTTGGCGCACGCTGTGCGTAAACTATGAAGCAAGAACTGAAAAAGAGCCGGAAGAAAAGAATATAAAGAGACGCAAGAAAAATTATACCCTCAAGCATAGCAGGCTTCTCACTTGTTATTCGGGAATAATGTTTCTTCTCGCAAAGTACAGACTATTTGGCTCCGTTGCTCCATCAGACGTGCGTGAAATGGTATCCTTGTCTCCAACGGAGCGGCTGGAGTGGATGCTTTCCATCCCCGACCTATCCGACGCTCACGTCTCTATAGAGTCGATAATCCGTGGATATATTGAATTTCTTGTCGAAAAGAGCGATGCGGACAGATTTCATGATATGTTTTCAACTGGAGAGTTTCGCGTAAGCATGGCGAAGTCGTATCTATTTGCCGAGTCTGTTTTCGACGCCGTAGAAAAAGTGGGTGCAAAAAGTCGACTGTATAAACTAGTCGTAGTCTAAAGGTTTGTCGTTCCGGGGTGCCGGGAGCGTCGCGTTGGCCTTTGCGGCCTTTCATGCCACCCCTCAATGCACCACCCCGCCCTCGCCGAACGTGAGGTCGAGCGCCGCCGCAAGCTGGCGGATGCGGCGGTCCAGTTCCTCGTCTGAGAGGTCGGCCTCGGTCGACACCTTCACCTCCTTGGGCAGGAGCGAGGCGATCACGCGCAGGTACTGGTCCGGCTTTTCCTCGCGGACGCGGGCGATGGCATCCGGCCCATGTTCCGCGAAGTCGGCATAGAGCCGCTCGAGGAACTCCTCGCCCAGTCGGTTCCGGGAGCCCTTGGGGCGTCCGCCGAGCGAGGCATGGCCCGTCACAAACTGGCCCCGCTCGTTGCGGTGCCGGCGCTCCTGATCCTTTTCGTCATCCATCGTGCTTCGTCCTACCGGATCAAATCGCCAAACGAGCGCTGCACCGCGGGGGCGGCTTGGGGCGGGTTCGGGGCGTTGGACTGGCGTCGGGTGCCGCTGTCTTCCGGGGCATCCGCATCTGCCGCCACGGCGGCGCGCATGTAGACCCGGGCAAGGCTGATGGCCTGCCCCGTGGTGGGTTCGCCCTTCACCTGCGCCAGCAGGGCACGGGCACGTTCGGGATTGAGCATCGCGTCGGTGACGATCTGGTCCACGCTCTGAAGGCCGGCCTGCCGCATCGCCTCGATGACGCGCCCGAAGTGAGCGCCCCCCGCTCCGCCGGCCGCAGCACCCAGCGCGCCGCCTACCACGCTCCCCGCCGCCGCGCCAGCACTGGCGAGCGCGCCCGGCGACAGGATGCGGGATAGCCAGCTTTGCGCGCTGTTCGCCTTCCCGACGCTTAGCGCGTCCTGCACCGAGTTCGACCCGCCAGGCAGTTTCACCGCCGTGACGGAGCGGTTTGCCCGCTTCAGGTCCGCCGCGATGGCGTGGAGCACCATGATTTCCGGGCCGGACAGCACATGCTTCAGCGCCGGAACGGACTGCTTCACAAACTCCTGGAATTTGTCCGCCCGGATCAGGCCCTCTTCGCTCGTGGCCGCCTCTGTGTTCGAGATGAAGCGCTTCTCGATAAAATCCGCCACCGCCCTGCGCAGGCCCTGCCGCGCTTCATCATTCCCTGCTGTCTCGCGGGCGAGGCGGGCCATCTGCTGCACGGCGTCCTGCCGCGAGAAGATGCCGCCGATGATCTTGGACACGTCGGCCGGGTCTTCCACGTTGAGCAGCCGAGCGACGGCGCCCTGCTGGAAGGCGTCCATCTGCTCCTTGCGGGCCGTGGCGAGCCGCGCGAGCGTCTCCGACGCCTGCACCGGGTCGGCAAGCATGCGGTCCACCTCGGGGATGGCACGAAGGGCGTCGGCGTGCTTCTGGCGCCACGCCTGCACCTTGGCGGGGTCAAGCGTGCCGTCGAGGGGGCTCTGCGCGGCCTTGCGGAGCGTGCTGATGGCATATTCCCGGACCTGCGCCATCGCGCCGGGAGAGGCGTTGCGCAGCGACTGCATGGCCTCGAACCCGCGCGGGCCGGCCACGAAGAACCGGCCGGGAACGACAGAGGCTTCCATCTGGAAAGGGCCGGTGGAGCCGGAGCGCTTGATGGCGCCGCCCACCCGGCCGCTGTCGAAGGTCTGAGCCCGCTGCTTCGTCGCCTCGGACGCAGCCTTCAATCGTCCTGCGGCGCCTTCATCGAAATTGGGCTGGAGATCGGCGGGGAAGATGCCAGGGCTTTGTACGCCTTGATCTCGCGGAGCATCGCGAAATCCCCCTCCGCCCGGTACTTGGCCTCCAGGTGTTGGATGAACTCGGCCCGGTCCGAAGGCGGCATTTCCGCCACCACCTTCTGCAACGCCTTGCCCCATGGACGTCTCGGAGGCGCGTCGCTCATACCAAGCCTGTTGGTCCCGCTGGAGCTGCGCGATTGCCGCCGCCATCGTGTCCTCTTCGGACATCGCGCCGGCCTGCACCGCCTGCTGTTCCATCTCCGCTTTCGCGGCCACGGCGTTCTCAATATCACGCTCGATGGCACCGCGAAGCTGCGACAGGCGAGCATACACGCGGGACTGCCCGTTCGTCATCATCTCCTGACGCATGGCGTCCGAGACCCGGCTGCGGAGCGCCGTCATCTCGCGGAACGGCACCACATCGGGATACTTCAGGGCGGTGACGATGGTGGCGCGCTCCTCGCCGGCCAACGGCGCGGCGGACTTCTCCAGCCCCTTCACGATGGTCCGGGCCGTGTCACGCACGCCCGTCGCCGGAAGGTTCAAGTCTCCATTGGGGTCCACAGCCTGCCACAGGGCGCGCTCGCGCTCCTTGGCCACGCTGCGGGCGTCCATGATGCTCTGGCGGATCGCGCCGCCATAGGCTTCCGGCGCACCCTCGCCGCCCAACCTGCCCGTGGCCTGCCGGGCCGTGGCGGTCGCGGCTTCCAGCGCCTGCCCGGTCTGCTGGTCCAACGCGGCGAGGTTCTGCCGCAGCACGCCCACCACCTGCTCCGGCGCGCCCTTGGGCTGGATCGCCTCCAGCGCGCCGACGCGGGCCGTGTTCTGGTCCGCCCTGCGCTGCATGAACTCGGCCGGGTTCTGCGCCGCGCTCGTGCGCTCAAGCGCGCCAAGGCCCATGTCGCCCGTCAACTGGAAGGTCGTGGGCTCGGAGCCGGCCACCAGATTGCGGGCCACGGCGCCGGGCTCGGTCGGCATGCCGACCTGCTTAGATGCCGCCGCCGCGTCCAGCGTATCGCGCACCGCGGCGGGGTCGGTCGCCCACTGCTGAAGGCGCTCACCGGCCACGCGCTCCTGTGTCGCCGGATCGGACAGACGGAAGTCGCGCCACGCCTGCGGCAGGCCAGCCGCGCCGCGCCCGGCCGCCACGGCACCGACACCCACGCCGGCCCCGGCCATGCCGCCGACCGTCTCCGCAAGCGGCTTCCACGGTTCGGGAACAACCTGTCCCGCCATCTGCCCGCCGACACCAGCCGCGGCGCCGACGCCAGCGTTTACCGCGGCATCGCCGACCGAGGCCGAGCGGCCGAAGACCTGCCCGAGTGTGTTCATGGCGCCTTCACCGACCACACCGGCGCGGTTCAAGCCGCCCAGCATAGCCTCAGGCGCAAGCATGCCACCAGCACCGGCGCCAGCGGCGCGTGCCAGCTTCTCGCCCATGCTGCCGGCCTGCACCTTGGCAGGGTCGTTCACGCCAACAGCCTCGCCGACGCCCGCGAGCCACTGGCTGGAGCCCGGCAGGTTGGGGCGAGCCTGCGGCAGTTCCGCACCCGTCGCGGCGTTGATACCCTGCACGGCCTTGTTGGTGAGCCAAGTGGCGGCATCCACCGGCGCGCCCAAGGTCGAATAGATGGCTTCGTTCGCACCGGCCGTCAGGTTATTCCAGACGCCGGAAGGGGCGGGCTGCTGGGATTGGCTCGGAATGAGGTCGTCGAACAGGCCGGCGCTGGCCTGGCGAGCCGGGGGGATCAGATCATCGAACAGACCCGACGGCCCCGCGCCGGGTTGCATGGCCCCCTCGATGGCCTGTGCGCCCGCGGGAAGCATGGGCTGATCCGAATAGGCCATGGCGCCACCCTGCCGCGGCACGAACTGAACGCCGCTCAAGCCCTGATTGGTGTCGGCCGGGGCGAGGTCGCGCCCCACAGGCACGTCGAACCGGCCTTCCGGGGCATTGCGGAACGCGCCGCCGGTGTCGTGCACCACGACGGGCACGTCGCGCAGCACGTGGCGCTGCCCGCCGGCCTGATAGCTCACCTCCGGAATGGTGTAGGAGCGCCCATAGAGCGCGGGGTTGCCGGCAATGGTCACATAGGGCGCCTGCCCCGTGCGGAAGTCTTCCAGCGTGCGCACGACGGCCTGCCCGTCCGGTCCCGGCCGCGCCGCCTCATATCCGCCCTCCATCCGATCCCCGCCGCGCTGCGGCGAATAGGTGGTGATGCGCGGCGCGGGGCTGGAGGGGATGAGGTCGTCGAAGGCACCTTGCATGGTTCAAAGCCCCGCCGGGTTTACGCCCATCTGCTGAAGACGCTGGATTACAGCGTCACGATTGGCGCCGCGGGCGATGGCCGCACGAGCCTGCGCAAGCGGGTCGCCTCCACCTCCCTGAGGTCGGGCGGACGGGCCCGGCTGCATCCCGCCGGGGGCGTACTGGCCGCCGCTCTGTCCGGGGGCGGGAGCACTGCCCTGTGCCTGGCCGCCTGGCACCATCGCGCCCTGCGCCCGCAGTTTGGTTAGGCCGGTAGTGAGAGCATCGCGGAACTCGCCGAGAGCCGCCTTGTAATCCTGGAGGTTCTGCGCGGCGCTCAGGCGAGCCATGGCGTTCTCGGCCTTGAGGCCTTCCACTTCCGTGATGGCGCCGCCGCCCTTGAGCATGTTGTACCCTTGGAGGAATACGCCTCCCTTGAGCTGGTCCATGCGCGCCTGCACGCGCGCGGCGTCGGCCGACACGTTCGGCAGGCGAGATGCGAGCGGCCCCACCATGCTCGGCAGGTAGGGGTCATTCGCCAGGTCGTTCACGTGCTGGCCGATCTGGCTCGCCATACCCTCCGCACCGGGGAACTGCGCCTGCGCCTGACCTGCGGCGGTGCCCACGGCCTTCTGCTGCGCGGCGCCCGCCACGTCCTTCGGCACAGTGCCAACCGTCTGGCGGGTGATGGGGTCGATCAGGACGAAATGGGTGCCGGCGTCCATCTGGATCGGCTTGTTGGACAGACTCACCCCGGCCGGAAGTTTCGGCTGCGTCACCGTGCCGTTGCTGCCCAGTTGCAGGATCACGGGATTGCCGTTCGCATCCACGCCGTATTGCGGCGCGACACCGTATTTCGGCGCCTCGCCGTTGCCGGCCCGCTGCCGCATGATGTCGAGCTTCTGGCGCTCGAAATCGTTTTGAATGCTGTCCTGCTTCTGCTGGTAGCCCTGCCGCCCCTGCGCCATGGCCAGCGTGGCGAACGACTGCGCGCCCTGGAGGTCGCCGCCTTGCGCGAGGCGTAGGGAAGCGCCGGCATAGTCGGGCTCCCCTGAAGGTGTGGTGCCCAGCCCCGCTAGGGTGGAGCGACGGGTGTCGGCAAGCTGGCGAGCCTGCTGGTTCTCCCACGCTGCCTGCTGGTTCGCCGGGATGCGGGAAATTGCATCCGAGATGGCCATGCCGCCAAGGGAAACGAGCGGCCGAGCCTGAATGTTCGGGGTGCTGAAGTCGACCATGGTGTCACCCGAAAAGCTTGGTGCCGGTGGCATAGTTCAGCCCGGCCCCGATCAGTCCGCCGAGCCCGGCGTCGCGCGAGGACTCGGCATTGGCCCCGGCCTGAGCAATGCCCTGGCCCATCTTCCACGCCAGGTCGGCCTTGTTGTTCCCGGTCTGGTAATTGAGGTTCCCGAGGCCTTGCAGGGTATTGGTCCGGCTCTGAGCCGTGTTGGAGGCGAGACCGTCGTAGCTGCCGAGCTGGCCGAGCCAGTCGTTCCATGCGCCGTTGGACAAGCCATAGGCCGCCTTCATGAAATCAAGGCTGGTATTGCCAGAATTCAGCCGTCCCGCCGCTGCCGCCGAACGCCCCAGGGCCTGGAGCGTATTGTCCATGTTCCACTGGTACTGCGGGCCCGCCTGGAAGGCCTGAAGCGCGGCCTGTGAGCCTTCCGTCCCGTTCAGGCCAAGGGCATTGGCGCGCATGTCCACGCCCTTGCCGTACGTCTGCTTCAAGGGATCGGTCTCGGTCAGCGACCGGTCGTAATAGCCGGTGGCGTCCGCCAAGCCCTTGTCGAGTGCGCGGTTGCCCTTGTTGTAGCCCACCATGAGGCCGTTGATCGTGGCCTGCTGCGCGCGCTCGGAGTTCTGGTTGCCGAACAGGCTGTCGAACGTGCCCATGTCAGAGCCCCCCATTCTCGGGGGAATGGCGGGGCGCGAACGGCTTCACGGCCGGGGGCGTGACGCCGGCACGCTCGATGCGCTCCAGAATGGCGCGGCGGACGAAATCGCTCGGCCTGAGGCTTTCCCGCGCTGCGGCTTCGTTGATCGCCGCGTTGAAGCCCTGCGGGCCTCGGAGGCTCATCACCTCGATATGGGTTGCGGACATCTTCAAATCTCCAGTCGGTGAAGAGTACCGCACTTCGCGTAATCTAACTACGCAGTCATCAATTGAATTGTTTGATGTATTACATTTCGCCAAAGTCCACTGGAGTCCACTAGAGACTAACCCATCAATTTAATTGAAGCTTCTCTGCAAGGTCGGCCTCTCGCTCCCGCTCGCCTTCGACGAAGCGCTTCCAGTGCTCGGCCTCGTGCTGGGAGGCGGCGCAGAGGTCCAGAAGGCAGGCATTGCGCCGGCCGAGGTCTTCCATCAGCTCATGGTGAAGGGCGATCTGCTGGCGCAGACGGTCACGCTCGGCATTCAGGTTGACGACCAGATCCTGCAAGGCGACCACCTGCCCAGCGAAGTCTCCCGAGCGGCTCCGGAACAGGTCGGACAGAGCGGCCCGATCCTTGAGACGCTGGCGATACCGGCGGCGGCGTTCGGCACGCCCGCGCTTGGGCGCGCAATGGCGGGCGCCGGCCCAGTCCGCGGCGGCGCGCAGAAGGGTGGCAAGGAGCGACGGGCGAGGGTTCGACATGGTTCGGTCTCCGATGCAGGCCGGGGCAAAGCCCCTCGGCGCGTTCCAATTCCTAGTGGCCCAAACTGGACACTGCGGCCCCGGCACAGATGTTGCTGGGGTGTGACGACAAATGACGACCACGGCCGCGTTCCCCGGAATTGTCACATGTCCCCCAAAGTGGGGACGCGTTTCATCGGTAAGAAAGCGATCAAGGGCGCCGCTGAAACCGGAGAACCAAACCATGCAGAACCCGCATATCCGCCCGCTGCAGGTCCACACCGCCGGCTCGGCCATCGTCCTGCACTCCATTCCCGACGCCGTGGACTTCCTTCGTGCGCAGACCTTCGCCGAGCACGCGGAGCCGCTGATCGACGTGATGGAGGCGGCGGACGAGCCCGAGATGGAGCGGCGGGCGTGGCAGGCATTCGAGACGTTTACGGCGTCGATGCGCATGCCGGTGCGGCTGGCGGTGTGAGCAGAGGTCGTCCTCAGTATGAGGAGGACGCGAGCGAACCGGGGATTTCCGGTGCGAGGCGAGGTCGGAATATCGACCTCGGGAAGCCCCGCGAAGGGCAGGACCTGCCACAGTTTCGCCACGAAGCGTGACGCGTGACGCGTTGTGTCGCGAAATCCGGCATAACGCCCCGTCACGCGCGCACGTGATACGCGCGCGTAAGGAGGCTTATAATGGAAAAACGCGACATGGCGCGTCATGCGTCATGCCCCCTCATGGGGTGAGCTTTCGGCAGAAGCTGGATGCCACGGAAGCCGCGGCCCAAATTCCGGCGAACAGGTTCAAAGCCCTTGCGGATCATCGCCTCGTAGAACGACTTCGCGGACCCCGCGTCCTCGCCGGCACCACGGGCGTAGTCGGTCCAACTCTCGAACAGGTCGGCCCGCCTGTCCCAGATATCGGGCCGTTCGCGCTCCACGCGGCAGCATTCCTCGATCCACTGCCCGAGCAGGTCCTGGTCCGAGAAATACGTCTGCGTGGCCTCGGTCACGCTGGCGGGGCGGACAAGGCCGTTGGCCTGCCAGTCCACGCATCCCTCGATCATCCATCGCAGGATGCCGGGCCATTCCTCCTTCAGCTTCGCTTCGAGTTCGGGATCGGGAGATGCCGGCTTACGGGTGAAGGGGACGATGTTGAACCGGCGCCGGGCGGCTTCGTCCACGTTGCGCAGCGCCGGCTTGTGGTTGCCGACGATGGTCAGCTTGAAGTTCGGCCGGAAGCTGAAGAAGTCCTGCCGCATGAACCGGGCCGTGATGGTGTCGCCGCCGGTCATCTGCTTGATCCGGCTTTCCGCCCAGGCCCGGCCTTCCTCCGTCTCGCTCGCGGTCACGAGGCGCGCCCCGCGCAGCATGGCGAGGTCGGTGGGGTGCTTGTCGTTGTGGGACGCCGTGAAGGTGTCCATGGCGGCCGTGGTGGCATAATCGGCAAGGATGGCGGTGAGCACGTTCAGGAAGACAGATTTTCCATTGCCGCCCGGCCCGTAGACGAAGATCAGGGCGTGCTCGCGCGTGTCGCCGGTGAGGCTGTAGCCGCACCATTGCTGCAGGAACCGGATGGCCTCGGCATCCCCACCGGTGGCTTCCTCGAGGAAGCGACGCCACCGCGGGCAATCGGCCTCGGTGGCTGGTGTGCAGCCCGCGAGCTTCGTGATGCCGTCGCGGGGATTGGCCGGCCGCAGCAGCCCCGTCCTCAGGTCCACGGTGCCGCCCGGCGTGCCCAGCAGGAACGGGTCCCGGTCCCACACCTCGATGGTCACCGCAAACACCGGGTCGACGCGCGCGAACTTCTCGACGCCGCCGGCGAAGCTGGTCTTGCCGGTGATGTACCTCACCTTGTCGGGCTCGCTCTCGGCGAGGTCGCGAGCAAGGGTACGCGCCCAGTTGAAGGCGAGGCCGGTGCGGTTCCTCCGCCATGCCGGCCCGGTCCACTCGAACCATGCCCCGGTGTCGTGGCAGAACCTGAGCTTGTCGGCGAACAGCTCGGCAAAGCGCGCAGCGGCATTATCCTCGGTCAGAAGGTCGTTTGTCCGATGATCCGCCACATCGTCCGGCGTGAGGTGACGGGTCTCGAAGGCGGCAGAGGATCGGGCCTGAGCGAAGGTCAATGCGCCGCCTCCCTGAGCACGTCGTTGAGGTCGCCGGCAATGCGAGGCTGCACCAGCACGACCTCGCGGCCGGCGGCGAGCCACCGGCGGGCGCAGGCCTTCACCGCCCTCTCATTGGCACCGCTGTCGTCGGTCTCGCCCAGGATCGTCAGGCGCTCGACGCCGGGCAGTACCGGGAAGAAGGCGATGGCATCCGCCGATCCAAGCGCCCATGCCGGTGCAAAGCCGAAGAGCCGGCCGGACATCGCCGTCTCGATTCCCTCGCCGATGGTGAGGGCCGGACCGTCCAGCGGATCGAGCTTGATGGCCGCGCCCTTCGCCCGCCCCAGCATGCGGCGGTCGATCTTCCGGCCGTCCGGCGCCAGGAACGTCCGGTGGATGCCGCAGGGCTCATCGGTGAGGATGTCCCGCATCAACGCCACCATGCCGGCATGGCTCGCCTCGCCATAGCGCAGGCTGCCGTGGAAGCGCAGGACGGTGCGGGCAAGCTCCTCGCCGAGCGGCAAAGCGCGGGATTTCAGGTACGCTTCCACGATGCGGCCACGCGGGTCGACGCTCTTGCCCCAGATGCCGAGCGCCCACCTGGTGCGCTTGGCGGTGTCCACCGCCGCATCTTCGGCCGCGCGGGCATTCGCCTCGCGGCGCTGCGCACGTTCCTCGCGGGTGGGCGGCCGGCGCCGCTCGGGCGGTGCGATGCCCAGCAGGTCGCACACATGGTCCCGACATTCCTTCCAATCGTCACCGCAATGCGAGTGGACGAGGAAGCCGCCAGGCGCGCGGGGCGATGGCACGATGGCGAGGGATCGGTCTTTCCGGCTATGGCCGGGGCCAGGGGCCAGAACCTGCCGCCCGACGATTTCGCCGCCGAGGGCGCTGGCGATGGAGCGCAGATCCATCATACCGCGCCTCCCATCGCGTGCGCCTCGGCGCCGGTCTGGAGCGAGGGGCGGCGGGCGGAAGCTCCGGATGGGATTGCGCGCACCGCCTCCTGAAGGCGTCGGAAATGTCCGAGATACTCCCCATCGGCATTGCAGGCTTCGAAGCCGTCGGCAGTTTCGATGATGGCGCCAACGCGGGTGAGGCCGTCGTAAACATCGAAATGCCGGGGCAGATCGATGGTGGAAGCGCGCCGGATCATGCCGCGCCTCCATCGTCGTCATAGGACGCGGCATGAAGCACGCTGTCCGGTACGGCGACCTCCGGCAAGCGCAGCGTGTCCGCCAATGCCTCGGCGGCCGCCTGGCCCTCACAGAAGGTGCGCTTGACGAACTTGCCGCGGCGGCGGTGGACGACACACCATTGGGAGAAGTCGCGCTCCACGGCGTAGGTCATGCCGGCATTCGGAGGGCCGGGAAAGCGGAGGATCTTGCTCATTCCCCGCCTCCAGTCCCGAAGGCTGCTGCGGTCTGCTGGTGGACGGCCCGCATCTTCGGGCTGTTTCGCAGCACCCAGCGAAAGGTATGGGCGGCCTCTTCCTCGGTGAGGCTATCGGCCTTCTCGGCTGCACCAGCAGGGAGCAGGACGAAGGCGCGCATGCGGGCACCATCGAAAGCCCGGATGGCAGCGAACAAGCGCCAACTCGCCGGCACGGGCGGCATCTCGCCCATGAGCCGGGCGATTTCCACTTCGTGTTCGGATGCCAGCCGAATGCGATGCCGGCGTTCTCGAAACCGGGCGAAGAAGCGTTCGTCCGCGTCGGTGACGGCTTCGTTCTTGAGGGTCAGGCGCTCCACGCGCCGCTGGATGGCGCGCGGGTTCATCGCCGCACCTCCTCGATCACCAGCACCGGCGTCCGCAGCACGTACCGGCCGTGGCATCCGCTGTAGGCGCCGCCGTGGCTCTCATCCACCGTCTCGATGGCGAGGCCCGCTTTGCGAAGCTTGAAGATGTAGTGGCTCCAACGCGGCGCCGGCCGCTCGATGGGCGTGCAGCCCAGTTCGCCGGCCCGCACCAGCTCGTGGAGCGCCCATGCCATGCGACCCTTCACCGTGAGGGCCGGGCCCTCGGTGCCGAGGCGGATGTGCATCTGGGTCACCTCAGCCATGGGCCACCTCCTTCCCGAGGCCCGCAGCCTCGGCATGAAGGCGCGCAATCTCGAACGGGATGCCGGTGCGATACGCGATGCGGTGCGCGATCAGATGGAGGGGAGACAGGATGCGCCCAGCAGGTTTCGTGCTCGAGGTGGGCGGGGGAATCTTGCCCGCGCGGCGGGCCTGTGGCATAGAATGGGGCATGGAAATCGCTCTCGGAAGGGGTGGTTTCGACGCGACAATCCGCACCCGGCGCTGACCAGAGCGTCGGGTGTTCGCGTTTCAGGCGGCGTTGCGGGGCGGGATGGCGGCCAGCCAGGCGTCGAGGTCGCTGCGAAGGATCAGCGTGCGACGGCCGATTTTCCGCGTGGGGATGCGGCCCGCCTTGATCTCATCGAACAGCATCGTCTTGCCGATGCCGATGTAGCGGGCGGCCTGCAGCGTATCGAAGGCGGCGGGCTCGGGATCACGGACGGCGCGGGTGACCGAGAAATCAGGCGTGGGGGCGACAGTGGCGGCGTGAGCCATTGGAACCTCGCTCATCAGGAGCCGAGCGAACGTGCTCGGCTGATGAGCGAAAGTTGGCATTCGCGAGATGGGCTAACAAAGGGACCGAATATAATCGGGCACCGAATAGGGCACCGATTAGCGGTCCAAACTCAGCGGCTTAGCTATGCGGTGGACTTTGATCTTTTTGGTCCAGGGGTAGCTCTCCTGGAAAGGTTGGCAGCCACTCGGGCGTTGGGCCAAACATCGTTCTTGAATGGCTTGCTGCTGGCATCCATTCCCACGATTGCCGCTGCCTCTTCCCTAGTAACCTGTTCTGGATCCCTTCCGAGGTCTTTCAAACTTCTGAAGTGTTGCGTGAGCATCTTGGTAGCTTTCGAAATGGTGGCCGCGGTCAAGTTTACTTGACCACCAAGTGGCCGGGCCAAATCCCGGACCAGGCGCTCTACCCCAATCTTGTCAGCATACACCCACGCGAAGTCATCGTTTAGGCCAACATCTTTCCGTGGATCACGAGCATTAACGCGACCGTCATATAGCAGGGCACTTGGGCCAATAACCGATATCCATGCCAATGGAAGAACATGCCAAATTGGCATTTTTTTAGCTCTAAGATGGATATGGATGTTTCCAGAAGATATTTCGTCTGAAAATTTTCGAACGGCATCTTCGGCCATCGCCTTTTTCGCGCGAGGCTCCTTATTAAAATATTCCGCGAGTTCTAATGCCCTACTCCATTCTTCGTTGGTGAACTCGGGTAGGCTCATTGCGGAGGGGCGTTCCCTGCCAAGCAGCATTGCTGCATACATCCCCGCACTGGCGCCCGCCTTCTGCCGAGATGCTGGTAGAAATGGCAGAGGACCGATGCCGAAAAACGCATCGCTCCAGGCGTCTCCGAACATCGCTCGCGCCACCATGCATGTTGCGCGAGGCAAAAATACATAGTTGCCGAAGTCGCTCGGCCATCTGTGGGGCGATTGCCAAAAATGGTGGTTCATCCGAACGGTCGGCCTCGATCGGTTCCGTCTTTGTTCACTGCAGTCTGCCGGCGTTCGTGGACGTTCGCAAGGGAGACAAGCCGCGCCCGCTTCAGCGTCATCACTTCGTCGCTCTCTGCATCGGCACCACCATGGCGCCGGAGCCGCCGGTCACGTACTTCGCCCAAGCCTCCATCAGCTTGCGGCGCTTCTCCAGTGCGTCGGACCGGCGATAGGCGCGCTCGGTGGCGTCGCCCACAGTGTGGGCCAGGGCGGCCTCGGCAACCTCGCGGGCAAAGCTCGTCTCCTCGCCGGCCCAATCCCGGAAGGACGAGCGGAAGCCGTGCGTCGTCACATCGAGCTTGAGCCGCCGAAGCTGCATGTCGAACGCCATCACGGAAAGGGGCTTGTCCGCCTTCGCTCCGGGGAAGAGTAGGGCAGGGCCCTCCGGCTTCTGCTGCAATTCCTTCGCGCGCTCCAGAATCTCCATGGCAGCGGGCGACAGGGGCACGCGGTGGGCCTTCCCGGCTTTCATCCGGGCCGGCGGCACAGTCCACACCTTGGCTTCGAGGTCGATTTCCGCCCAGGTGGCGCCTCTCACCTCGCCCGTGCGCGCGGCGGTGAGTATGAGGAATTGGAAGGCGAGCGCGGTGCTGCCCCTCAGGCCTCGTTGGCGCGCCATGAAGGCCGGCACGTCCGAATAGGCCATGGCGGCATGGTGGCCGCGCTGGAGCTTCTGGCGCTTCGGCAGCAGGCTATCGAGGTGGCCGCGCCAGCGGGCCGGGTTCTCGCCGGAGCGATGCCCCTTCGCCTTGGCCGCGTCCAGCACGCGCTCGATCCGGCCGCGAAGGCGCGAAGCCGTCTCCTGCTTCGTGGCCCAAAGGGGCTTCAGGACCGCCAGCACGTCCTCGGTAGTGATGTCGGCCACGGACTTGGTTCGCAGCGGGCCGGCGTACTCCTTCAAGGTCATGCGCCATTGCTCGATGTGCTTCGCGTTCCGGAAGCCGGAAGCGATATCATCCACCAGCGCGTCGGCGGCCTCGCCGAAGGTGGGGATGATCTCCTCTGCCTTCCGAGCCGAGAGAGGGTTTAGGCCCTCGGCAAGTTGCGCACGGGCGTTGTCGGCAAGTTCGCGGGCGCGAGCGAGTGAAACGTCGCGGGCGGAGCCCAAGCCCATCTCAAGCTGCTTCCCGCCCCAGCGATAGAGGAAGATCCAGCGGCGGCCGCCGTTCGAGGAGATGGACAGATAAAGGTTGCCGCCGTCCGCGTGGCGGCCTGGCCTCGTCAGCGTCGCGACCGTCCGAGCGGTCAATCTCTTCGTCTCGCGTCCCATCTCTGCCCCAGCATCTGCCCTAGCAGGAGACACGGATTGTAGCGAACTCCAGCGGGCGCCAGCAATCGGAACTGGCAAGGCGACGTTGGAAAATATGGGATAAATCTGGCATCAACGAACTCGCCCGATCATCGGCGAACAATAGTATGTCGGACCCCCTCTCCGCCAGCTTGCAAGCCTAACATATTAATTGGCGGCGATATTTGGCCGGACTGGGCGGGCAACCCCACCCCAAGCCCCACTCCGTGCAGTTCCTTGCGCTCGGCGGGAGTTCTCCAACCGCCATGGCGAGCCATGAGCCCGCTTGGCTTGCCCCTTACCGATCATCCCACTTTTCTCTCTCTCCGTGGTCAGAAAATCCAGATATTCAGAAATTGAAATTTAAACGTAAATTCAAATAGATAGATCTGGAGTGGCTCAGATCCAGCTATTCGGCTGCGCTCCAGATAATGCCGCAAGCACACCGAGGTGCGTCAGCCGGATTTCCCATCTTGGGAAAATTCCTTGATTTTCCCAAACTGGGAAGGCATCATCCCCTGCCATGAGAATTATCGCCCGCAGCACCTTGGTCGCGTTCTGGGAGCGTCATCCCGAGATGCGGGTGCCGCTGGAGCACTGGGAGCAAGTGGCGAAGGCGGCCCGCTGGGCATCCGTCTCCGACGTGCTCGCCACCTTCTCCGAGGCGAAGGCGCTGAATGGGGAGCGGGTGTGGTTCGAAATCCATGGCGGCGACTATCGCCTGATTGTCGCCTTCAACTTCCGCCTGAGCATCGCGTTCGTGAAGTTCATCGGCACCCATGCCGAGTCCGACCGGATCGATGCCCTGACCGTGTAGCAGTTTTGAGGAGACCGAGCATGGAAATCCATCCGATCCACACCGATGCAGACCACAAGGCGGCCCTCGCTGAGATCGAGCGCATCTTCGATGCGGCTCCCGGCACGCCCGAGGCTGACAAGCTGGACATCCTCGCAACCCTCGTGGAGCGCTATGAGGAGCAGCGTTGGCCCGTTCCGGAAGGCGATCCGGTGGAGATCATCCGCTTCGTGATGGAACAACGTGGGGAGGGGCAGGCGGGCCTCACTCGCCTTTTCGGCTCCGCTTCGCGCGCGTCGGAAATCATCAACCGCAAGCGGGCGCTCACCATGGAGATGGTGCGGCAACTCCATCGTGAGTGGGGCATCCCGGCGGAGCTGCTCATTGGGTCATACGAGCTGGCGGCCTGAGGGGCTTCCCCATCTCTCCGACCCACGCAGGCAACTCATTCCCGCCCAGGAACGAGCGCAGCGCGCCCAGCTTCAGAGAAACCTCCTCCTGCCGCGTAGCGTGGACCATGGCGATCCTGCTCGCCACCGCGTCGGCCTTGCAGAGCAAAGCAGACTTGATTTCGTGTAATCGCCGCAACTCGCCGGAGATCTCGTACGCGGCCTGCCCATCTTCCCATTCACGCAACGCCGGGAGGAGGTCTTTCCTCCCGATGCGGAACAAGATCATGCCCAAGCGATACGCGAGCTGCCAATAACCGTCATCCGAGAATTTAAACGGCCGCGATCCGTTGATATTGAGGGCGATCAAATCAGGGTGCGGATTCGGTGCACTCAAGCGAAGCGTAAGCAATTCGGCGCCGATGGCCGCATGGCGCCGTTGCTCCGAACGATGGTGTCCTCATTATCGCTCCCCTTGACGATTAGGCTCAACTGTGACGGCACGGGCAGCGGAAGGACGGTCCAGTCGTCGGGCTGACGATCACGAGGCTGCCGGGCCTACTGGCTCGGCGCCCGCCTCGCCGGCCCCGCCCCCGCCTGGGTTGAGATCCAGAGGCCAGCCAGGATGGCTGCGCCGCCCACCATCTGCATCGGCGTGATCGTCTCGCCCAGAAGCGTCGCGGAGAGCGCGACCGTCGCCAGCGGCGAGAAATAGAGGAAGGGGCCGGCGCGCGCCGCGCCCACCCGCTCGGCGCCGTAGATCCAGAACAGATTGCCGAGCAGGGTCGGGCCGGCGGCGATGTAGAGCACCGTCAACTTGACGGGCTCCACCCGCAGCCCGCTGGTGAAGGAATCCTGCCCGCCGAGGCAGAGGAACATCGCGTAGACGGGACAGAAGACCAGCACGAAGCCGGCGAGCGCCGTCAGCGCCGTGAGGCTCAGGGCCGAGATGCCGATGGGGTTCTGCCCGAGGCTGTAGGTGTAGAAGGCGAACAGCACCGCGGCGGCGATGGAGAAGAGATTTCCGGCGCCGAAATGAAAGCCCACGAGGCCCGTGGGCAGCCCCTTCATCAGCACGAGCGTGACCCCCACCATGGCGATGAGGATGCCGGCGATCTGCGCGAAGCGGGGCCGCGCTCGGCCGACAAAGGCGGCGATCAGCAGCACCCAGATGGGCGTCGTCGCATTCAGGAGGCCGACTTCCAGCGCCGGGCTCAGATAGGCGCCGGCATAGAGGCAAACGGAGAAGAGCCCGACGCCCACTAGGCCCAGGAGCGCGATGCGACCTGCATTTCGGCGGATCGCACTGCGCTCCCGCAGCAGTCCGGGCAAGGCGATCGGCAGCAGCAGCGCGAGCGCGATCGCCCAGCGCCAGAACACCAGCGAGGGCAGCGGCAGGGCATCATGGATCGCCCGCGCCGCCGCGTGGTTGCTGCCCCACAGAAGGGCCGTGGCCAGCAAAGCGAGGATGGCGGAAAGGGGCGCTTTCCCTTGCGCCGCCACCTCAGTGACCGGAGCCGCCACCGCCGCGCTGCGACACGTGCCAGGGCAGCAGCAGGCGCTCGCACGCCTCGACGACGAAGAACAGCGCCGTCCCCAGCAGGCCGAGCAGCATGAGGCAGACGAACACCCGCGGCGTGTCGAACTGTCCCTGCGCGGTGAGGATGGCGAAGCCCAATCCTTCCGACCCCGCCACGAACTCGCCCACGATCGCGCCAACCAGCGCGAAGGAGATCGCCACCTTCAGGCCCGCGAAGATGCTCGGCAAGGCATTGGGAAAGCGGATCTTGCGGAGAATGTCGAAGGACGAGGCCCGGCTCGCACGGGCGAGGTTCACCATGTCCGGGTCGACGGACCTCAGGCCAAGCACCGCGTCGATGACGACGGAGAACAGCGCGAGCATCAGCGCGATGGCGATCTTCGGCTCGACACCCGTGCCCATCCAGATCACGAACAGCGGCGCCAGCGCCACCTTCGGCACGCTGTTGAGCGCGACGAGGAGCGTATAGACCGTCCGCTCGATGAACTTCGAATGGACGATCCCGACCGCAAGCCCGAGCCCCAGCACCACGGCGAGGCCGAAGCCGGCAAGCGTGGTGTAGAGCGTGAAGGCGGACATCTGGAGGAAGTAGCCCGGCGAGAGCAGGAATTCCTGCCAGATGACGCTGGGTGCCGGCAGGATGATGGGCGCCGGCTTGAAGACGTAGACCGCCGCCTCCCACAGGATGAGCACCGCGACGAGCAGGCCCACCATCATGCCCGCCTCCACCAGCGAGGTAGGCAGGCGCTGGGGCATGGGCGGATCGAGAGTCTCGATGGCGCTGTTCCCGGTGTCGCTATTCCCGGAGGTACTCATGGGGCATCGTCCTTCAGCACGCCCAGGCTGGCGAAGAGGTGGCGGACATGGGCGACATAGCGGCCGAACTCGGCGCTCTCCCGCATGGCGAGGTGGCGAGGCCGGGGAAGGTCGATGTCGATGATCTCGACGATCCGGCCCGGGTTGCGGTCCATCATGACCACCCGGTCGGAGAGGAAAATGGCTTCGGTGATGCCGTGGGTCACGAACACCACGGTCTTGCGCGTGTCCTGCCAGATCCGCGCAAGTTCGAGATTGAGGTCGTCGCGCGTCATGGCGTCGAGGGCGCCGAACGGCTCATCCATCAGCAGCAGCTTGGGATCGCAGAGCAGAGCCCGGCAGATGGCGGCACGCTGGCGCATGCCGCCTGAGAGTTCCCAGGGATGGCGGTTCTCGAATCCGCCGAGCCCGAAGCGCCCCAGAAGCGCCAATGCGCGCTCCCGCACCGCCGGGCCCTTGAGCCCGGCGAACTCTGCGGTGATGAGCACGTTGTCGAGAATGGTGCGCCAGTCCAGCAGCACGTCGCGCTGGAACACGATGCCCATGTTCTGCGGCGGCCCCTTGAGGGCGCGGCCGTCCACGGCGATCTTTCCGGCGCTGGCGTCCTCCAGCCCCGCGATGCACTTGAGCAGCGTGGACTTCCCGCAGCCGCTGGGCCCGAGGATGGAGACGAACTCCCCCTCGTTCACCTCAAGATCGATGCCTTTCAGCGCGGTGACGGGTCCGCGGGGCGAGCCGTACGTCTTGCGGACGCCAGATATCGAGAGATAGGCCATCGTCGAGGCATCCGTCATGGAGGCGACGTGCGCGTTCACTGAATGAACTCGTTGGTGAAGTAGGTGGCGGGGTCCGTCCCCGGCTTGATGGCGCCGGCGTCCACCGCCGACTTCGCCGCCTTGGCCCAGTCTTCCGGCGACTGGTAGCCGATGGGCTTGCCCTTGGAGTTGGGCGTGTCGAAGAAGTCGATGGTGAGCTTGATCTGGTCGGCCAGCACCTTCTTGTCGAGCTTGGCGTTCGGCCGCTGCTTGATGATGGCGTCGGCCGCCTCGTCGATGTGGCCGTCGCGGATGTAGGCCCACGCCTTCTGCTGCACCTCGACCAGCTTCTTCAGCGCGTCCTTGCGGGTGTCGATGGTCTTCTCGGTGGCGATGAGGCCGTAGCTCGGGAAGGTGATGCCCACATCCTCGGCAAGGATCGCTTTGGAGGGGCGGTTCGCGGCAGCGACGGGAATGGCAGAGGGCTCGGTGGACATCAGTCCGTCGGCCCGCTTGGCGGTGTAGGTGCCCCACACGGCCGCAGGGTCCACGAACATCACGTTGACGGTGGTGCGATCGAGGCCGCCCTGCTTGAGCCAATAGTCGATGAAGGGGGCCCAGGGGCTCGCGGCGAAGACGACGAGGCTCTTGCCCTTGAAGTCGGAGACCTTGGTGACTGGCGAATCCTGATCGACGAGGACCGCGAGGTCGGTCCGCTTGTCGAAGCCGGCGAACGCCTTGGCGGTGGAGCCGTTCTCGCGGGCCTGCGGCAGGAGGCCGACCTGGATCTGGCCCACATCCACCTGCCCGGCATTCACCAGCTGAAGCGTGTTGCCGGAGCCGCGGCCGTCCTGAATGTCCACATCGAGCCCGGAGTCCTTGAACCATCCCTTTTCCTTGGCGAGGTGCATGCCCGCATGCACGCCCCAGGGCGAGAAATCGAGACGGATCGTCATCTTCTCCTCCGCCGCGGCAGGGCCGGCGGCGAGCGGGCCGGCCAGCAGGGCGGTGGCGGCGGCGGCCCGGACGAGGCGGGCGGCGATGGACGTCATCTTCATTATTGCGATCCCCTCTTTGGCATCGAGTTGAGACTATATGGTCCAATATGTCACGCAAGTGGATTTATGCATCACCCGCCGCAAATGGTTTGTGCAGTTCGTCTCTTGACGCGAATAGGGATCAGAACTAACCATTCAGTCCAATAACGCAGGAGACATGTCGTGGGGACAATCACCGGCCTGGAGCACGCTCCGACGGGCGCCCGCATTGGCGTCGATATCGGCGGCACCTTTACGGACCTCGTGCTCGCCGACGGGCGCGGCGCAGTGTTCCACCGGAAGGTCGCATCCACGCCCGCGGCGCCCGAGCAGGCGGTTCTCGAAGGGGTCGCCGCCATCATCGCCGATGCCCGGCTGACGCCCGACGCGGTGAAGGAGGTGGTCCACGGCACCACCGTGGGCTCCAACACCCTTCTGCAGAAGGTGGGCGCGCCCACCGGCCTCATCACCACCAAGGGCTTCCGCGACGTTCTGGAGATCGGCCGGCTGCGCACGCCGTCCATGTTCGATCTCCAGTGGGAAAAGCCGGTTCCGCTCGTCGCGCGCCGCTACCGCAAGGAAGTGGCCGAGCGCATTCGTGCCGATGGAACCATCCTTCTCCCGCTGGACGAGGCGGCCGTCCTGAAGGCCGCGCATGAACTGGTCGAGGCGGGCATCACGTCCTTTGCCGTGTGCTTTCTCAACAGCTACCGCAACCCCGCACACGAGCAGCGCGCCGCCGACCTGATCGCCGAGCATTTTCCGCAGGTGCGCGTCACAAGCTCCATCTCCGTGCTGCCCGAAGCCAAGGAATATGAGCGCACCAGCACAACCGTCGTGAACGCCTATGTCCGGCCCGTTCTGGAGGCATACCTCACGCGCCTGGAGCGCGGCCTCACCGATGCCGGCATCGATGCCCCGCTGCTGGTGTGCAACTCCAACGGCGCCCTCGCCTCGTCTGGCACGGCGCGGGAAAAGCCCGTCTTCTTCATCTCGTCCGGGCGGGCGGCGGGCGTCGTCGGGGGCTCGCGCCTCGGCGAAGCGCTGGACATCAAGGATCTCGTGGTGTTCGACATGGGCGGCACCACCGCCTCTGCATCACTGGTTCAGAATGGTGAGTTGACGCGGGTGAGCGAATACGAGTTTCGCGCCGGCATCTCCACGCCCAGCCGCTTCATCAAGGCCGGCGGATACATGATGAGCGTGCCGACCGTGGACGTGGCCGAGGTGGGCTCCGGCGCCGGCTCCATCGCCTATGTGGACCAGGGCGGGCTGATGCGCGTCGGTCCCGTCTCGGCCGGTGCCGACCCGGGCCCCGCCTGCTACGGCATCGGCGGTTCGCGGCCGACGGTGACGGACGCCAATCTCCTGCTCGGATACCTGCCCGCGCAGCTCGCCGGCGGCTCCCGCGCGCTCTCGGTGAATGCGGCCCGCGCCGCCATCGCGCGCGATCTCGCCGACCCGTTCAATCTCACCCCCGAGGATGCCGCCTGCGGCGTGCGCGACGTGGTGAACGCCAACATGGCCCGCGCCATCCGGGCGGTGACGGTGGAGCGCGGTGTCGATCCGCGCGACTTCACGCTGGTGGCCATCGGCGGCTCGGGCCCCGTCCATGCGGCGGACATCGCGCGCCTTTTGTCCATGCCACGGGTGCTGGTGCCGGCCTCGCCCGGCGTGTTCACCGCCATGGGCATGCTGGCGGGCGACGTCGAGCGCTATTTCATCCGTCCGTTCGCGGTGAAGCTCGCCGACTTCCAGCCGTCCGAGGCCGAGACGGCCTTCGCCGCGCTGGAAGCCGATGCCCGCGCCGCCCTCGCCGGCGAGGACGTGGCCGAACAGCTGATGAGCGTGACGCGCGAGGTGGACATGCGCTTCCGTGGCCAGGAAATGTCCCTCTCCGTGCCCTATCTCTCGGACCGGGATAGCCTGCACGCGGCCTTCAAGGCGGCCTATGAGGCCATCTACAGCTACTCCTCCTCCGACACCATCGAGGTGGTGAGCCTGCGGGTGATCGGCCGTGGCCTGAGGCCCGGCAAGATCGACTTCCGCGCCGCTCATGCGCGGGTGGAAGGTTCGAACGAACCCGCGAGCATCCGCAATGTCTATTACGGCGCGGAACAGGGCCATATGGAGACGCCGGTCTATGAGCGCACGCGCTGCCCGGCACGCATCGTCGGCCCCGCCGTCATCGAGGGGGCGGACAGCACCGTGGTGGTGCCCCCGGCGCCACCGCCGAGGCGGACGCCCACGCCAATCTCCTGATCACCCTCGCCTGACGGGATCGCGCCATGCTCGACCAGACCGACAAGACCATCGATCCCGTCACCTTCGCGGTGCTCAAGAGCGCGTTCGAATCCATCGTGGACGACATGGCCTACACGGTCATGCGCACCGCCCGCTCCCCCATCGTGCGCGACGTGCTCGATTATTCCGCCACCATGTGCGACGCGAAGGGGCGCATCCTCGCCCAGGCGAAGACCGTGGCGCTGCACCTCGGCGCCGTTCCCGACGCCATGGAGGCCATCCAGCGCCACTATGGCGACGACCTCAATCCTGGCGACGTCATCATCCTGAACGACCCCTATGACGGCGGGATGCACCTGCCCGACATCTTCATGTTCAAGCCCATCTTCGACGGTGCGCAGCACATCGGCTATGCCGTCGTGATCTGCCACCATTGCGACGTGGGCGGCCGCGTGCCGGGCTCCAACGCCTCGGATTCCACCGAGATCTTTCAGGAAGGGCTGCGCATCCCGCCCCTGAAGCTGTTCGACAGGGGCGTGCGCAACAAGACGCTCTTCGACATCATTTCGAAGAACGTGCGCCTGCCCGATCTCGTCATCGGCGACCTCGAGGCACAGCTGGCCACGTGTGCCCTGGGTGAGCGCGAGTTCCTGCGCCTCACCGAGAAGTACGGCATTCCGATGGTGGAGAAATTCCTCGCGGAGTTCCTGGACTATGGCGAGCGCCTCGTGCGCAAGGCCTTCGCCACCTGGCCCGATGGTGCCTATTCCTTCACCGACTACATCGACGGCGACGGCTTTGACGAAAGCGAGATTCCGATCCATGTGACCATCACGGTCAAGGGCGACCACATCGGCGTGGATTTCGAAGGCTCGTCGCCGCAGGTGAAGGGCGCGATCAATTCCACGCTGTCCTTCGTGAAGTCGGCGACCTACCTCGCAGTGCGCTGCGTGCTGGATGCTGACGTCCCGAACAATGCGGGCCTCTATCGCTGCGTCGACGTGAGCGCGCCGAAGGGCAGCGTCCTCAATCCCGAATTCCCCGCCCCCGTGGCCGCCCGCGCGCTGACCGGCTACCGGGTGGTGGACACCGTGCTCGGCGCCCTCGCCGCCATCGTGCCCGAGCGGGTGTGTGCGGCAGGCGAAGGCGGCAACACCGTGGTCTGCCTCGGTGGCTACGACACCCAGACCCGCGAGCCCTTCATCGTGGTGGACATGATCAACGGCGCGCTCGGAGCGCGGGCGACACGGGACGGCATCGACGCGGTGACGAACCCGTCGCAGAACATGTCGAACATGCCGGTCGAGATCATGGAGGCGACCTATCCGCTCATGATCGAGGAGTATGCGCTGCGCGACGATTCCTGCGGAGCGGGCAAGACGCGCGGCGGCCTCGGCGTCGTCCGCCAGTACCGCCTCCTTGCCGACGAGGCGGTGATGCAGCTGCGCGCGGACCGCTATGCCCATGCGCCGTATGGATTGTTCGGCGGCAAGCCGGGGGCGCTCTCGCGCAACCTCCTGTCAGAGTCCGGCAATTTCGAGCTGCTGGCCAGCAAGGTCACGCGCAACGTGACCAAGGGCACGGTGATCCGGCACGAGCAGGCCGGCGGCGGCGGCTATGGCAATCCTCTGGCGCGCCCGCCGGAACTGGTGCTGGAAGACGTGCTCGACGGCAAGATCAGCCCCGCTTATGCCCGCGACGGCTTCGGCGTCCTCGTGGTGAACGGCGCCGTCGATACCCACGCGACGGCCGCCCTGCGCAGCGCCATGGCGGGAGAACAGGCATGAGCCTTGTGCCCGGCGATTTCTCCCGCTTCGCCATCAACCAGATCACAACACCCTCCCTCTCCCTCGTCGAGGCGGTGGACACATATGCGCGTCACGGGGCGGGTGGCATCGGCGTGTGGAACCAGTATCTGGAAGGCATCGCCCCCGCCGCCGCCGGGCGGCTGATCCGCGATGCGGGGCTGTTCGTGCCGTGCCTGTGCACCACGGCATGGGTCAACCTCGCCGATCCCGCCGCCCGCGCGGCGGCCATTGAGGAAAACCGCCGCCGGCTCGATGCGGCGCACGATCTCGGGGCGGCCTGCCTCGTGGTGGTGCCCGGCGGCCTCGCCACCGGCGAGAAGGACATCATCGCCGCCCGCAACCGCGTTGAGGATGCGCTGGCCGAGCTTCTGCCGCACGCCCGCGCGGCAGGCGTATCCCTCGGCCTCGAACCCCTGCACCCCATGTTCGCGGCCGACCGCTCGTGCCTCAACACCTTCCGCCACTGTCTCGATCTGGTGGAGTCGATGGGCGCCGGCACGGGCATCGTGGCCGACGTGTACCATTGCTGGTGGGATCCCGAATTCCCGGAAGGGCTCAGGGCCGCCGGAGCCGGCCGCATCCTCACCTTCCATCTGTGCGACTGGCTGGTGCCGACGCGCGACGTCTATCAGGACCGAGGCATGGTCGGCGATGGCGTGATCGACATTGCCTTCCATTGCCGTCTCCTGAACGAGATCGCATACGACGGCCCGTTCGAGATCGAGATATTCTCCAAGCTCGACTGGTGGACCCGTGACGCCGCCGAGACGACGCGCATCAGCCTGGAACGCTGCGAGCCCTTCGTCGCACCGCGCGCTGGCGCCTCAGTTTGCGGTTGACGAGACTGGTGCCGCGCATCCTCATGGGATCGTGGTCGAAAAGGAAGGCTCGGTCGTGAGTGAAAAGCCCCGCAAGCGTGATTCCATCGGGACGCAGGACAAGATCCTCGCGGCAGCGCAGATGGAATTTGCCCGGCGGGGGTACGACGGTGCGCGGGTGGACGCCATCATCGCCCGGGCGAAGATCAGCAAGAACCTGCTCTATCATCACTTCAGCTCCAAGGAGGAGCTGTATGTGAAGGTGCTGGAGCGCACCTACGAGGCCATGCGCCGCCGGCAGGAGGAAATCCCCCTCACCGGCCTGGAGCCCGTGGCGGCGATCCGCCGCCTGTGCGACGCGACGTTCCAGACCTTCGTCGAAGAGCCCGAGGTCATCGTGATGATGAACTCGGAGAACATCCATCGCGGGCGCCATGTCGCCAAGTCGCCGATTATCCGTCAGCTTTACAGCCGCCTCGCCGGGGCCGTGGACGCGATCCTGCGGGAAGGCGAGCGCAAGGGGGTGTTCCGGCCGGGCGTGGACGCCATCGATCTCTACATATCCATCTCGGCGATGGGCTATTTCTACATCTCGAACCGCTTCACCCTGTCGATGATCTTCGACCGCGATCTGATGCGCTCCGATTTTCTGGAGCAGCACCGCAAGACCATCATCGACATGACCCTCGCCTATCTCACCGAAGGCGCCCCCAACCGGCCGCAGGGCGATGGCGACACTCCGCAAGAGGCTTCAGGGCGCGCGACGCGCCCATCCGAAACCGCAGCGCCCGGCCGGAGAAAGCGCGTGATCGCCAAGGTCTGAACCCCCTGCCGAAGCAACAGAGCGCCCCGTTCCGCGAGGAATCACGACAGAAATGCCCACGCCCTCCCACCCGCCCGACCGCCTTCTCATGGCCGGAGGGCTGGCCACCGCCTTCCGCTCGATTCCGCCGGACGCGGCGGGCGCCGTTCTCGCCCGCCATTTCGGCGTTTCGGGGACTTTGACGCGGCTCGACACCGAGAAGGACGACACCTTTCTGGTGGACGGCGCGCACGGCCGCCACATCGCCAAATTCTCCAATCCGGACGAGAACCCGCGCGAGATATCGCTGCAGGCCGAACTGCTCGATTACGTGGCAAAGACCGATCCTTTCCTGCCGGTGCCGCGCGTGGTGCGCACGCTGGCGGGCGCGGCCTTCCTGTCCCATGTGGACGGACACGGGCAGGTGCGGCTCGTGCGGGTATTAACCTATCTGGACGGCACGCCGCTCGACCGGATCGAGGCGATAGGCGAAGAGCGCGAGAAGGTGGGTGCCATCCTCGCCCGCCTTCGCCTCGCCATGGCGGGCTTCTCGCACCCCCACGACAGCCGCGAGATCGCCTGGGACGTGCAGCATTTGCCCAAGCTCGCCTTCCTGCTGGAGCGCATCGAGGACAGGGACCGCCGCCGCCAGCTCGAACGCGGGCTCGATCGCTTCCGCGCCCTCCAGGGCCGGCTCGCCGCCTGCCGCACGCAGGTGCTGC
Source organism: Xanthobacter dioxanivorans (assembly GCF_016807805.1). NCBI lineage: Bacteria > Pseudomonadati > Pseudomonadota > Alphaproteobacteria > Hyphomicrobiales > Xanthobacteraceae > Xanthobacter > Xanthobacter dioxanivorans. The sequence goes on along the minus strand of NZ_CP063362.1, from coordinate 1,229,884 downwards.
ACAACGATTTCAGCCGCTCCAACGTGGTGGTTGATCGGGGGCGGGCGCAGTTCATCTCCGGCATCATCGATTTCGGCGACGTGGTGCGCACCGCCATCGTCATCGACCTGTCGACCGCGCTTCTCAACCAGCTCAGCCCGGTGGGATCGGAGCGCATGTTCGATGCAGGCCGTGACCTGCTGCGCGGCTACCTCGGCGTAGCCGACCTGACGCAGGACGAACTGCTGCTCCTGCCGCACATGATCATGGCCCGCGTGGTGGCCCGCGCCCTCATCACCACATGGCGGGCGGAGCAGTTTCCCGACAACGCGACCTACATTCTGCGCAACACGCACCAGAGCTGGTCGCAGCTCGACCATTTCCTCAGCCGCTCCGTCGACGAGATCAGCGAGACCTTTCTCGGCGCAGCACCCCCGCTTTCAGCCCGCCATGTGAAGGAGGCGTTTCCATCATGACCGCAGTGAAGGAACGCAAGATCAACGTCGGGATGGTGAATGGCTTCGATCCGGCCAACATCTCGGCCCTCGATTCCGCGACCCGGGACATGATCGAGCGCCGGCAGGCGCTGCTCGGGCCTGCCTACCGGCTGATGTATGCCAACCCGGTGGAAATCCGGCGCGCGAAGGGCACCCTCCTGTGGGACAGCGCAGGCAACGAATATCTCGACGCCTACAACAACGTCGTTTCCGTGGGCCACTGCCATCCGCGGGTGGCTGAAGCGGTCTACGAGCAGATGCAGACGCTGTGCACGCATACGCGCTATCTGCAGGACGGCATTCTGGAGTTCGCGAGCCAGATCGTTCCGACCTTCGGCGACCCTATCCGCCACATCATGTTCACCTGCACCGGATCGGAGGCCAACGACCTCGCGCTGCGGATCGCCATGCACCACACCGGGCGCAAGGGCATCGTCATCACGTCCGAGGCCTATACCGGCAATTCCTTCCTCACCGCCGGACTGTCGCCCTCGCTCGGCAGAAAGTCGCCCCTTGGAGAATGGGTGCGGCGGATTCCGGCGCCGGATTCCTACCGCATCGCCCCTGCGGAGATCGCGGCGACGATGATCCGCCAGCTGAAATACGAGATCGAGGAGCTGGAGCGGCGGGGCGAGGGGCTTGCCGCCTTCATCGCCGATTCCCTGTTCTCGTCGGATGGCATCTATGCCGATCCGACCGATATCCTCGCCCCCATCGCCGAGGTGGTTCGCGCCGCCGGCGGCGTCGTGATCGCCGATGAGGTGCAGGCGGGCTTCGGCCGCTCCGGAGACAAGTTCTGGGGCTTCCAGCGCCACGGCCATCGGCCGGATATCGTCACCATGGGCAAGCCCATGGGCAACGGCTTCCCCGTCGCCGCCGTGGCGGTGGCGCCCCATGTCATCGAGCGCTTCGGCAATGAGATGCGCTATTTCAACACCTTCGGCGGCAACACCGTGGCCATCGCCGCCGCGCGGGCGACTTTCGATGTCCTGATGTCGGAAGGGTTGCAGGAGAATGCCGCGCGCATCGGCCGGATGATCCAGGAGGGCATCCGGGAGATCGCCAGATCCGATGAGCGGATCGGCGATGTGCGTGGCGCCGGGCTCTATATCGGCGTGGAATTCGTGAAGGACCGGACGACCAAGGAGCCGGATTCCGCCACCGCCCTTGCCGTGGTGGACGGGCTGCGCCAGCGCCGCGTGCTTATCTCCGCGACCGGCTATCACGCCAACACGCTGAAGATCCGGCCGCCGCTCGTCTTCTCGGCGGCGGATGCCGACCGCCTCCTCACCACCCTGGCGGAGACGCTGAAGGCTGTGTGACCGGACCAGCCGCCGCAGGTGCCCGAAGGCCCTTGCGGCGGCTGGTTTCGCCGTCAGGCGGTGGTTTTCAGCGTGTCGGCGATCATCGAGACGAGGGTGCCGATCTGCTCCTTCTCGATGATCAGGGGCGGCGACAAAGCGATGATGTCACCGGTGACGCGGATGAGGAGCCCCTTGCGGAAGCACTCCACGAACACGTCATAGGCCCGCGCCCCGGGTGCGCCGTCGCGCGAGCGGAGCTCGATGGCGCCGACGAGGCCCAGATTGCGAATATCCGCGACATGCGGCAGCCCCTTCAGGGAATGCAGGGCCTCCTGCCAATAGTTCGCAAGCTCCGCCCCGCGGGTCAGGAGCCCCTCTTCGGCATAGATGCCCAGCGTCGCAAGCCCGGCCGCGCACGCCACCGGATGGCCGGAATAGGTGTAGCCATGGAACAGCTCGATCTGGCTTTCCGGGCCCGTCATCAGGCCATCATGAACCTTCCGCGAGGCGAAGACGGCGCCCATGGGGATCGCGCCGTTGGTCAGGCCCTTGGCGGTGGTCACGAGATCCGGCATCACGCCGAAATAGTCGGTCGCGAAGGGCGTGCCGAGGCGGCCGAAGCCGGTGATGACTTCGTCGAAGATCAGGAGGATGCCGTGCTTGTCGGCAATGGCCCGCAGGCGCTCCAGATATCCCTTCGGCGGCAGGATGACGCCGGCCGAACCGGCCATGGGCTCGACGATGACCGCAGCGATGGTCTCGGCCCCATGCAGGGCGACGAGCCGCTCCAGATCCTCTGCGAGTTCAATGCCATGCGCCGGCAGCCCCCGGGAAAAGGCGTTGCGCTCCATGTCGAGCGTGTGGCGCATGTGGTCGGCGGGGATCTGCGGGAAAACCCTGCGATTGTTGACCAGGCCGCCCACCGAGATGCCGCCGAATCCGACGCCGTGATAGCCCTTCTCGCGGCCGATGACGCGGGTGCGCGTGCCCTGCCCGATCGCCCTCTGATAGGCGATGGCGATCTTCAGGGCCGTGTCCACCGATTCAGAACCCGAACCGGTGAAGAACACCCGGTCGAGCCCTCCGTCCTTGCCGCCCGGCGCGATGGCGGCGAGCTTCTCGGCGAACTGGAAGACGATCGGATGGCCCATCTGGAAGGTCGGGGCGAAATCGAGCTCGCTCAGCTGCCGCGCGACCGCCTCCACGATCTGAGTGCGACCATGACCGGCATTGACGCACCAGAGCCCGGACGTGCCGTCCAGCACCGTGTTGCCGTCGATGTCGGTGTAATACATGCCCTTCGCACCCGACAGGAGCCGGGGCGCGGCCTTGAACTGGCGGTTCGCGGTGAACGGCATCCAGAAATAGTCGAGACTGGGCTGGTTGGGCCGGACGTGAAGGCTCATGCCGTTCTCCTCATGGCTGTCCCCACATCGACCAATTGTGCAGGCTGAACAAGTCGTTTTCTTACGCCTCCTATCTCATTGAAATTGCGCACATCGGATGGCAGTATTTTCGATATTCGCAACACTCGAAACGGGGCCGTCGCCATGGACATCGGGGACAGGCTGCGCCAGCTGCGGCTCCTGCACGGCATTTCCCAGCGCGAGCTCGCTAAGCGGACGGGCGTGACCAACTCGACCATCTCGCTGATCGAATCCAACACCTCCAACCCGTCGGTCGGCGCGCTGAAGCGGATTCTGGAAGGCATCCCCATCGGCCTCGCGGAATTCTTCGCGTTCGAGCCGGAGACGCCGAAGAAGACGTTCTATGCCGCCGAGGAACTCACCGAGATCGGCAAGGGCGCCATCTCCTATCGTCAGGTGGGTGAGCGCCTGTTCGGCCGCAAGGTGCAGATTTTGAAGGAATGCTATCAGCCGGGAGCGGACACCGGCATCGTCCCGCTCGTCCACGAAGGCGAGGAAGGCGGCATCGTCCTGTCCGGACGGCTGGAGGTGACGGTCGACGAGGTGCGGCGCATCCTTGGTCCGGGCGATGCCTATTATTTCGAGAGCCGCCGCCCGCACCGCTTCCGCTGCATCGGCCCCAACCCCTGCGAGGTTATCAGCGCCTGCACCCCGCCGAGCTTCTGATGGCCGGTTCTTATCCGGCGTGTGCGACCCAGGCCGGGAAGAGGTGGCCCAACGCGTCGCTCAACATCTCCATGGCGATGGCCGCCAGCACGATGCCGATCAGCCGCTTCGAGATACTGAGCGCGGTCGGCGAGAGGACGCAGGAGAGCGCCGGCGCCACGGCCATCGAGATGCCGAAGAACACCACATAGCCCATGAGGCCGAATGGCGAACAGCGCCGCGAACAGCTTGGCGGACAGCCTCAGATCGATACCGGCGAAGTTCACGTCGCAAGCCCCCTGCGGCGGACGAGTCAGGATGCCCGACCCTAGTGCAGGTGCCCTCCGGCTCAATGTGGGCGTGCCGGAGCGGCACGCCCACCTCGTCCGTTCAGATGCGCACCACCGTGCAGCCGCGCACGCCGCCGGCGATGATGTCTTCCGCCACCTGCGGCAGATCCGCCAGCGCGCTGCCCTCGTTGCGGCGACCGTGCTGTCGTGCGCCGTCGCCGTCCCGATCACGACCGCCCAGAGGGCTTCGGCCCAGGATCTGCCGACCTTCCGCATCGGCGTCATGAACGATCAGTCGAGCCTTTATTCCGACATCGCCGGTCCCGGCTCGGTGACCGCCGCCCAGATGGTGGTGGCGGATTTCCAGCCGGAGAAGCACGGCTTCAAGGTGGAGGTGGTTTCCGCCGATCACCAGAACAAGGTGGACGCCATGGTCGACGTGCCGACCTCGTCCGTCGCCCTCGCCGACATCAGCCGCGACAAGAACAAGGTCTTCCTGGTGGCGAGCGCCGGCACGTGTGATCTCACCGCAAAGGCCTGCACCTCCAACACTGTCCACTGGACCTACGACACCTGGGCGCTCGCCAACGGCACCGCCGCGCCATGATCAAGCAGGGCGGCGATTCCTGGTACTTCCTGACGGCGTATTACGCCTTCGGCCATGCGCTGGAGCGCGACGCGGCCGAGGTGGTGAAGGCCAACGGCGGCAAGGTGCTTGGCCGCGCGCTGGCGCCGTTCCAGAGCTCGGACTTCTCCTCCTTCATCCTCCAGGCGTAGGGCTCCGGCACGAGGGTCGTGGCGCTGGCCAATTCCGGCGGCGACACCATCAATTCGGTGAAGCAGGCCGCCGAGTTCGGGCTGTCCCAGAAGCAGAAGCCGGTCAGCCTGCTCATCTTCCTCTCCGACATCCATTCCCTGGGCCTGAAGACGTGTGGCGGAGGACTCGCTAGCACCTTTCTAAGGTTGGGGTCGAGGGATCCCCTTCGGATCCGGGGCGGACGTCGTAAAGTCGAAGAACCTCACGGCATTGCGGCTTTGTCGGCGACCTGATGGAATGGCCTTGCAGCCATTCCCGGCAGGATGCGCCTGAAAGGCACGACACTCAAAACCTTCCTCGCAGACGTCACCAGGCGGCCCCTCGTGATCACAGCCGCCATGGCCCGCAAGAGGGTTCCCCATCGGTAAAGTATCCTTCAACGTGCGCTCGTCACGTCCGGAAATTCAAAGTTATGCCAGAGTTGCAACGATATCGTTTCTTCAGCAATGATCGCCGCCTCCATCGGGCTAATGCCAAGCATACGCAGGCCCGCCTCGATGATCCGTTGTTGCACGATCCGCACTTCTGTCCCGATCCTGATCCGTTCAAGGCCAATTCGGCAGAGGGAAAGTATGATTGATATGATTTCCTCGCATTCCGGAACATCAAATCGATTTGATGTTCTGCCTTTGTGAACGTCGTTGCGGATGCCGGCTTCAATGTTGCCAAGGGGTTTCATTGTGGTTCCCAAAACGTCCACAATGAGCGGTATCCAATTGGGTTCCGAGCCCGCAATCTGAAGAAAACAGAAGATATGCCTCGCCACCAGCCGGGCGGCGTCCTCATGCTCCAACGCGGGGTTGTGGACCGACTTGACGATGGCCTCTGTCACCGAGACGCCGAGCTGATCAATGAGATCGTCTTTATTCTTGAAATATATATAGAATGTTCCGTTTGCCAGGCCGGATACTCTCGCTATCTCCGCGATTGATGCCTTGTCAGGTCCATGCATCGCAATAACGTTTATAGCTGCGTCCAAAATTCTGGCCCGCGTTACATTTGATTTCTTATCAAATGCTGCCGATTGCCGAAAACGAATGCTATCCGCCCGCTGTTTCATTTCCCACAATTGCTCACACCTAGGATGACGTGGCATCCCTAACATACCGATGCCCCGGACGCCCGCATGGCCCCGTCTGCAGCATACGCAAAAATTTGCGCATCGCCCATGCGGCTTGCTGAAGACGCGCCGGGAGGCTTGACACCGAATAATATGAGAGATACCTCATAAAATGAGATGTCTCTCATATCGAGATATGTCATACGAGCGCAGAACGCGCAGGGCCGCTAGAAGCCCAAAAAAGGGAGCAATCGAGATGCGGGAATTTCAGCTCGCCAGTTCTCGACGTTTTGGCAAACATGCCTCTGACCTCCGCGCGCGACAGGCGCGGCAAGCAGGCGCTTCTTTCTCGCCCGGCCAAGGAAGGCACGCCCGCAAAGCTGGCGCGCGAGCAGCTGCCACCCCCGAAGCCCGTGCGTCCCGGTTTGTCGGGCGGGTACAAGTATTATTCTTATGCTGATGGCCGTTACTGTAATTTTATCTAATTCATTTCTGATATAAATATTTACATTTATAAGTAGTATTCGATAGTCGTTTTCATGTTAGCTCTTGCAAAGAAATAATAAGTCAGACATTCGTCTTCTGACGAAAGATCGAATCATCATATAAAAGCACAATCATGGGAGTGAATCCGTGACAAATACGCCAAAAGAATACGATGCTGACGTTATTGTCATCGGCGCCGGCCCGGCAGGGCTTATGTCTGCCATTCTCCTTGGCCAACGGGGGCGGTCCGTAATTGTTGTTGAGCGTCACGCCGCGCACTATCCACTCCCCCGCGCGGTGACCTTCGATGACGAGGCTGCCCGTCTTTTGTCGCGCATTGGCATCGATGCAGACAACGATGAAAAGATCCAATATTTTAGGGATTGGTACGAGCTCAAGAACGGTAATGGCGAAGTTCTTGCGCGCTATGACTGGCGAGGCCAAACTAAAGCCGGTTGGCATCGGTTATACTGGTTCAATCAGCCCGAGCTCGAGGTCCGCCTGGCCGAAAGGATCCAGCAGATTCCCGCCATCAAGGTGGCCCGTGGATCAGAGCTGCTAGACCTCAGTCAGGATGGCCAATCGGTGTCGATTCGATGTCGAGAGGAAGCAACAGGCATCGAGAGGGTTCTCAGCGCCAAGTATTTGATCGGTGCCGACGGCGCCAATAGCCTTGTCCGCACAAAAACGGCGCTGCCGGTCCACGACCTCGGCTTCCAGTTCGATTGGCTCATCGTCGATATCAAGACCAATGAGCCGATGGTCTTTGACCCGCCAATCTTTCAGCTCTGCGATCCGACCCGCCCGACAACCGTCGTGCCGGCTGGCCCTGGGCGTCGGCGGTGGGAGTTCATGGTGCTGCCGGGTGAAACCCCCGAGCTGCTGAATAATCCAGACGCCGCTTGGAGACTGCTCGATAAATGGGGAGCCAATCCGCAGAATTGCACGCTCGAACGGCACGCCGTGTGGCGCTTTCAGGCCAAATGGGCGGAGACCTGGCGCAGCGGTCGCATTCTGATCGCAGGCGACGCCGCACACCTTATGCCCCCCTTTGCAGGACAGGGCATGTGCGCAGCATTGCGAGACGCCAATAACCTTGCCTGGAAACTTGACCTCGCGCTTGCCGGACTGGCCGACGACGGGGTTCTTGGAACGTATGGTGATGAACGAAGAGAACATGTCAGGGAATTCATAAATCTCTCTGTCGGAATTGGCGGTGTGGTGTGTATTACTGACCCGGCGGAGGCGGCGGAGCGAGATCGCGCCATGATGGCAGATCTCGCCGCGAATGGCCCGAAGCCCTCGACCGATCCCAATCTATCCCTAGGCAACGGCATCTGGATCGAAGGCCACGGCTGTGCCGGCAAGCTTTCCTCTCAGGGCTACGTATCGTTCGGCGGAAACACCGGACGATTTGACGAGTTCGTCGATGGAGGATGGGCGGCAATCGGCTGGAAGCTGAATCCTCTCGATCACATATCGCAACTCCAGAGGGAAGTGCTGGATAGGCTTGGCGTACGAGCGTTCGAGATGACGGACGAATACAAAGACGGTGCAATTTTCGATCGAGATGGAACATACAAGTCTTGGTTCGACGAAATAAAATCACAAATTATTCTTATTCGTCCTGATTTTTATGTGGCCATCAGCTGCAGCGCGGAATCCTTTTCCCGGTCATTGGACGAGCTTGGCGCCAAGATGCATCTGAAAGTCAGGTCTCTGGAATTGTCGCCGGCGTGATGTCCGCTTCACTAAAATATGGTGCTTAAGTCTAAAATTAATAGCGGCGGCACGGTCAATATCTGTGCCGCTTCGAACAATAAAAATCGGGGGGAATCCATGTTTATTTCAAAAAAAGTTCTGATGGCCTGCTTCGGCTGGCTTGCGCTCAGCGCGTCGGGCCCGTCGAATGCGACGGAGAATGGAGCTATTGCCTACCCTATCGGCGTCAATACGATTATGGCGGGGGCGATGCCGGGGCCGGGCGACACCTGGTTGCAGAACTATACGATATATTATGCGGCGGATGCATTTACGAATGGCCAGGGAAACAGTGCCGTGCCGGGCTTCGGAGCGGACGTCTTCGCCAATGCGGTCCGCATCTTCCATACCTGGGACGTGGAGTTCGGGCCGTTCCGCCTCGCTTCGGGAATCGTCGTTCCCTTTATGAATACGGATGTCGGGACGGTTTTCGGATCGCAAAGCAATTTCGGTTTTGGCGACATCACGCTTCAGCCGCTTTATCTCGGTTGGTCGAACGCAGAGAAGACCTTCTTCGGCTTTTCCGGTGTCGACGTTTTCGTTCCCACGGGCGGGGCCACGTCCAACAACTTCATTACCGTCAATCCCTATACGACATTCACCTGGATGCCGGTGCAGAAGCTTGATGTGTCGGGTGCGATTGGCGTGGAGTTCCATACCAAGAACGACGACACCCAATACCAGTCCGGCGCCCTGTTTTTCGTTGATTGGGGCGTCAATTATCATGCGTTCGACACAATTCCGGAGCTCACGGTTGGCGTCGGCGGTTATTTTGTCAAGCAATTCACTGACGATGAACTGCTGGGCGTCGCCTATCAGGGTGGATTTCGACAGCAGGGCTTCGCCATTGGGCCGCAGATTTCCTACGGCGGCCCGAATGGCGCCTTCGGTGTGAAGTGGCAGCACGAATTTGCCACCGAAAATCGGGCCGAAGGCGACCGCTTCTGGTTCCAGTTCTTCGTTCCGCTGCGCGCGCCGTAGCCGTATCGCCTTGTGGCTCAAGAGCGCGCGCCCGCGGCGGCGAAAGCGCGACATTAAAGGCCTTGGAAGGAACCGGGTGCTGTCGCCGAAGGCCTGTCTTCTGTGCGGGCGCAGCGCCGATCCGACCAAATTGAAGTTCAGCGCGCTGCGTTCCGGAATCCGGAAATGGATTCGGATGCAACGCGGAAGAGGCGTGGGAAATGGCCAAAGCCGAGCGGCCGCCCGCAGCCACGCAGCATCCGAACCTTGCCTCAAACACCATCCAAGGAGGAACCAATGGCAGGAGTTGATAGGACGATCCAAGGGCCAATCGAAGTTGATACCAGGCGTCCGGACAGCGAGTTGACGCGTGACGAGATCATCGCGCGCAACATGAGGGCGGTCGATGCTCATTTTCACAACGAGACGCCCGAGACGGTAGAGAAAGCCGTCGCACTCTATTCGGATGATATCAGCTGGGAGGCACCCAGCCGAGGCGTCGTGCTCAAGGACAGGGACAAGATTCTGGAATCCTACCGCGGCATCTTTCGGACGGTCGCTTATCACTCCTTCATTCCATTGCGGCGCTTCGCAACGGAGCAGTTCGTGTTCGACGATCAGATCGCGCATGTGAGGGTCGTCGGCGACGAGATGCCCAACCTTCCTTTTCCGAAAGGCACGGAAATGTCGGTTCGGCTGGCCCACGTCTTCGAGATGAAGGACGGCAAGATCCTGCGCGAAATCGCATACGAAATCTGGCGCCAGGAGGGGGCGCCGAATGCCGTTGACGACATTCCGGCGGGGTGCACGGAGGTGAAGTTTGATCTTGAGGTTCCGGCCTAGATCGCGCGGCGCCTGAGGGCAAGCCTGTCGGCCTCGGTCAAGGACCGAGGCCGTTGGCATAAGATGCGATACCCGCTTCGGAACGCTTCTCTGCTTCATAAGAGCAGCGAAGCGCCGCACGAATTGGACTGGTGCAGGTCAGGACCGGTGCGCCATCCATGTCCGAGCCGAGGCCCGTCCGGGAATTGCGCCTTCGGCGAGGCAGAAATGCTGCGACTTCGTCAGGAGGCTCAATCCGCCCGCTCGACGATGGCGGCGATGCCCTGCCCGCCGCCGATGCACATGGTTATGAGCCCGTAGCGCTTGCCGGTGCGCTGCAGCTCGTAGATGGTCTTCACGGCGAGGATGGCGCCCGAAGCGCCCACCGGGTGGCCGAGGGCGATGGCCCCGCCATTGGGGTTCACCTTGGCCGGATCGAAGCCGAGCGCCCGGCTCACCGCGCAGGCCTGGGCGGCGAACGCCTCGTTGGATTCGATCAGGTCGATGTCGTCGAGGGTGAGGCCCGCCTTGGCCAGCGCGGTCTTCACCGCCGGCACCGGCCCCATGCCCATCTCGGAGGGATCGACCCCCGCCAGCCCATAGGACACGAGCCGCGCCATGGGCTTCAGGCCCCTGGCCTTCACCGCCGCCCCGGTGGCGAGAACGACCATGCCCGAGCCGTCGTTGATGCCGGAGGCATTGCCGGCGGTCACGGAGCCGTCCTTCTTGAACACCGGCTTCAGCTTCGCCATGTCGGCCGCGCCCACCTCGGCGCGCACGTGCTCATCGGTGTCGAACATCACACTGCCCTTGCGGCTCGCGACCTCCACCGGGGCGATCTGGTCCTTGAAGTGGCCGGCGGCGATGGCGGCGGCGGCGCGGCGGTGGCTCTCCACGGCGGCGGCGTCCTGGTCCTCACGCGAGACCTGGTAGCGCTCGGAGATGTTTTCCGCGGTGACGCCCATGTGGCCGTGGCCGAACGGATCGGTGAGCACGCCCACCATCATGTCCACCGCCGTGGTGGGGCCCATGCGCTGCCCCCAGCGGGCGGCGGGCATCAGATATCCGCCGCGGCTCATGCTCTCGGCGCCGCCGGCGAGCGCGATCTCGGCATCGCCCAGCTTCAGGATCTGGGTGGCGTTGACGATGGCCTGGAGGCCCGAACCGCATAGGCGGTTCACGGTGAGGGCGGGCACCTCCTTGGGCACGCCGGCCTCCATGGCCACCACGCGCGAGATGTACATGTCGCGCGCCTCGGTGTGGATCACGTTGCCCACCACCGTGTGGCCCACGTCTTCTGCTGCGATGCCGGCGCGGGCGATGGCCGCCTTGGCGGCATGGGCGCCGAGGGCGATCGGGGGAATGTCCTTCAGCGCGCCGCCGAAATCGCCGATGGGCGTGCGGGCGCCGGAAACGATGAAGACCTCTGGGTTGCTCATGCCGCTTCCTTCCGGGATAGGCGGGCGTCGATGTCGGCGCCGGGCCTTGGAAAACGCGTGGGTTTCGAAATTCGTGAATCAGGCCGCCGCCCGTTCTGGCAATGGATGGCCGCCGCGCGCGCAGATCACGCACCGCCGCCGCCACCCTGGCATTACCGTAACGGCGCATGGGCGCAAAGGGCCCTTCCTTGAACTTCGACGCCAGCGTCGCGCCCGGGTCCACCACCTCGGGCGCGGCCACCTGCTCGGCCTGAAGCTCCGGGGCCGGGAGCACCAGCGCGCCCAGCCGGCGCCGCTCACCGTGTCTCGTGCCCCGGACCGAACATGTGGGGGCGATCGCCCGGTGTCGCTGTCACCCAAGCCGCCCTGATCGTGGAAACGGCCTGCCGCCGTAGAGGGGGCCCAGGTCACCGGATATCCCAGGTCCGTCGCCATCGGCGGTCGCGTGCGTGCGGATTGCCGGAATGGAGAGATCGGAGCTGGCTTCCGGCCCGGTCGTCACGAACGCAGCGGTCGTTTCGCCGGTGAGCTGCGGCGCGCGGTCGGCCCTGCGCGGCTCCGGCGCACCGGACCGGAGGGCGTTCCCACGAGGATGCGGCACACGTCGCGGTCGGCGGCGGCGCTGAAATACGCGCCTTCCTCGCGCGCCGCGACGGCCGCCGCCACCGCGGGCTTCAGGCGCCTTCGCGGCCGATATCGGCCGCGAAGGGAAGGCGGAACAGCCCGGCGGCGCCCGCCGCCTCGAACAAGGCGAGGGGCAAGTTTTCCCTCGCCTCCTCGCGCTGCCCGATCTCGTCGCGACGGGCGCGACTTACATCTCCGCGAATGCGCGGGCCCCGGCACGGATCCGCCGCCCTTCACCGGGGAGAAGCAGGCCATGGCAAAGTCGAGCCGGGTTGGGCTCGGGCATTTATCTATGGCTCATCTGTTGAGAGGTCGGGTCACTTTTCCGCCGAGGTCTTGCGGGCGGCAATCACCGAGGGGCAGCGCGACTGCTCGATGGGGGCCGCCGTGGTCTCGCGGGGGATCGTGCCGAGGATCTTGAAATAGTCCCACTCGCGGGTGGACTCCTCCGGCTTCTTCACTTCCACGAGATACATGTCCATGACCATGCGGCCATCCTCGCGAATGCGGCCGTTCGGGGCATAGGCATCCTTCACCGGCATTTCCCGCATCTTGGCGGCGACCTGCTTGCCGTCGTCGGTGCCGGCGGCCTCGATCGCCTTCAGGTAGTGCAGGACCGAGGAATAGGTTGCCGCCTGCACCTGGCCGGGCATGCGCCCGTTGCGCTCGTAGAAGCGCTTCGCGAAAGCCCGTGTCTCGTCGTTGGCGTCCCAGTAGAACGGCGTGGTGACCACCAGGCCCTGGGCGGATTTCAACCCGAGGGCGTGCACGTCGCTGATGACGACGCCGAGGCCGGCGAGCTTCTGCCCCGCTTGCGTGATGCCGAACTCGGCCGCCTGCTTGATGGCGTTGATGGTGTCCGTGCCGCCGTTGGCGAGGGCGATGACCTGCGCGCCAGAGCTCTGGGCCCGCAGCAGGAACGAGGAGAAGTCGGCAACGCCGAGCGGGTGGTTCACCTGGCCCAGAACCTTGCCGCCTCGCTCGGTGACCACGCGGGAGATGTCGTTGGCCATGGCGTGACCGAAGGCGTAGTCGGCGGCGAGCAGGAACCAGCGGGTCTGCCCCTGTCCCATCAGGGCGCCTGCCGTTCCGGTGCCTTGGGAATAGGTATCCCAGCCCCAGTGGAAGCCGGTGGGCGAGCAGCTCTCGTTGGTCACGGCGGTGCTCAATGGGCCGGTCATGAGCGTGACCTTGCCGAGGTCCTTCGCCATGGTGTTGACCGCGATGGCAACGGAGGAATTGGTGAGGTCGGCGATGGCGTCGACACCGTCCACGTCGAACCATCGCTTGGCGACGGCGGTGGCGATATCGGCCTTGTTCTGGTGGTCGGCCGAGACGATCTCGACGTTGATGCCCTTCGCCTTGCCGTTGAAATCTTCTACCGCCATGCGGGCCGCATCGACCGAGGTGCGTCCGCCGAAGTCCGAATAGACGCCGGACTGGTCATTCAGCACGCCAATCTTGACGCTGCCGCCGGAAAGGTCGGCGGCTTGGGAGAGTGACGCGGTCGCGAGCAGGGCCATTATGGAAAGGGCCGGTCTCATGGCATTCCTCCTTTTTTGGTTCGTCTTATTGATTGTTCTCGATGGCGCCGGTCTTGCCGGCGCCATCTGGTGGTCCCCGCCGGCGATGCCTGGGCGTCGCCGGCGGTGGCGCGTGCTTCAGGTGTTGCTGGGGAAGGCCATGGACAGCGCGCGATCGTCCTGCGCGTCGCGTTCCGGCCACCGTTGGGAGATGGTCTTCATCTTGGTGTAGAAGCGGGCCGCGTCGGGGCCGAACATGTGGGCATCGCCGAACTTGGAGCGGCGCAGGCCGCCGAAGTTGTAATACCCGACCGGCACCGGCACCGGCACGTTCACGCCCAGCATCCCGGCCTCGACCTCGGTGTAGAAGCGCTTCGCGGATTGCCCGCTTCGCGTGAAGATCACCGCGCCGTTCCCATATTCATGGGCGTTGACCACGGCGATGGCTTCGTCGAGCGTCTTCGTCCGCATCAATCCGCGCACGGGGCCGAAGATCTCTTCCTTCCACATCTGCATGTCTACGGTGACGTTGTCGACAAGCGAGGGGCCGACATAGAAGCCCTTGCGCTGCGCCTCCACGTCCCGCCCGTCGATGACGAGCTCGGCGCCCTCGTCTACCGCGCGCTGAATGGCGTCTTCCACCGCCTTCTTCGCGGCGGCGGTGACGACGGGGCCGAAATCGGCGCCCTTGTCGTTGTAGGCGCCGACCCGCAGCTTCTTCACCATGGGCACGATGATCTCGCGCAGGTCGCGAGCGGTCTGCTCGCCCACGGCCACCAGGAGCGAGACGGCCATGCAGCGTTGGCTCGCGGAACCGTAGCCGGCGCTCACGAACGCCGCGGCCGCGGCCTCCAGATCCGCATCCGGCATCACCACCATGTGGTTTTTGCCGCCCGTATAGGCCGCAACCCTTTTATTGTGGCTGCACCCCTTCTGGTAGACGTGCTCGCCGACCCGGGTGGAGCCGATGAAGCTGATGGCCGGGATCAGCGGGTGCGCCAGGATCGCGTCCACCGCCTCGGCATCGCCGTTCACCACATTCCACACGCCATCCGGCAGGCCGGCCTGCTTCCACAGCTCGCTGATGAGGGAGACCGCGCCGGGAACCCGCTCGGAGGGCTTCAGGACGACGGCATTGCCGACCGCCACCGCCATCGCTCCCATCATGAGCGGCGCCATGACCGGGAAGTTGAATGGCGAGATGCAGCCGACGACCCCCACCGGCTGGCGAATGGAGAACGTATCGATTCCGCCGCCGACGTTGAGGGAATACTCGCCCTTGGTGACCTGGGCCGCGTTGGTCGCGAACTCGACCGCCTCGACGGCGCGCCCGATCTCGCCCTTGGCGTCGTCGAGGGTCTTGCCGTTCTCGAGGCCAATGACTTCCGCGAGGGCGTCCGTGTTGGCGAGCAGCAGATCGCGCATCTTGAAGATGACCTGCATGCGCCGGGCCTGAGACTGCGCCGCCCAG
Source organism: Xanthobacter dioxanivorans (assembly GCF_016807805.1). NCBI lineage: Bacteria > Pseudomonadati > Pseudomonadota > Alphaproteobacteria > Hyphomicrobiales > Xanthobacteraceae > Xanthobacter > Xanthobacter dioxanivorans. Next base: position 1,214,779 of record NZ_CP063362.1, on the reverse strand, counting down.
GCGCGTCCTGCCGCCACGGCGATTTTCGCCACGTCGTCGACGGTGGCGCTGTCGGCGTACCTGCTGCGGTAGATCTCCTCGCCGGTGGAGGGGTTGAACACCGGACCCGTGCGGCCGCCCGAGCCGGCGCTGAAGGCGCCGCCAATATAATGATCTTTGCCGTACATGAGTTGCGTTCCTTGATCAGGGGGCGCGTCAAGCACCACGGGAATAGAGGGTCTGGATGCAGGAGAAGTCCGAGGCGCCGGCGCCGTCTTCCTTGGAGCGGAGGGCGTAGAGGCTCTGCGCCAACGCACCCATGGGCACCGAAGCGCCGTTGGCGCGGGCGTTGTCCAGGGCGAGGCCGAGATCCTTCAGCATCAAGGCGAGCTGGAAACCGGGGGCATAGCCCTTGCTGGCGGGCGCCTCCGGCAAGACGCCGGGCCAGGGGTTCCAGCGCTCCAGCACGAAGTTGTTGCCCGAGCTTTTCTGAATGATGGCGCTGAGGACCGCCGGGTCGAGCCCGTTGCGCACGCCGAGTTCCATCACCTCTGCGGTACCTGCCATGGCGACGGCGGCGAGCATGTTGTTGCAGATCTTGGCCGCCTGCCCCGCACCGTTGCCACCGGCATGGAACACGAACCGGCCCATCTTCTCCAGCACGGGACGGGCGGCGTCGAGCGCTTCCCCGCTGCCGCCCACCATGAAGCTGAGCGTCCCCTCGGCGGCGCGCGGCGGGCCTCCGGAGACCGGGGCATCCAGCATGGAAAAGCCCGCGGCAGCGGCCTCGGCCGCCACGGTCCGCGCCGTCTCGGGGGCGATGGTCGAGCAATCGATCAGCAGCGGCCGATCCTGCAGGGCATGGATGAGCCCCTCGGGTCCCAGATAGAGGTCGCAGACGATCTTGCCGTTCGGCAGCATGGTGATGACCGCATCGGCACCATCGGCGGCGTCAAGCGGGCTGCGGCCGGCGCGAGCACCCTCTGAAGCCAGGCGACTGACGGCGTCGGCGCTGAGGTCGTAGACTCCAACCTCGTAGCCGGCGCGCACGAGATTGGCGGCCATCGGAAACCCCATGTTTCCGAGGCCTATGAACGCAATTTTCTTCATAACGCTTCTCTCCCGAGCGTTCGTTCTCTTTTCGCCGCAGCACGGCTGACATTTCGCGGTGCTGACGGGCGCTACCGGGCATTCGAATGGAGCCCTTGGATTTAATGGGTATCATGCCCTCAGGGCGCTTGAACCTCCCATAAGCGCAACGTTAGTGTTCAAAAATGCACAGCGTAGTCGCGTCGAAAAACGCGGCCCCTCCTGGACCGGAGCCGACGACGATGGAGTGGGATGATCTCAGGTACTTCCTTGAACTCGCGCGCTCGCGCACGCTAACGGAGGCTGCCCGCCGGCTGGATGTGAAGCACACCACCGTGTCGCGCCGCATTCAGCGCCTCGAGCTTGTGGTCGGCTCCCCATTGTTCAACCGCACGTCATCGGGGCATGTTCTGACACCACGTGGACAAAGCTTGTTGGCGGAAGCTCAGGTCATCGAGGAACATTTCCTTGGAATAGATGAGGAGTTTTCGGACCCTTCCGACGAGATTTCGGGCGTCGTGCGGATCGGGTGCTCGGAAGGCTACGGCGTGCGCGTGCTTCCGCCACACCTGCGAAAGCTTCAAGGCATGCATCCGAACTTGCGGATCGATCTCATTGTGCAGCCGCGCCCCATTCAACTTGCCCGCAATGAGGCCGACATCGTGATCACCATCGATCGACCTGGCCGCGGCCCCTACCTGTTGACCAAGCTGGTGGACTACACCTTGCGCCTCTACGCTTCGCCGTCATACCTCGCCGAAAGACCGCCGATAGCCTCCCTCGAGGATCTCCAGCACAATCGCTTCGTGAGCTACATTGAAGAGAGCGGGCCCGCGAAGGGTCTCCCTGCGATCCTCGATCTGGTTCAAAGCAGCTGCAGTACACTTAGAAGTACGAGCATATTCGCACAGCTCGCCGCTATTGCAGGTGGCGCGGGTATTGGAATTTTACCAAGTTATCTGGCCAATGGAAGAGACGATCTGCTTCCGGTGCTTGGTAAGACAGTCGTCTTCAAGAGAACGTATTGGATGTTCATGCCGGCCGAGCTCAAGCGGATAGCGCGTGTCCCGGTTGTATGGCGCTTTTTAAAGAATGCGGCGAAGGAGCGGGCGGCTCAGTTCCTCACATAAGGGCTTTTACCCGTTTCACGGCATCGGGGAAACACCCTTATGTCTTCGCGCAATCGCGTTTCTTCACGCGAAGCGGTCGCCACGTCGCTCGAAAACGCGACAGGCGATGTGGACGGATGGGATGAGGATGAAGCTCGCGCCGAGGGGGAAGATGGCGGCGAAGCTGCGTTCGGCCTTTCGCATCGGAGCGCGATGCGCTTGACGCGCGTCGGGGGCGATTGCTGAGCGGCCGCGGGTCTGGTCGAGGGATCGTTGCTGCTTGGCCCAGCTCCGGAGAGGAAGGCCTGGAAATAGGATATAATACTAAGAATCATATATTATTGTGGCGTGTTTGCCTTCTCGCCTGCACCGGCGGAGATGGCTTCAACGACAATTCTGGAAGTCTCCCGGTAATGGGCCTTCAAGAGCGCGCAGGCCAGGTCTGCGTCCCGGGCCAAGGTGGCGTCCAAAATCGCCTTGTGCTCACCCGCGACGTCTCGCTTGCGCGTCGCCTGCGCGAGTGCGCGGCTGCCGAGCTGCCGATATCTCAGGCTGTGCTCGATCAGCATTCGGATAAAGCGCAGCAGCCAGGGCGACCCGCATCCGCTGACCAATTGCAGGTGAAATTGGATGTGCTCGTGTTCCCACTCCGGGTCGCTGGCGAGGAGGTGGCCCTGAATGCTCGCCATTCTGTGATGGGCGGCGATCAGCTCGGCCTCCCATTGGACCGAGCCGGCCCGGATGGATTCGCGAAGCGCGATGCCTTCGAGCTCGGTGCGCTGCTTGTGGATGTCCAGAACCTCCTCCGCGGAAACCTCGGCAACCCGAAAGCCTCTTTGATCTTCGGCCGTGACAAACCCGCTGGTGGACAGGCGCGACAAAGCCTCCCTCAAGGGAATTGTTCCGGCGTCATATCGCTCGGCCAACTCCCTGACGGAAAGGCGTGCGCCGGGCTTCAGGCTCCCGGTCAGGACGTCTTGGCGAAGACGGTCGGCGAGAAGCGAAGCCATCGTGCGCCGGCCGGATGAGGGGGGCAGTTCGGCAGGCGGGGACATTTCGAGCCCTTTTTGAACGGTCGACCAGATTTGCCGCGGCCGGAGCGCAACCGCCCTTGGGCATGTTCGCAGAGACGGCGCTGGAGTTCAATTGTCAACATAATATTGAAAATGATAAATCGTATATAATATCTTGACGCTCGGCGCATCGCCGGCCTAGGTTGGGGGTGGAATGCCCGAGCCTTCGAGGCGACGCTTTGAGCCTTGGCGAAGAGCAGTGCGTGCGGAGCTCTCCCCGATCGAGCGTCGGGTTCGAATTTGAAGTTCCTGTTCATCTAATGAAAGAACGCGATCATGCGCTACGTCGGTTACCTCAAGAATGGTGAGCGTTTTATCGGGCGCCGCGAGGGAAGCAAGGTTATAGAGATCTGTTCCGTAGATGAATTTTATGCATCGCCATCGGAAATGATTTCAAAATCCGATGGTGCCGTATTCGATATTTCAACCGTTGAACTGGCACCCCCGGTTCCGCTCACCTCTCGTGTGTTTTGCGTCGGTATCAATTACAGAGATCACGCGATCGAGGCCAAGGAGGTGGCCGGGATCGACCAGCCGAAGGTGCCGATGATCTTCGGCCGCTGGCAGAGTACGCTTGTCGTCGACGGCACCGGCGTTCCCGTTCCGCCGAATGAGCCAGGCCTCGATTGGGAAGTGGAGCTCGCGGTCATCGTGGGCCGCCGGTGCTGGGCGGCCACCGAGCAGAACGCGATGGACTGCGTCCTCGGGTACACGGTCTTCAATGACTTGAGTGCTCGCACCAAGCAAATGGAGACACGGCAATTTACTCTGGGAAAGAACGCCGACCTGAGCGGGCCCATCGGGCCGGTCGTGGTGACGAAGGATGAAATTGCGGACGTCAACAACCTTCGCGTGACCGCGCGCGTGAATGGTCAGGTCATGCAGGATGCGAACACAAAGGATTTTATCCATCGCATCGACCGGATCATCAGCTACATTACCGACACCGTTACGCTCCTGCCGGGTGACGTCATAGCAACGGGCACGCCAGGCGGCGTGGGAATCGGTAGAAATCCTCCGGTCTTTCTTAAGCCAGGTGATGTCGTGGAGGTTGAGGTTGAGGGTATCGGTACCCTGCGAAACCCGATCGTGAGCCGCGACGAGCTTCCATTTCCGTCCGCCGTGCAGTAGGGCGCCGCAGGGCTCTCCTCTCGTGCCTCCTGGTCGGCTCAGCGGCAATCCCGGCAAGAAATTTGGGTGGGATGCCGCAGGCCTGGGACAACCATCTTCATTTTGTTTTTCCTTGATGCTCTTGAAGTCCGAACCGGTGCGTTGCTTAAATCTGCGTCTACGCGGGAAACAGCAGCGCGATTATCATCGCCATCGTCACGGCACTGAAGAGTGTGCTTGCGATCACGATGGAGCCAGCGGTTGTCGAATCCTGCCCGTAGCTGACCGCGAAGAGAATGCCGAAGAAGCCGGAGGGAATGGCGGCGAGGAGAATGGCCACCCGCGCTGTGTCCAGCGGCACGGAGAGCCCGATGACCGCGGCGCCGGCCAGCAGCGGGCGCATGATGTCGGCCACAAGGGTAGCGGCGATCACCTTCCAGTATGGCCGGAACGACTGGGCTGAAAGCACCAGGCCCGTCAGGAAGAGAGCGACGCCTGCGGCCGCCTGTCCGATGAGCGAGAGGCTTGCAGAGACGACGGAATGAAGCTCGATGCCGGCCAGCGACAGCGCGATGCCGGCCATGGGGGCGACCACCACCGGCTTCGTCATGGCGCGCCTCAGTGCGCTCGCGATGGGCGTGCCCCCGCCCCCGGATTTCGTGTCTCTCCGGGCATAAAGCTCTACGATGACGAGCGTAATGGGGCTGACCATGATGGAGCCGGCGGCGATGGCGACGGCCACCTGGATCTGCCCCGTGGGCCCGAGAACTGCGGCGGCGATGGGAAGGCCCACGCCCGCGAGATTGGGGAAGGCGACCGTCAGGGCCTGAAGCGCGGCATCGGCGGGATCAGCCGCCAGGAACCGCCGCGCGCAGGCATACCACCCCACATATATGGCGAGCATGACGGTGCTGAGCAGAAGAAATAGAGGAACTTCGGCGAAGATCTCGCTGCGCGGCGCCGAAGCCATGGCGACGAATAGGGACGCTGGCAGCGCGAACTCCATGGTCAGGGAATTCAGGCCGCCGACATGGTGGTTATCGATCTTTCGAGCTTTCCCGGCAGCATAGCCGAGCGCCATCACGAAGAAAAGCGGCGCGAGCGCCATCAGGATTGCATGGGTCATATGAGGGTAACCTTGCCCGTGTTCTGGAATCACAAAGGCAGGATGGGCCGGATCGGCCGCTTGTCATGTAAATCAATGAAAATTCAAGGGACCGCCCTGGCAGGTTCGCCACCATAGGCAGCCTCCCTCTCTCAAAGGGCGGGTGCTTCAAAATCTTATATATATACATTTGTATTGACGGATTATATAAATATATAAAGATTTAAAACAATCAGATGATCGCAGTTTATGGCAGCATCATTGCGGTATTTTCACAAATTTACGCATCTTTACTCGCGCTTCGAGTCCATTTTTGAGAATTTTCTCGTCGCCATTGGGGCCCAGTCGCCCTGCAACCGACGAGGTAATACAATGCCGCTCCATCGTATCCGCCCCGCCTTGATGCTCGCATCGCTGCTCGCTTTGGCCGCTCCGGCCACGGCTTCGGCGGAACCCATCAAGAACATCGTCCTGGTGCACGGCGCCTGGGTCGACGCCTCCGGCTGGAAGCCGGTTTATGACATCCTGAAGAAGAAGGGCTTCCGCGTCTCCATGGTCCAGGAGCCCGAGACGTCGTTCCAGGACGACGTTGCCGCCGCCAAGCGCGTGCTCGACATGCAGGATGGCCCCACCATCTTGGTCGGCCATTCCTATGGTGGCTCCATTATCACGGAGGCGGGGGTGCACCCCAAGGTGGCTGGCCTCGTCTACATCGCCGCCCATGCTCCCGATGTGGGCGAGGATGAGGGCGAGCTCGGCAAGAAGATGCCGAGCGTGCTGGCGAAGACGCCGGGCGCCATCGAGAAAACGCCGGACGGCTACACCTATCTGAACCCCGAGCTGTTCCCGAAGCTGTTCGCGCCTGACCTGCCGAGGGAGCAGGCGGAATTCGAATCCCGCTCACAGGTGCTTGCCAAGGCCGAGGTGTTCAGCACGCCGCTCACCGCCGCAGCGTGGAAGGCCAAGCCCAGTTGGGGCATCGTGGCCGGAAATGACCAGATCATCAATCCCGACCTGGAACGCTTCTACTACCAGCGTGCCAAGGCGCCCTTCATTGTCATCGAGGGCGCCAGTCATTCGGTTTATGAATCCCATCCCACGCAGGTCGCTTCCGTCATCGAAGAGGCCGCGCGCAAGGTGGCTGAGCCGGGCAATTAGGCAACCCCCGCCGTTGCGCCGCTCGGCGCAGCGGCATTCTTCCTGGTGCATGAGGCTCGCCATGACTGCCATATCGAACAGTCCATCGCAACGCGCATGGGATACGGCCCGCCAATCGCGCGACCAGCGCCTGTCGGCGGCCAGCCCCTATGCCAGGGGGAAGCTGGCCTCCCCCGAGGATGCGACGAAGCTCCTGGAGGCGGTGGTGCGCCCCGGAGACCGGGTCTGCCTGGAAGGTGACAACCAGAAGCAGGCGGACTTCCTCGCCGCCCGGCTGGCCGCGGTTGATCCCTCCGTGGTGAAGGATCTCCATGTGGTGCAGTCCGGCGTGGTTCTCTCCGAGCATCTCGATCTGTTCGAGGCCGGCATCGCGCGAAAGCTGGACTTCTCCTATTCCGGCCCGCAGGGCGCGGCGATTGCGAGGGCGCTCAAGGCCGGCAAGATCGAGCTCGGGGCGGTCCATACCTATATCGAGCTGTTCTCGCGCTATTTCGTCGATCTCACCCCCCATGTCGCGCTCACCGTGGCGCGCGCAGCGGATCGCGACGGCAACCTCTATATGGGGCCGAACACCGAAGATTCGCCCGTGGTCATCGAGGCGACCGCCTTCAAGCAGGGTATCGTCATCGCCCAGGTGAACGAACTGGTGGACACGGTGCCGCGTGTCGACGTGCCGGGCGACCGGGTGGACTTCGTCGTGCTCGCGCCGTCGCATTTCTATGTGGAGCCGCTGTTCACACGCGATCCGGCGCAGATCACCGAAACGCAGATCCTCAGCGCCATGCTGGCGATCAAGGGCATCTACGCACCCTACGGCGTGAAGCGCCTGAACCACGGCATCGGCTTCAACACGGCGGCGATCGAACTGATCCTGCCCACCTATGCCGAGAGGCTGGGGCTGAAGGGCAAGATCGCCACGCATTTCGCCCTGAACCCGCATCCGACCCTGATCCCGGCCATCGAGACCGGCTGGGTCGAGCAGGTGCACAGCTTCGGCTCCGAAGTCGGCATGGACGACTACATGCGCGCGCGGCCGGACATCTTCTTCGCCGGCCGCGATGGCTCCATGGCCTCGAACCGCATGTATTGCCAGTCGGCCGGCCTCTACGCGACCGATCTGTTCATCGGCTCGACGCTGCAGATCGACCTGCAGGGCAATTCCTCCACCTTCACCCGCGACCGCATCGCCGGCTTCGGCGGTGCTCCGAACATGGGCTCGGACCCGCGCGGGCGGCGGCATGCCAGCGACGCCTGGCTCAAGGCCGGGCGCGAGGCGGCGGGCGACGCGCGGGCGCTGCCGCGCGGGCGAAAACTCGTCGTGCAGATCGTCGAGACCTTCGGCGATAAGATGGCGCCGACCTTCGTCGAGAGCCTGGACAGCATCGAGCTGGCGAAATCCCTCGATCTCGCCTTGCCGCCGGTGATGATCTATGGCGACGACGTCTCCCACATCATCACCGAGGAGGGCATGGCCAACCTCCTTCTGTGCCGCACGCCTTATGAGCGCGAGCAAGCGATCCGGGGCGTGGCGGGCTATACCGATGTCGGGCGTGCGCGGGACCGCAAGACGGTCGAGGAATTGCGCGCGCGCAAGGTGATCCAGCGGCCCGAGGATCTCGGCATCGACCCGTTGAATGCCAATAAGAGCCTGCTTGCCGCGCGCTCCATCAAGGAGCTGATGCATTGGTCGGGCGATCTCTACGACCCGCCCCACAAATTCCGCAACTGGTGAGGAGCCGGCCCATGGAAACCCTCAGATTCCGCCACACGACACGTGGCCCCGCCGCCGGCATGATCCGTAGCGCCCTCGTCGGCGTCGTCGGCTCCGGCAATCTCGAAGTGCTGCTGGAGCGCATGCTCCAGGCGACCGAATGCACGGTGGAGATCGTCACCCCGGTGCGTGGCTATGACGAGGTGTGGGAGGCGGTCATCGCCGACTTCGTCGAGCGCGCCTCGCCCGGCGGCCTGCGCATCTCGATTAATGACGGCGGCGCCCGGCCCGACACGGTGATGCTCCGGCTGTTGCAGGGCGCGCGGACCATGGAGGTCGGCAATGACTGACATGCGCCACATCGAAGCCGGCTCCGTGAGCTGGTTCCTCTCAACCGCCCGCGAGCGCCTTACGCGGCTGCTCGATCAGGGCAGCTTCACCGAATTCCTGCCGCCGACCGAACGGGTACAGAGCCCGCACCTTGCCTTGTTCGACCTGCCGGCGGCCTTCGACGACGGCATGATCGTCGGGCGCGGGCGGCTTGAAGGGCGCGACGTGCTGGTGGCCGGGCAGGAAGGCCAGTTCATGGGGGGCACCTTCGCCGAGGTCAGCGGCGCCAAGCTCGTCGGCCTGCTGCGCGCGGCGCGCGACGATGCGAAGCTGCCGCGTACGGTGCTCCTGCTGCTGGACAGCGGTGGGGTGAGGCTTCAGGAGGCCAATGCGGGCGAGCTCGCCGTCGCCGAGGTGATGCGCGCCATCGTGGAGGCACGGGCCGCCGGGGTCGCTGTGATCGCGCTGGTGGGCGGGCGGGCGGGCGCCTTCGGTGGCGCCGGGCTCACCGCCGCCACCTGCTCGGCCATCGCCATCTCCGAGCAGGGGCGCACAGGTGTCACGGGCCCAGAGGTGATCGAGACCAACAAAGGCGTCGAGGAATTCGACTCGCAGGACAAGGCCCTGGTCTGGAGCGTGACCGGCGGGCGCACCCGGCGCCTCATCGGCGGCGCAGATGCCTATGTCGATGACAGCATCGCCGGCTTCCGGGGAGCTGCCCTTGCCCTCATGGATCGGGCCCCGACCTTCGATCTCGCGACGCTCAAGGCGGAGCAGGCGCGGCTCGCCGTGCGGGCCGAGCGGCTTGGGGCGTGCAACGCGTCGACGGAGATGTGGGCCACCCTCGGCGTCCCCGATCCGCAGGCTATCGGCAATATGGACGACAACGCCTTCCGGGCGGTGGTCGCGGGCGTGGAAGGAACAGATCATGACGCTCGATGAGATCCTGGACAGCCTTTTTCCTGCGGGCCATGTCATCGCTCGCCATGCCGATCATCTGTTCCTCGGCACCGGCAAGCGCGCCGATGGCGGCACGGTTGAGGTGATCGGCATCACCGACGGCGAAGCGCTCGGCATCACCGGCATCCTGCCGCTGGCGGATCGCGTGCTCGACATCATTGCTGCGGGCGGCACGGCGCCGATCCTGGTGGTCGTCGACACCCAGGGACAGCTCATGTCCCGCCACGACGAGATGCTCGGCCTCAATGAATATCTGGCTCATCTGGCGAAATGCTTGCTCCTGGCGAGCCGGAGCGGCCATCCCACCGTCGGGCTGAACTATGGCAAGGCCGCCGCCGGGGCCTTCCTCGCCACGGCCGGCGCCACGGACATCCTTATCGGCCTGCCCGGCGCCGAGCCGGCGGTGATGGACCTGCCTTCGATGGCGCGGGTGACCAAGCTGCCGCAGGCGAAGCTGGAGGAACTCTCCAAGACGACGCCGGTCTTCGCACCGGGTCTTGCATCCATGACGGCGGTGGGGGCGGTGTCGGAGGTGTGGGATCCTGCCAAGCCTCTAGCGGACCAGTTCGAAGCAACGCTGGCCGCTATGCCCGCCCACGATGTCCGGGACACGCTCGGCGCCGCGCGCGGCGGTCGCCCCGTCGCGGCGCAGATCGCGCGGCGCGTGGCGGACCAGGCCTGCGGTGTCCACCATGCCTAGCCATCCATATCGCCGCCACGATTTGCTGCGGATCGAACCGAAAGCGTGGCGCGGCATGCTCGCCGCCACGAATGGCCTCGACGCTCTCGCTGGGGAGGCCCGGCAACTGGTCGAGGGCTGGGCCGGGCGCGGTTGGCCGGTGATCGTGCGCCGCTGCGGCGTGAACGACGGGGACGACGTCGCGGTCGGACTGCCGCTGCCGCCCGGGCTCGGCAAGCTGAGGCTCGGCTTCTTCCTTCCCGCCGACAGCGGGATGAAGGCCGTCGCGGCCGTCTCACCGGCCGAGGCCGCACGCTCGGCCCTCGCCCCCCTGCGGCCACAGCTGGTGGCCGTCGCGGCCCTCGGGGCTCGGCTTGGATTGCGGTCATCCGTCTTCGGGGCGCTGCTCTGGCAACATCTGACGGGGCTCGCCTATCTGCGGCCCGGCTCGGATATCGATCTGCTCTGGCCGGCGCCGCGCCCAGATAGGCTGGACGAATTGCTGGAAAATCTCGTTGCGCTCGATACCGCGGGTCCGGCCCGGCTTGATGGCGAGATCGTCCTGCCCACCGGCGAAGCCGTGAACTGGCGCGAGCTGCACAGTCAGCTTGTCCGCTCGGGCGGCACAGTCCTGGTCAAATCCATGCACGGAGCGGAACTCAGATGCGCACGACGCCTCTTCGCGTGACCGCAGACTTGCCGAAGCGCGCTCCGACGCAGGGCCTGGCGCCGCTCGCGCCCGTCGATGCGGACAGGATCGGCCAGATGGCGGCCGATGCGCTGCTTGCCGAACTGGACACCTGGCCGAAGCCCGGCCTCGTCAGCCCGTTCGACAATGGCAGCCATGATGACATGGACTACGGGACGTTCCTGCGCAGCATCGCCGCGCTGCGCCCCTTTTATACCGAGTTGGCCGTCGCGGGCTCGGCCGATGCCGACATGAACACGTTGCGCCGGATCGGCCGGCGCGCGGAAGACGCCATGCTCGCTGCCACCGGCGGGGTGAACACCCATCGCGGGGCCATCTTTGCGCTGGGGCTGCTCTGCGCGGCTGCAGGCGCAGCGGGCGCCGGGAGCTCCCCCCTTTCGGCCGAACGGCTGATGCTGGCGGTCGGCATGCGTTGGGGCAGCGAGATCCTGCGCGGTCCCATTCCGCTCAACAGCCACGGCAGCGGTGCGCTGCGGCGCTACGGCGCCGGCGGAGCGCGGTCGGAGGCGGCGCAGGGTTTCCCTCACGCCCGGGACATCGGCCTGCCGGCGCTGCGAGCCGGACGGGTACGCGCAGGCAACGAGGACGCTGCGCGCGTGCATACCTTCTTCGCGCTTTTGGCGGCGATGGAGGACACCAACCTGCTCCATCGCGGCGGCCCCGAGGGTCTGGCGGACGCACACGCCGATGCGCGTCGTTTCCTCCTTGCCGGCGGCGTGGGCCGGGCGGACTGGCTCGCCCACGCCATCGCCGTCCACCGTCGGTTTGTCGCACGACGCCTCAGTCCCGGCGGCTCGGCCGATCTTCTCGCCGTGACGATCTTCCTCGACCGCATTGAGCGCGCGTCTTGAGCGGCATTGTCATTCTATGTTCGGGGCAGGGCGGCCAGGGCCCCGGCATGTTCGAGCTGGCCGCATCCGAGCCGGCGGCGGCGCCCGTCTTCGCGGCGGCTGCCGCGGTCCTCGGCGGCCGTGATCCGCGTGATCTCGTGCGGCAAGGCGAGGAGGTCATCCATCGAAACGATGTCGCCCAGGTGCTGTGCTGCGCGGCGGTGTTGGCGGCCTGGGCCGTGATCGGTCCTGCCGCGCCGCGCCCGCTCGTCATTGCCGGCTATAGCGCCGGAGAAGTGCCGGCCTGGGCGGTCGCGGGCATCATCGATGTGAAGACGGCTTTTCATCTGGTGGCGCGCCGTGCCGCCCTCATGGACGAAGAGACGCACGAGCCTTGCGGGCTTGCCGCCATCGTCGGTTTGCCCGGCCATGTGATCGACGGGATCTGCCGCACTCACGCACTCCACATCGCCATCATCAACGGCCCATCGCATTTCATCGTCGGCGGCGGCGCAGCCGGCCTTCAGGCCGCTTTGGCGGACGCTGCGGGCCGTGGCGCCACCCGCGCGACGATGCTGCCCATCCACGTGGCCTCACACACGCCGCTGCTTGCGGCAGCAAGCGCGCGCTTCGCCGCGGTGCTCACGCAAAACATGGCAGATGCGGCCCTGCCGGATGGGGTCCGGCTGATCAGCGGAATTGACGGCATGCCGGTTCGCAGCCTCATCGAAGGTCTCCCCAAGCTGGCCGCGCAGGTATCCACAACCGTCGACTGGGCGGGCTGCATGGATGCCTGCCGTGCCGCGCGCCCCGCCCGCATGCTCGAACTCGGCCCCGGCAATGCGCTGGCGCGGATGGCGGGCGAACTTGCGCCCGGCATACCGGCGCGCAGCGTCGCCGACTTCCGCACCGCGGAAGGGCTACGCCGCTGGGTCGCATCGGCGCCCTGAACCCGCACGGGGAATCCATCGCCCACAACGGATCTCATTCGAGCGACGTGATTATCCCTTTACCGGCCCGCTCGCGACCGCTTTACGCGTGAGCATGACGGCGCCGGCCGCAAGGAGGAGAACGCCGCCGAGCACGGCGAACGTGTCGGAAAAGGCCATGACGAGCGCCTGCTTGGCCACCAGCTGGCCGAGCAGGATTTCGGCCTGGTGATAAGCCCGCTGCGGGTCCGGTATGCCGTGCTGGAGGAAATAGTCCTGCATCTGCTCCAGGAAGCCGCGTGTCGTCTCGCGATAAGGCGTCGCCGACTGCCCGATGATGTTGGAGTGGAATTGCTCGCGCTTGCTGATCACGGTGGCAAGTGCAGCCGTGCCGACGGCACCGCCCAGGCTGCGCATCATGTTGAAGATGCCTGAGGCGGCGGCGGACTGGGCTGGCGAAATGCCGAGCATGGCGATGCCCGTCAAGGGCGAGAGCACGATCGCCTGCCCCAGCGCTCGGACGATGTTGGTCCAGATCAGTTGGTCGCCGCCGACGTCGAGATCCAGATGGGTGTTCATGAAGCAGCTCGCCGCGAAGATGGCGAGCCCGACACAGACGATGGCGCGGGAATCGAAACGCTTCAGCAGCTGCGGCACGAAGGGAATGATGAGGAGCTGCGGCAGCCCCACCCAGGCCAGGACCATGCCGATCTGTTCGGCATTATAGCCCTGGACCTCATCGAGATAGCTGGGCAGCACGAAGACCGAGCCGAACAGGGCGCAGCCCACCATGGTGTTGGCGAGCGTGCCGAAGCCGAAATTGCGTCCTGTCAGCAGACGCAGCTGGACGGCCGGCTTCTCAATGGTGAGCTCGATGGCGACGAAGATGGCGAGGCAGACCACAGCCACCGCCGACAAGTGCAGGATCTCGGGGGAGCCGAACCAGCCCTTCTGGTTGCCTTCGTCCAGCACCGTCTGGAGCGCCCCCAAGCCGACCGCCATGAAGGCGATGCCGAACCAATCGCCTTCCTTCAGAAGATCAAGCCGCATGGGCGCGCGCTCGAGCGTCGGAAAAAGCAACGCGAGCATCACCGCGCCGGGGATGATGTTGACGAAGAACACATATTGCCAGCCGTAATGCTCGGTCAGGTAGCCCCCGATGGTGGGGCCAATGGAAGGCCCGAAGGTGGCCGTCATTGCGAAGGCAGCAATGCCCAAAGGCCGCTGGTGGAGCGGCAGCTTCGTCAGAATGATCGTGAAGGCCATCGGGATCATCACGCCGCCGCTGAATCCCTGAAGGCCGCGCAGCACGATCATCTGGCTGAGGCTGGTGGCGAACGCGCAGCCCACCGAAAAGATCAGGAACAGCGTGGCATTGCCGATCAGCAGGCGGCGGAAGCTGAAGACGCGGCTCAGATAGTCCGTCAGCGGGATCATGATGATTTCGCCGATGAGATAGGAGGTGGAGATCCACGTCCCATTGTCCGAGCCGGTGCTGATGCCGCCTTCGATTTGCGGAAGGGAGGAATTGGTGATCTGGATGTCGAGGACTGCGATGAGCGCGCCGAGCATGCAGCCGGTCACTGCGATCCAGGTGCGAAGGTTCGCGCCCTTCGGTCCGTCCTGCGCGCGGGCGTCCATGTCACTCCTCCCCCTTTGCGAGCATGCCTTGGGTGGAGGGCGCCATGGTGGGCGCTGCCATATCGAGCGCCGCCGCAGGAGGACGGGGCTGTTCCCGCACCGAAATGGTAGTGGTCACCGACATGCCCGGCAGAAGCCGGCCGGCCAGCGGATCGGCGCGGTCAATGGTGACCTTCACCGGGATGCGCTGGACGATCTTGGTGAAATTGCCCGTGGCATTGTCCGGCGGAAGTAGAGCGAATTCCTGCCCGCTCGCCGGCGCGACGCTGTTCACCACGCCTCGCACGGAGGTGCCGGGGAACGTGTCCACGGAAATGCTCACCGGCTGGCCGCGCCTCACGTCGGTGAGCTGCGTCTCCTTGTAGTTCGCGACGATATAGGTCGCCTGCAGCGGGACGAGGGCGAGGAGCTGCGTGCCGGGCTGCACAAACTGGCCGACGCGCAGCGTGCGGGCACCCACAACGCCGTCGACGGGGGCGCGCAATTTCGTATAGCCGAGATTGAGCTGTGCCTGGTCGAGGACGGCCTCGTTGTGCGCAAGGGTCGCCTTGGCCTGCTCCAACTGGGCCTTCAGCGTATCGACCTGCTTCTGGGCCGCCAGCAGGGCGGCCTTGTCCCTGGCCAGGGCTGCCTTCGCCTGCGCGCCGGCCGATGCCGCCTGCTGGGCATTCTGGATGCTGCCATAGCCCGCATTGGCGAGCGTGGCGTAGCGCTTGTCATTCTGCTCCGCATAGAGCTCGGCGGCCTGATCTACATCGATGGTGGCTCGCGCCTCGTCGATCAGCGCCTGCTGCTCTGCGATCTGCGCGGTAAAGTTCGCGATGCTGGCCGTGGCCTGGGTGACATCGGCCAGGGCCTGGTTGACGCTGGCCTCATAGTCGCGCGGGTCGATGGTCGCCAGGATGTCGCCGGCCTTGACCGGCTGGTTGTCGTTCACCTCGACGGTGCGCAGATAGCCGGAAACCTTGGGCGCGATGGTGACAACGTCCGCCTGCACATAGGCATCGTCGGTCGTCTGCTCGAACCGCCATGACGTCCAGTATTCGAACCCGGCATAAGCGAGGCCGCAAAGCGCCAGAAGCCCTGCGGCACTCACCAGGAGCAAGCGAAATCGGGAGCGGGCCGGCCGCTGCGCCGCGGGCGGCGGAGCAAGCGGTGGCGCATCGGTCGGGCCGACCGACGGCAAGACACGCTTGGCGGTGGCGGGAGATGGATTCACCGCGATGTTCATGGGTCGCCCTCCAGGAGGTCGGGTATCGTGGGGACATCATCGGACGGGACCCGTGCCGGGTCTTTCCGAAGCCCACGTCCCTATCGCAGGAGCACGGCGAGGAGGCCCTCCGCGGTCATGGCCGACGCTTACTTCCTGGCGCTCGAAAGGCCCGGGGCCTCCGCCACGCGGACAAGGTCCGCCAATGAGCGGGCTTCCATCTTCCGCATCACGTGCCCGCGGTGGATCTTCACCGTGATCTCGCTGAGGCCCACCTCCGCCGCCAGCGGCTTGTCCATCAGGCAGAGGCGAAAGGCTCCACCTTCAGGCCGAAGGACCGGAACAGGCTGGAAAGCGCCTCACGCAGCGCCGGGTCGTCGTCGACCACGATAACGAACGGCTCCGTGGATTGCGTGGGATGGCGGGCGGGTGGTCACGATCCGGCTTTCTCAATCACAGGCAGCAACACTTTGAAGCACATTCCGCCTTCATCGTTCAACGCAGCGGAAATGCGGCCAGCATGGGCTTCGATAATCGATCGCGAGATCGACAGGCCCATGCCCATCCCGTCCTTCTTGGTGCTGTAGAAGGCGTCGAACAGCATAGGCAAACTCTGCGGGTTTACGCCGGGGCCGCTGTCTCGAACCTCGATAATGACGGCCTTATCGACGTCCGTGTCGGCGAGGGCCGTGCGGATCTTCAGATGGCGCTGGCCTTCAGGAACCGCCTCCATGGCCTGAAGGGCATTCAAGGCGAGATTGATGGTGACCTGCTGGAGCTGGACCCGGTCGCCAAGGACGGGAGGCAGATCTGCGCCAAGGGAAAGATCGCACGACACACGATTGTTCGACAGCTCCCGCTCAAGCAGAAGGAGGACATCGTCCACCACTTCGTTGATGTCGGTCGCCACGTGAAGCGGGTCGCTGCGACGCGCAAGAGATCGCAGCCGGGCCACCACGTCGCTGGCCCTGCGGCCGTTGCGGATCATCTGCTCGACCGCCGCCTGCGCCTCCTCGATGTCTGGAACCGTCCGTCCAAGCCAACGCAGGCACGCTTCGCCATTGGTGACCACGGCGGCGAGCGGCTGGTTGACTTCGTGGGCGATGGACGCCGTCATCCCGCCCATGGTGGTGATGCGCGTTACGTGCGCCAGCTCCGCCTGCGCCTGGTGAAGCGCGTTTTCGGCCCGCTTGCGCGCGGTGATGTCGCTGTTCGTCTCCATGGTGGCCAAAGGCCGGCCGCGCTCGTCGCGCTGAAGCGACCAGCGGCTCATGATCACCAGGCGGTCGCCGCCTCTGGTGACGTGGACAAGCTCGCCTTCCCACCTTCCGGTGCGATGGATCTCGGCATTGATCTCCGACGTCGGCGAGGGGAAGACGGTCTGCAGCAATTCCGCCGCCTTCCGGCCCACGGCCTCGTCCCCTGACCAGCCATAGAGCTTCTCGGCGCCATGGTTCCAATAGGTGATGGTGTCGGTATCGTCGCGCACGAAGATGGCGTCGTGCGTAAGGTCGAGCAGGTCGGCCTGCTCGCGCAGCGAACGGGTCGCCGCCTGGTTTCGGAGCGACAGCAGGGTGGTCACGGTGATGGCCGTGATGCTTACGACGCTTCGCATGGCGGCGGCGAGACCATAGTCCTGCCCGTGAATGATGGTGAAGCTCAGCAACGTGAGGCAAATGCAGGCGCCGCCCACCAGCAGCAGGCTGCGGCGCTCCAGGAAGCTGGCGGAAAACAGGACAACGCCGACGTAGAGCACCGCGATCGCCATATCCAGCGGGGACAGCGTATCGATAATGAAGATCGCCGCCGCGAGCCCCGCCGCCATGGACGGTATGAGCCACCCCCTCGATGGCTGCCCCTCAGGCCGGCTGGAACCTGCGGCACCCTGTGAACCGGACATTCCGTCCTCGGCGATTGGCGTGGCTTCAGATCGAAGCTGCGAAGTTCAGCGCGTTTGGCAAGTGCATGCGGATGCCGCACGCGGATGCCGCGCACATATGCTTTTGGAAGATTGCGAGTTTTCTGACCATCTGTCTTGTCGAACCACCCTTGGGTGTCGAAATCGCAGGTCGCTCCGGGTGCGGCTCCGGTCTTTGCCGCGGCGGGGAACCATGGCTGGTGCTTCAAGGCAGCGCCGATTCCCGTGGTGATGTCTCGGAGCCGCCGTGTGAGTGTCCCTCTCTTTCTCTCTGCTTGATCCTTGGCGGGTTGGCTGCCCGCTCGGCGCGACCGCGCTGGCTGAAGACCCCGGATTTTGGCGTGGCAGGTTCCTGGGGTGGCCCTGGGGTGGCAGGTTCCTGGCATTGCAGCCTCGGCGCGGGATGGTCGACGCCTGCGCGATCCTGAACAGCGCCCTGATAGAGATCGGGCTGCTCCTGCTGTCCGCCAGATAGCAGCCTGGCAGCTTCTGATCACCCGTCACACGATGTCCGCGGATATCATGCGGGGGCGCCAAGCGCGCGGTCGATGCAGTCGATGATGGCACTGCCGTCGAACGGCTTGCTCAGAAAGCCCACGGCTCCCGCCGTCATGGCCCGGCGCCGGACACGCTCCTCCGGAAACGCAGTGATGAAGATCATCGGCACCATATTGCCCTGCGCCCTCAATCTCGCCTGCAACTCGATGCCGGATATGCTTGGCATCTGGATGTCGGTGATCAGGCAGGATGTGTCGTGCACCCGTTCGGAATTGAGGAACGCATCGGCCGAGGCGAACGTGCTGGCACGCAGGCCCAAGGACCGGACGAGGCTCTCAAGGGCCGTGCGCACCGCTTCGTCGTCGTCAACGATGGTTATGATCGGGTGATCGGACACTTGAAAAATCCTTTCGTCGACCGTCGCTTCGTGCCTGGCGCCGGCGCATCCGCGTTTCGGGGAAGATGACCCTAAATGCCGGAAAGTTAAATCATACGGTCGTTTGTTGACCTCAGTGGGAAGGACTTATTGACTGCCGGATCCGTCCTGCGATGCACGCACAAACGCGTTCAATAGGCGGGCGATGTCGCGCCCGCCTGTTCAGGTCGCTCATGCGAGGCCGCCGATCCGGCGGCGACCGCTTCCGCGCGGAGGGATGGGGATCACTCCACGTCCGGATCGAAGGCGGGGCCCCAGTGAGGATCGACCTCCTGGTGAAGCGGCGCCTGCTGGGCGCTCTGCAAGACCAGCAGCGGATTCGCAGGGGCGTAGGGGCTCAGCGTTTCCTGGGCGGAGACGCGATACTGCTCCGCATTCTCGGGGCCGATATTGGGACCCGCGAAGGCGGTGGTGGACGCAGCGATCACCGTGAAGGTGGAAATGATCGCCAGGGTCTTCGTGAATGTATTCATTGTGCTCACTCCCAGTTGAGTGAGGAGAATGTACCCGGACGATATCTGGAATATAATTCTACATATGTTTTGTTTTGCGTCCGTTGGTTTCTGACTCGCCATCCTTGGGTATAGTTCAGGCGCCTGGCATGGAAATTCGACGGTAAGGCCCGCCCGCCGACATCGGGGGGCGTGTCGAAGGATCTGCGGATGAGACGCCCATACGCAAGGGTTAGGCCGGATACCCTATGGCTGATAGCCGGTGAGACACGATCCTCGCAATGATCTGGTCAACAGGCGGAGGGGCCACCATGCACACCGCATCTAAGCTGACGATCATTCTTGGCGCGCTTGTTTTCGTTCTCATGGGCGTCGAGATGTCTCCGGCAGATCCTGTCCTGATGCAGGGGCAGGATGCAGCCGCGCTCGCGCAGACGAACGGAGCCGCGGGCGTTCAGGCAAGCCTGCCTGCTCCGGCGAGCGTTCTCATTGCCCCGCAGGCCTAACCACCCTCCCATAGGAAGGTTTCACTCATGACCATTCTTTACACCACAAAGGTCACCGCGACCGGGGGCCGCAAGGGTACGATCCGGAGCGAGGACGGCATCCTCGATCTCAAGCTCGCCCTCCCGAAGGAGCTGGGCGGCATGGGCGGTGCCACCAATCCCGAGCAGCTTTTTGCCGGCGGCTACGCGGCCTGCTTCGAGAATGCGCTGCTGCGCGTGGCGCGGGAGTCCGGCCACCGTTTTGCTGATGGAGACGTCGAAGTGGTCGCAGAGATCGGGCTGAGCCGCAACGAGGCCGATGCCTTCGTGCTGCATGCGGCACTCGCCATCACCTTGGCAGGGCTCGATCAGGCAATGGCCGAGCAACTCGTGCACGGCGCCGACGCCATCTGCCCCTATTCCAATGCCATTCGCGGCAATGTGGATGTCACCAAGACGGTGAGGGTGCGGTGATGACCACGGATGTGGAAGAAGACATGGCCGACAGTTTGGATACTGCGCCTTCGGGCAAGGTCGCGATCATCACCGGCGGGAGCCGTGGACTCGGGCGCAACACCGTGCTCGCCCTGGCCAAGAACGGAGTGAAAACGATCTTCACCTATCGCGCGAACCGCGTCGAGGCCGACCGGGTCCGCAGCGAAGTGGCGGAGCACGGTTGCCAGTCGATCGCGCTGCCGCTCGATACCTGCGACATCGCATCGTTCGACGGTTTTGTGGCGCGTGTGCGCCAAGCCCTCGCCGAGCTGGGTGCCGACCGTTTCGACTATCTGGTCAACAATGCCGGCACCGCGCACCACAACTCAATCGAGCAAACGACGGAAGAAGAACTGGACGCGCTCTACAATATCCATTTCAAGGGCGTGTTTTTTCTGACGCAGAAACTGCTGCCGCTTATCCGGGACGGCGGACGCATCGTCAATTTTTCCTCCGGCCTGACCCGCATCGTCGTTCCCGGCAGTGCGCCCTACGGCGCGATGAAGGGGGCTGTGGAGGTCCTGACGCGCTACATGGCCAAGGAATTCGGTCCGCGCGGCATCGCCGTGAACGTCGTTGCGCCCGGGGCCATCGCCACCGATTTCAGCGGCGGCATGGTGCGCGACAATCCCGATATCGCCCGCCGCGTCGCCGAGATGACCGCGCTCGGCCGGGTGGGACAGCCGGACGACATCGGGCCCATGGTTGCCTCCCTGCTCTCCGAAGCGAACCGCTGGGTCAATGCGCAGCGCATCGA
Organism: Xanthobacter dioxanivorans; assembly: GCF_016807805.1. Classification (NCBI taxonomy): domain Bacteria; kingdom Pseudomonadati; phylum Pseudomonadota; class Alphaproteobacteria; order Hyphomicrobiales; family Xanthobacteraceae; genus Xanthobacter; species Xanthobacter dioxanivorans. Next base: position 1,194,116 of record NZ_CP063362.1, on the reverse strand, counting down.
GGTTTCGGGCGGCATGTCCATCTGAGGGCGACACCCCGGCACCTCCTTTGGAGAAATCGGGTTTGATTCCGCGAGGCCATGCCGGGCTGTGATCGCGCGGACGTCCGTCCGGCCGGGCCGCCGGGTCCGGGCGGCCCTCTTCACATCGACAGCGCCTGCCATTCGATGAATTCATCGGGACCGCGCACGCTGTGCATCCAGCCCATGCCCCTCAGGTTTTGGTGGGATGAAGCCTCGCGCTGCGCGCCGCCCGGGCCGTTGATCGAAACCACCTCGAGCCGGCCAGCGACCACCCGAGCTCCGGCTCGGAGGTCCACGGCTGCGCTGGCGCCATAGCCACCGTCATTCGAGATCTGGATCGCCTGATCGATCTCGTCATAAGGGATCACCAGAATCACCGGGCGTATCGTTTCCCGCGTCATGCTCGTCTGAGGGGGCGTATTCGAAAGGACGGCCGGCTGGAGGAAGGCGCCAATGGCGCCGCTTATGTCGACCGGTGCCCCGCCGAGCACGAGCTCGGCGCCCTCGGCGGCGCCGCGTTCGATCGCGTCCATGACCGCGCTTCGCTGCTGCCGGGAGATGAGCGGTCCGATATCGGTATCGGGCGCCAGCGGATCGCCCAGCCGCAACAGGCCGGTCGCCTGGCGCAGGGCGGCGACAAGCTCGCTTTGGCGATGGCGCGGCACAAGGAAGCGATCCTGCCGCGCGGGCCACTGGCCGCTGGCAAACAGGCTGATGTCGCGCAGGCCCTCGACCGCCGACGAGATGTCGACATCGGGAAGAATGATCGCCGCCGATCGTCGTCCGGTCTCGAGCGTCAGCGGGTTTGACCGTGACGACGCGATGGAGGCGAGGCGCCGGCCGTCCGGGCCGGACGTGGAAAGCGCCACGCGGTCGACGTCGGGATGCCCGGCAAGGTGGTCCGCCGTCTCTCCCACGGTCACGAGGATGCTGAGAACGCCTTCGGGCAGTCCGGCCTCCATCATCAGCTCACCGATGACCTGACCGTCCAGCGCGGTAATGGGATTGAGGGCCAATATGACCGCGCAGCCGGCGAGCAGCGCCGGGATGAGCCAGCCGACCGCCATAGTGTGCGGCGCGTTCCAGGCGGGCATGGCCGCCACCAGCCCGGCCGGCTTACAGGTGATCGTCATATCCTCCGCGGCCTTCCCGCATCCATGCGTGCGGGACCGTGCGGCTTCGAGATAGGTGGCGGCCTGAGTGGCGAGACCGTCACCGAGGAGAGCGTTGAAGCGCAGCGGTATCGCGTTCTCGCGGGTGACGAGCGTCAGCAGGGACGGCAGGCGTTCAACATAGGACGACAGGAACCGCTCGACGACATTCATGCGCTGCGAAAGCGGATGCCCCGACCAGACGCCGGCATCGATCGCGTGCCGTGCCGCGCGGACGGCAAGGTCCACGTCCGCACGACTGGCAAGGGGTGCAACGCCGACCCATTCCCCGTTGAACGGCGAGCGAACCTCGCACAGACCGCCGCCGAGTGGCTCCATGCGCCGGCCGCCGATAAAGTTACGGTTATAAACCACCATCTCCGAAAATCTCCGGCGTCGGACGCGGAGCCGACGATCGCCCCTTCGAGGCCCACGACGACGCTCATTGGCAGGGTCCGGAGATGATGGCCCGACCGCCGTGGCGAGGCTCGTTCAGCTCTGTAAATCCGCGTAAAGGCTAAGCCCCAGTCGGTGGTCAAGGGGGATCGGCCCTCGCCAGGCCCTGCCCGCCAGCAATCCGCGGGCGACCGGCAGGAACGGGCTCGGCGCGGTCTCGGCGAACTGGCCGCTGATGTCGGCGAGAGCCGACGCGGTCTCCGCCCGCGGATCCAGGCGATGCCGCGCCACGGCGATTTTGAGCTCAAGATGACGGGCGGATTGGCGCCTTGCCAGCTCCAGGGCGTCCAGCATCAGTTGGTCCACATGCTGGCTGGAAGCGCCCGCCGCAGCTTCCAGTTCCGCCTGCGCGAGCAGAAGGTCGGCGAGACAGCAACTTCCGCCGAAGGCGCGCGCTTTCTCCAGCGCCGCTGCGGCCGTGGCGCGAGCCGCGTCGATGAGGCCCAACTGTCCCTGGCCTCGCGCCAGGTTCACCATGATCTCCACGGTGATGACGTGATGGTCCTCGATCTGGCAAAACGCCAGGGCCCGCTCCATGGCCTTCACGCCCTCCGCCGGCTTTTCCCGCAGGACGGCGAGCGTGCCCAAGAGACCTTCGCTGACGACCCGGTAGGGCGTGAGCGCGTGTCGGGAGGCGTGATCCACGGCACGGTGCAGACGCTGCTCGGCAAGATCCAGCTCCTCATTCCACAGCGCAACCTCGCCGGTGTACATGAGCGCAATGCAGATCGAGACCGGATGGCCCCGGCGCTCGGCCTCTTGGATACTGTCCTCGGCAAACAGTGCGGATCGCAGCGTGTCGCCGCGCAGCCATAACGTCCGCGCCATGATCTCCATGGCGCGGACGCGATGGTCGTAGCCGAAATAGTCGACATGGGCGGGAGCCGCGACAGGGATGTGCTCGAACCCGCGCTCGCCAAATACCTGCGATTTCAATTGATCGCCCAGAAGATGGTGGCTGCAGCCGATCATCCATTCGGCCATGGCCATTGCTTCCGGCGTGCCGACGGTGGCGCTGAGCGCCGCGCACCGCTCCGCGACGGCGAGCGAGCCTCGGAAATTGCCGATGCGCGTCAGGAAGATGTGTTCGCCGCCGAGCAAATGGAGTTCATGCGTCGGCTCGTTCAGCCGCGCCGCCAGCGCCTGGCCATGGGCGATGGCGGAGCTGGTCGTACCGCGATTGCCGCGGGTGAACATGGCTCCAATGGTCAGCCCTTCCAGCAGCAGCAACTCGACATGGCTCCCTCGGGCGTCCTCGTCCATCGTCTCCAGCGCCATGCGGCACCAGCTTTCGCATTCGCCGAGCAGCGCCAGGCCGAGAAAAAGCGGTGCCGAAATGGCCGCAAGCGCGACGAATGCGTCGCGGCGCGCAACGTCGACCTGGCTCCAGCGCAGCGAGGCGCGGATGTCGCCCATGCGGACGGCGTGCGCGGAGAGGTCTCGGCCGCTGAAGATGGCCGTGTCCAGCTTGTCCATGCGCAGGACATCGATGAGATGCCGGGTCAGCCGCAGGGACATTGCGTCGGATTCGTCGGCCTCTTTAAGCTTACGGCTGGCGAAGACCCGGGTCGTATCCAGAAGGCGAAAATAGACGGGCGAGCCGCTGGCCGACGCCCAGATCAGCGACTTGTCGACCAGCCCGGTCAGGGCGCTGGCAACAGCGAGCTTGTCCTCCTCTGCATCCGCGGCGACCGCCAGGGAGTCCTTGAGCGTGAAGAGGCCAGCGAAAACCGACAGGCGGCGCAGGACGCGCTGATCGCGCGGTGACAGCAACGCATGACTCCAGTCGAAAACCGCGTCCAACGTCTGATGCCGGGCAGGGGCGCCCCGGCGTCCCTCCCAATACAGACGGACACTGTCGCTGAGCATGTCCGCCACCCCTCTCAGCCCGAACGTGCCGGCGCGGCTCGCGGCCAGCTCGATGGCGAGTGCCATCCCGTCAAGGCGCCGGCAGATGTCGGCGACCAGGTCCGCGCCCGCGTCGTCCAGCGGCGCGCGATGGCCGCTGACCGCAGCGCGATCCATAAAGAGCTGCACGGCGGGGAAGGTCAGCGCCTCGGCCGCCGTGAGCGCCGCCCCCTCCGGTGGGGCGGCCAGAGGCGGCAGCAGGTGCACATGCTCACCCTCCACCCGCAGCGCCTCGCGGCTGGTGGCGAGCAGGCGCAGCTCCGGCAATTCACCGAACAGGCGGCCGCACAAACCGGCGGCGGCGTCGATCAGGTGCTCGCAATTGTCGAGGATCAGCAGCATCGGCCGGCCCTGCAATTGCGAGATGATGATGTCCTCGGTCTGGCCCGGCTTCGATACGATCCCGAGGGTGGTGGCCAAGGTGGAAGCGACCAGATTTGGATCGCGTACCGGGCTGAGGTCGACAAAGGCGACGTCGCCGTCCTTTCGAGTCTGGATCGCATGGCCGACGAACAGGGCGGCCGTGGTCTTGCCCATGCCACCGGGGCTGACGAGCGTGACGAAGCGCTGGTCATTCAGCATCCCGACCAGATGGTCCACGAGCGGGTCGAGCCCGACGATGCGGGCGGCCGGCAGCGGAAGCCGCTGCGCTGGCCTGGCCTGAGACTTGGCCGGCCCGCCGGATGCCTCCTCGACGGCGGCCATCACGGGCGGCGCAACGGGTGCGGCGCCTGACCAGGTGACCGGCGCAACGAAGCAATAACCACGGCCGACCAGATTCTCGATATATTCGCCGTCCGTCGCACCGATGTTCAGCGCCTTGCGCAGCGCGGAGATGTGCACGCGGAGATTGGCTTCCTCGACCGTCAGGCCAGGCCATGCGTGAGCCAGGAGTTGACGGTGTGTCAATACCTTTCCAGCGCTCTCCACCAGGGCGATGAGCAGGTCCATCGCCCGGCTTCCGACCTGGATGACGTCCCCGCCGCGCGACAGCCGCCGGCGGGCGGGGTTCAGCATGTACGGCCCGAAGATCGCCATCCGCCCGGCGGGGGCATTGTCGGAGGCCTCAGGCATATGCGGCCTTGCGACGGGCGTGCGGCGTCATCCGCAGCATGGATCGCCCAAGCCGCCGTCCCACGGGCAACCGCGACCTGACATTCGAGGCCAGTGGCACGAAATGCTCCTCCCAAAGCCCGTGATTACGCCGCCGGACACCGTCGTGACCAAAGCCCGATTTACCCAATCGCGGAAATGTGATCATGGGCATCGGCGTCCAAGCCAGAGGCATTGCACCGCCGCGCCCCGTCACGGCGCCGCCGATGCATTTTCATTGCCGCCAATTTACCCGGTGTTCTTCTGGCGGGCCAATAGGCCTATGCTAGACTATAAAGATGTCTGACAGGCCTCGCGCTGCCGCGCGGCGTCAGATCCATTTCTGCCCAGGTGTCAGAGTGGCAAGATGAGCCGTGGAGTGGTGTACGCCCTGGCCGGTCTCTTCCTCGCGGTAGCATTTCGCCCGCTGGGCGCGGCCGAATTATCCTTTGCCATCGGCCACCCGCCGCAATCCTACCTCGTCAGGGGCGGCGAGGTCTTTGCCGCAGCCCTTCGCCGGGAGACCGGGGGCGAGGTGACCGCGCGCGTCTATGCCATGTCGCTGCTAAGCTTGGCGGAGACCTCGCCCGGTCTCCGCGCCGGGCTCGCCGATATCGGAGTGGTGCTGACCACCTACCAGGCCGGAGAATATCCTGCGACCAACCTGATCCATGACGCGTCCATGGTGCTGGACAGGTTCTCCAGTCTGCCGCGCCGGTTGAAGGGGGCCGCCTATGCACCGGCCATGGCCGAGTTCATCCTGACGCGCTGCCCGGAATGCGTCGCGGAATTTGCCCGTCAGAACCAAGTATACACCGGCGCGGCTGCGACGACCCCCTATGCCCTCAGTTGCGTTCGTCCCGTTCGTTCCATGGCGGAGCTCCGCGGCGCCCGGCTCAGGGTCGGCGGCGCGAACTGGGCGCGCTGGGCGGAGGCGATGAAAGCCGTGCCCGTCACCATGGCCGGCAATGAGATGCTCGAGGCACTGACGCAGCGCATCATCGACTGCGTCGTCCTATCCCTTCCGGATGTCCGCAACTTCGGCTTGAGCGGCTCGATCCGCTCCATCACGGCGGATGTTCCCGGCGGCGTCTATGTGGCGGCCTTTGCAAACGTCAACCGCGATGTCTGGCGCAGGCTGACGGCCGCGGAGCGCAGGGCCATCATGAAGGCTACCGCCTGGGGAACGGCCACTACCAATTGGGCATATGGCGAGGGCGAGCAGCAGGTGATCGGGCAGGCCGTTGCGGCCGGCGGCTCCGTCTACGAGGCCGACGCGGCCGTCCGCGAGGCGAGCGCGCGCTTCACTGAGGCTGACCTCAGCCGGCTTGCGGAGATTTACGCCGCCCAGGGCGTCGGGCGCAGCCGGCAAATGCTGGATGAATTCCTGCCGATCCTCGAACGATGGGCGCTGGGTGTGAGCCAGGTCTCCTCCGCCGAGGAACTGGCGGACATCTATTGGCAGGACCTGTATTCGAAGGTGGACGTAAGCGACCCCGGCCGCTGAATACCGGCGCGCCATGCGTCAAAGTCGCGCCAGAGGGGGATGGGGTGAAGCGGATCATTGGGTTGGTCGATGCGGCGGCCCGGGCGGGGGCCTTCCTGGGCAGCGCCGCCATCCTCCTGATGATGGTGCATGTCACGCTCGATGTGGTGGTGCGCAAGCTGCTCGGGCAGCCCCTGCCCGGAACGCTGACCACCGTGACGCACTACTACATGGTGATCGTTGTCTTCGCGCCGCTGGCGCTTGTCGAGCGGCACGGCGGCCACATCTCGGTCGATCTCCTGGTGCCGCTCATGCCGGCCCGCGTGAAAAGGCTCATGCGGGCGGCGAGCGGCCTGGCCGCAGCGCTGATCATGGCGCTGGTCGCCTGGCGCGGCTGGATGGATGCGGTGCGCGACTGGGAGGTCAGTGCAGCGCAGGTGCAGGGCAGCGCCATCATGCCGGTATGGCCGGCTCATTTTGCCGTTCCAATCGGAGCCGGCCTCCTGGCCATCGCCTTTCTGCTGCGTCTCACCCCCCGGTTGCCCGGCGATGCCTCTTCCCAGCGGCAGCCGGAGCATGAGCCGTGAGCGGCGTCGAAATCGGCCTGCTCGCGCTGGTTCTGCTGATTGCCGCTCTGCTGCTCGGCATGCCCATCGGCCCGGCGCTCATCGGCGTGTCCTTCCTCGGCCTATGGGCGGTGAAAGGATGGATGGTGGCTCTCGGCGCCCTTGGCGTTGTGCCGTTCAATTTCGCGGCGAACTGGGTTCTCAGTTCGCTGCCCATGTTCCTTCTTCTCGGCCACCTATGCCACCGCGCCGGACTGACCGACGGCTTGTTCCGGCTGGCGCGGTTATGGCTCGCCGCGGTTCCGGGCGGTCTCGCCATCGCCTCGGTTCTCGGTGCCACCGGCTTTGCCGCCATGTGCGGCTCCTCGCTGGCGTGCTCGGCGACGATCGGCAAGATCGCGATCCCGCAGATGATCGAGGCCAGATACCACCCTCAGCTCGCCGCGGGCTCGGTCGCGGTGGCGGGAACCATCGGCGCGCTGATCCCGCCGTCGATCATCCTCATCTTCTATGGGCTGATCGCCGAAGTGCCGGTGACGCAGCTCTTCCTTGCCGGCATCAGCGCCGGGCTCCTCACAGCCATCGGCTATATCCTCGTCATTCTCATCCGGACCCGGCTCGACCCCTCGCTCGCGCCACCGGTCGATCACCACGTGACCCGGGCCGAGCGGCTCGCCGCGTTGCGTGAGACCTGGCCGGTCATCCTCCTCATCCTCGCGGTCTTCGGGGGCCTGTTCGGGGGCATATTCACCCCCACCGAGGCCGGCGCCGCAGGCGCGGCGGCGGCGGCGCTCATCGGCTTTGCCAAGCGCTCGCTCAGCCTTCGTGCCTTTACCGAAGCGGTGGGAGAAACGGCGAGGGCGACCTGCGCCCTCATCCTGATCGGCATCGGCGCGAGCCTGCTGGCGCGGTTTCTGACGCTCAGCGGAGCCGGCGTGTTTATAACCGATGCCTTCGCCGTGCTGGGCGAGCGCCCGGCGGCGCTGATGCTGGCCATCACCCTGCTCTACATTTTCCTCGGGTGCTTCCTCGAGCCCATCAGCACCATGCTCATCACCTTGCCAATCGTCCTGCCGCTTGTGGCCAAGGCGGGGCTCGATCCGATCTGGTTCGGCGTCGTTCTGACGAAGCTGCTGGAGTTCGGCATGCTGACGCCACCGGTCGGCCTCAACGTTTTCGTCATCAAAGGCGTGGTCGGCGACCTCATTCCCACTTCGGAGATTTTCCGCGGCGTGTTCTGGTTCGGGCTGATGGACATGGCGGTCCTCACGCTGCTCATCTGCATACCCGATATCGTTCTCTTCCTGCCGCGCGTGCTTGGATAAGCACTGACGATTCCGGTGATCGATGACCAGATACGCTGTTTAACAGCGCTTTACGCCGCTTGGCTCCTCTTACACGTCCCGCCAGATAAGCTGCTCTTGCTTCGTGGACCGATGGAGACAGCAATGGACCGCAATGATGGATGTTCGTGTCTTCCCGTCGGGATGGCGGGCGTCGTGAACCGGCACGGATGGTCCCGAGGGGGCGCCGACCACGTACGCGGGACGATGGCCAATGCGGTGACGGCGATCTTGCTTCAGGCGGAGGTGATCCGCCGCCACGCCCCGGTTGATGGCCCGCTCGAGCCGGTGCTTGAAAGCGCTATCGAGCAGATCATGCTTAACGCCAGGCGAATATGGAACCAAATTGAAGCCACAGTTCTGAATCCGATGACCTGATCGGGTCTCACAACGGGCGATCAGCATGATTCTCGCCGCGGCAAGGCTGCCAGGGGCAGTTGGTGCGGGCGGTCGGACTCGAACCGACATATCCGTAAGGACGGCGGATTTTGAGTCCGCTGCGTCTACCAATTCCGCCACGCCCGCACGTTCGCCGCCGAATGCCCTGAGGGGTGGGGCAGGGCTGTCGGCAGCGATGACCTGCTATAACCACAAAGGGGCGCGGGCAGCAACCGCGTGCGTGGCCTGGCGTCGAGCAGGCCCGCGCCGGCACCGGAGCAAGCCCGTCGCTGCCGGCGCGCGGGGCACGGGCGGCGAGAGCAAGGCCTCCCGTACCTGCCGCCGCCGCGCTCGCGCTCTCAGGCGCCCCGGGGCATGAGGCGGCTCGACCAGGGGCTGGTGGGACTCGGCGGGCGCACCACGGAGCGGATGGCGGCGCGCGGCAGGGCGATCTCCCGGCGCTCCGTCGCCGGCTCCTTCGGGCTGAGGGCGGCGAGGAAGGCTTCGGCCCAGCAGTCGATGTCGCGGACCTCGAGGATGCGCATCATGCGCGCGTGGCGCTCGCGGCGCTCGGCCAGCGGCATGTCCAGGGCGCGCCGCAGCGCCGTCGCCATGCCCTCGGTGTCGTGCGGGTTCACCAGCACCGCGCCGGTGCCCAGCTCCGCCGCCGCGCCGGCGAACTGAGAGAGCACCAGCACGCCGGGGTCGGCGGGGTCCTGCGCCGCCACGAATTCCTTGGCCACGAGGTTCATGCCGTCGCGCAGGGGCGTCACCAGCGCCACGTCCGCGAGGCGGTAGAAGCCGGCCAGCGCCGAGCGCGAATAGGTGCGGTTCACGTAGCGCAGCGGCGTCCAGCTCACGTCGGCATAGGCGCCGTTGATCTGCCCGGCCTTGTGGGAGACGTAGCGGTCCATCTCCTGGTATTCCGGCACGTCGGTGCGGCTCTTGGGGGTGATCTGCACGTAGGCGACGCGATCGTGCCATTCCGGGCCGGTGCGCAGGAAGTGCTCGTAGGCGTCGAGCCGGTTGGGGATGCCCTTGGAATAATCGAGCCGGTCCACCCCGATGATCAGCTTGCGGCCCATGAGGCTCTCATGGAAGGCCTTGACGAAGCGGGTGCGGCTGGCGTGCCGCGCCCGCCGCACGAAGGCCCCGGTCTCGATGGCCACGGGAAAGACGCCGAAGGCGACGCGCCGGCCGCCGATGTCGCAGCCTGTCCCGTCCGGGGTGGGCTGGCCGCCGCGGGTTTCCAGGTAGCGGGCGAAATTGTCCTTGTCGCCCTCGGTCTGGAAGCCGACCAGGTCGTAGGAGGCGAGCGCGCCCACCGTCTCGGAATGCTGCGGCAGGGCCTGGATGATGTCCGCCGGCGGCATGGGAATGTGCAGGAAGAAGCCGATGCGGTTCTGGTGCCCGCTCTCGCGCAGGTACCGGGCCAGCGGCATCATGTGGTAGTCGTGGATCCACACCACGTCGTCGGGCCGGATGATCTTGGCCAGGTGCTCGGCGAACATGCGGTTGACCCGGATGTAGCCGGAAAGGTCGGAGCGGTAGAATTCCGACAGGTCGACCCGATAGTGCAGCACCGGCCACAGCACCCGGTTGGCGAAGCCGTTGTAATATTCCTGGTAGTCCTCGGTGGTGAGGTCGATCACCGCATAGGTCATGGCGCCGTGGTGCGTCACTTCCGGGGCGTCGGACGGCTCGGGGGCGACGCGCCCGCTCCAGCCGAACCAGATGCCGCCCTTGTCCTTGAGGGCGGCGTTCACGGCCACGGCAAGGCCGCCCGCCGGTCCGCCGGACCGCTGCGGCAGCGCCACCCTGTTCGATACGACCACGATGCGTGACACGAGGTTCACCTCCTGCGCTGCCGCGGCTCCGCCGCGAGGTGAGTGAGGAACCGGCGCACGGCCGGCGGGTCGGGAAGGACGGCCTCGGCCCCCTCGCGTGCCGTCCCGACGGCGATGGCGACGCCGCCGGCGGCCGAGACGGCGCGGAAGGCGGCCTCATCGGTGACGTCGTCGCCGATGAAGACCGGCACCCGGCCGGCGAACGGCGCGCGCGCCATGAAGGCGGCGACCGCGGTGCCCTTGTCGCGGCCGGCACGCTTGATTTCGAACACGTGATGGCCGGGCAGGACCGCAAGCTCCGGCCACGGCCCGAGCACCTCGGCGATGGCCCGGCGCAGGACCGGCGCGATGGCGGGATGCGCCCGGTAGTGGATGGCCAGGGACGGGCCCTTGTCCTCGGTGAACGCGCCCTCGAAGGCGCCGGCCAGCGCGATCAGGCGGGCGGCCAGCGCGCGGTCGAGGTCGGGCGCGGCGTCCACGGCGGCGCCGGGGAAGAGGCGGATCTGGGCGCCATGGCTGCCGGCCGCCGCGAACCGGGCCGGTGCGAACAGGAGGTCGAGCCGCTCCACCGTGCGCCCGCTCACCAAGGCGAGGGCGCCGTCGGCGGACCCGGCGAGCGCGGACAAGGTGTCCGGCAGCCCCTCCGGCACCACCACCGCGTCCGGGTGGGCGGCGATGTCGATCAGGGTCCCGTCCACGTCGAGAAAGAACGCATGCGTGCGTGCGCCGATGGCCCGGCAAACCGCGGGCAAGGGCTCCCGCGCGAAAGGCGGCTGCGCGGAAGTTTGCGTGTCGGTCGGGCCTGCGAGCACACGTGCCTCCATATCCCCATTCCGTATCCCCGTACTGCTGACAGAACGCTCGCGGCCCTGCCATGGTTCCCTCACGGGAGCGACGCATTCTCGCCATGCGACCGCAACGCCGCGCCGGCAGGGCCTGAAGGTGGGCGCGGTCGGATCAGGCTTCGGCGGAACCGCAGGCGTTGCCGGGCGTTCGAGGAAGGGTGAGGGAGATCATTCGCATGCCCGAATCGGGAAGGTACGTCGTTACGGCGCTCACGCGCCAGGTCGCGGCTCTGAAGACGCAGTTGGCCGAGCTTCAGGAGGCGCTGGCCCCCAAGGAAGCGGCGATTGGGCGGGCCGCCGCGGATGCGCGGGAGTGGGTGTCCGACCACGCCAAGGCGTTGCCGTTCCTTGATCTGGGGCGCCGGCGAGCGGTGCATTCCGGGTATGCGCGGCCGGCGGCGGTGGCCGCGGCGGCGCTGGTGGTGGGCCTCGGGGTCGGGTGCGTGCTATATGCCGTTGCGTCGGCCCGGCGGAGGCGCCCGGCGTTCGCCGCGTCGAAAGGCGGTGCGCGCCGACCGTCGCCGGGCGTTTGAATGGGTGAATGGGAGCCCCGGCCGCCGGGGCATAGGGCAAGGGAGAACATGATGAAAGCGGCTCTCATTGTGTGTGTGAGTGCGATGGCTCTGACCCTGGGTGGTTGCAGCGAATATTCGCGGCAGGACCGGGCCGTGGGCGGCGCGGCCATCGGTGCCGGCACCGGTGCGCTCATCGGCGCGGCGGCCACGGGGACGGGCACCGGCGCGCTCGTCGGCGGCCTCATCGGCGCGGGCGCGGGCGCGGTCATCGGTGCCGAGACCACGCCGCGGGCGTGCTGGGCGCGCGACGGCTACGGCAACCGCTACCGGGTGCAGTGCCCCTGAGCGACCGGCTCGGGACAGACGGGATGAAGGAAGAGGCGCCCTCCGGCGCCTCTTTTTTTGCCCGGCGTGCGCCGCCGCGCGGCGGCGGCGGGCGGTCGCCTGGAAAGGCCCCTGGAAACAACGGATTGCGGCCTGGGTGGGCGGGGTGGCGACCCCTCGCGGCGCGGCGACAGGAGCGTCGCGGGCGCCCGTCTTCTGCGGCTCAGGGACGATGATCGCGCCGATTTAAACCATAAGTTTACCATGGTGGGGCAGGATCGGCTCATCTCCAAGCAACTCGGGCCGGGCCGCCTTCGCGGCCCGGCCCTTTTTTCATCCGGCACCCGGTCGCCGCGATCACGAAATCTCGATCAGCGCGGCGAAGGCCTCATGGTACCGATGGGCCGCGCCCGCGCCGGACCAGGCCGACCACGGCCGAGATAAGGAAAAGTGCGATCGCCACGAAGAAGATGATCTTCGCGATCTCGATCGCTGTTCCCGCGATGCCGCCGAACCCGAGGAGTGCGGCGATGAGGGCGACGACGAGAAAGGTAAGCGCCCAGCTCAACATTTTGTCTCTCCTTCCGATGGACGGCGCGATGAAGGCGTCGATGCTGCCGCTGCCCGTCCGCGCCCGTTCGATCACAGTTATTCTACAGTTGGGGGAACGGAGCCGCGGCCACGCCGGTTCCCGGCCCGGGCGCTGGAATGCGCGGCTTTTCGGGTGCCGGAACAAAATCCGCCGACGCCGCGTTTCAACGGCAATCGGATGAAGAACGATGTCTGTCCCAAGGATTTCCGTCTCACCGGAGGTCTTTCATCCCGCGGGGCAGATTTCACTCTCGAACAGCACGCGCCTCGAACACAGTGCGCCCCGAACACAACGCGGAGGATCAGGATGACCGGACCGCGAACCAGCGAGACCCAGGCCGGCGGCCGTGCCGGCGCCCCGGCGAGCCCCCGCATCGGCGGCCGCCCCGCCCGCGCCGGCGGCCTGCCGGCGTCCGCTGCCCCCCACGGCTATGACCATGCCGAGTTTGCGCCCAACGAGAGCCGGCGCGACTTTCCGCCTCGCCGCCCGCGGGTTCCCGATGAGGAGCGCCGCCTGCTGAAGGCGGCCGAGGCCGCCTTCGAGGGGCCGGATCGCCGCCCCGACGCCGATTCCGCCGCCCACCCCTGGGACCGCGACGGCGGCGAGCATCTGGGCGGTGCGCCGGCGGACGGCAAGCCTTCGCCCCGGCTCTATCGTGAATGACCCGATCGGGCCTGACCCCGGCGCGCCGCGCCTCGGCGTGCGCGATGCCGGGCCTGCCCGGCGCGTCGCCCGGCGCGCCGACCCATGGAACCGAATCCACGCTCGACACTTCTTATATTGCAACGCACGCGACGGAATGCGAAATGTCGGTTCCGCTCGCGTCTGTCACGAAGAACCGCCATGCGAACGGCACGCCCTGAAGGCCCCCTCGACACGCCCATGATGACGCAGCATCAGAAAGAGGCAGGCGGCATGCGAACGCCTCACCGTCGTGACATCTCCGCACGTCAGGACCTGTTGGGCCGCGAGCTGCGAAAGCTGTTCGACGATTTCACGCAGGAAGACATGCCCGACGATCTCAAGCGCTTGGCCGAGCAGCTCCAGTCGGCCTTCGAGGGCCGCAAGGACGAGCCCGACGCCCCGGAGGGCGGCCTTGCCGCCGCCGAGCGCGAGCCGGAAGGCGGCGGCGCGCCCTGAGCGCGCGCCCTGACCCCATGAGGGAGAACGCGTTGCCCGGCCCGCCTGCGAGACACGCCGGCGGGCGGGTTCCCTTGCGCCCGGCTCCGGCCCGCGGGCGGCCGGGTGCCGCGCGAACCCGCCGGTCCGCCGCCTGGCCTGCATCGCGCCCCCTGCATCGTGCGCCGTGCCTCCCGGCCCTTGCATCCGGGCCCTTGCGTCGCGGGGCTTTCTGCACTATTTGAGCGGCGTCCGAGGCCGTGCTCCCAAAAAGCTGGGAGCCGCCCGGGCGGGCCGGGGTGACGCGGGATACGCGCACCTTTCGTTGGAGGCAGCCCGCCCTGGCTTTCGCTGAGCCGCGCATCCGGACACTCGATCCATCGCCCGTACCGCCCGGCTCATGCGCCGGCCCGCCGCTTTTGCGGCGGCCGTTCGGCATTCCCATCGGATGCCGGACACCCGAGCGGTCCGGGCCTCGCAACGCGAGATGCCGGCGCAACGAAGTCTGGAGCGTGAATGTCCGCCGTAGAAACCACCCGTGATGATTTCGCCGCCCTGCTCGACGAGAGCTTCGGCCGCGCCGACATGCAGGAAGGTGCCGTCGTAAAAGGCATCGTGGTCGCCATCGAGAAGGATCTGGCGATCATCGACATCGGCCTGAAGACCGAGGGCCGCGTGGCCCTGCGCGAGTTCGCCGGCCCCGGCCGCGAGAGCCCCATCAAGGTCGGCGACGAAGTCGAGGTCTATCTCGAGCGCGTCGAGAACGCCATGGGCGAGGCCGTCCTCTCGCGCGACAAGGCGCGCCGCGAGGAGAGCTGGGTCAAGCTCGAGAAGGCGTTCACCGCCAACGAGAAGGTGTTCGGTGTCATCTTCAACCAGGTGAAGGGCGGCTTCACCGTCGATCTCGACGGCGCCGTGGCCTTCCTGCCGCGCTCCCAGGTGGACATCCGCCCGATCCGCGACGTCGGCCCGCTGATGCACAACCAGCAGCCCTTCCAGATTCTCAAGATGGATCGCCGCCGCGGCAACATCGTGGTCTCCCGCCGCACCGTGCTGGAAGAGACCCGCGCCGAGCAGCGCCATGAGCTGGTGCAGAACCTCGAAGAAGGCCAGGCCATCGACGGCGTGGTCAAGAACATCACCGACTACGGCGCGTTCGTGGACCTCGGCGGCATCGACGGCCTGCTGCACGTCACCGACATCGCCTGGCGCCGCGTGAACCACCCCACCGAAGTGCTGAACATCGGCCAGACGGTGAAGGTGAAGATCATCAAGATCAACCACGAGACCCACCGCATCTCGCTCGGCATGAAGCAGCTTCTGGGCGATCCCTGGGAGGGCATCGAGGCCAAGTATCCGGTGGAGGCCCGCTTCAAGGGTCGCGTCACCAACATCACCGACTACGGCGCGTTCGTGGAGCTGGAGCCGGGCATCGAAGGCCTCATCCACGTCTCCGAAATGTCGTGGACCAAGAAGAACGTCCACCCCGGCAAGATCGTCTCCACCTCCCAGGAGGTCGAGGTCCAGGTGCTGGAAGTGGACAGCGCCAAGCGCCGCATCTCGCTCGGCCTCAAGCAGACGCTGCAGAACCCGTGGGAGGCCTTCGCCGAGAAGTATGCCCCCGGCGCGGTGGTCGAAGGCGAGGTCAAGAACAAGACCGAGTTCGGCCTGTTCCTCGGCCTCGACGGCGACGTGGACGGCATGGTCCACCTCTCCGACCTCGACTGGAACCGTCCGGGCGAGCAGGTGATCGACGAATACCGCAAGGGCGACATGGTCAAGGCCGTGGTGCTCGACGTGGACGTCGAGAAGGAGCGCATCTCGCTGGGCATCAAGCAGCTGGCCGGCGATCCCTTCGCCGAGGCCGGCGAGGTGAAGAAGGGTGCCATCGTCACCTGCGAAGTCACCGACGTGAAGGACGGCGGCATCGAGGTGAAGCTCACCGGCACCGACCTCTCCGCCTTCATCAAGCGCTCCGAGCTCGCCCGCGAGCGCAACGACCAGCGCCCCGAGCGCTTCTCGGTGGGCGACAAGCTGGATGCCCGCGTCACCCTGTTCGACCGCAAGGCGCGCAAGGTGCAGGTCTCCGTCAAGGCGCTCGAGATCGCTGAAGAGAAGGAGGCCGTGGCGGCCTACGGCTCGCAGGATTCGGGCGCGTCCCTCGGCGACATCCTCGGCGCGGCGCTCAAGCAGCGCGCGGCCGGTGGCGAGGGCGACAAGGAAGACTGATCGCGCCTGGCGATCATTCAGCAACGCGGAAGGGGCCGGTGCATCGCACCGGCCCCTTTTCTTTTATTCGGCAACGGGCAATGTTCGCGATCTCTACCGGAGAGTGTGGAGGCGCGCCGTGACCGACCGTTACAGCAGCGCCGTTCTCACTGTGATTGCGGCCACCCTCGTGGTGAGCACCGTTCAGCGCATGGTGACCCCCGCCGACGCGCAGTTCGGGCCCTGCGGCAACTCGGCAAGCACGCCCTGCACGGTGATGCTCGTCGGATGGGACGACTATCACGGCCACCCCGCGGGTCCCTGTAACCAGAAGTTTCCGTGCATCGCCGTGAAGTCGGTGCCGTGACCCGCCGCCGCGTCAGTTGAGCCGCAGCAGGAAGCGCCGGTTCACCGCCTGCAGCGGGCGGGCGTTCATGGGGAAGATGGCGAGGAAGGCCTTGATGTCGGCCTCGGCCACCTCGATGGGCTCGGCGAACACGTTCCAGTCCACCACCTCCGAGCAGGGCGGGGTGGTGAGCGAGCCCTCGTAGCGATAGGTGGCGCGTTTGGCGGGCAGCAGGCCGGTGGGGTCCAGCGGGGCCTTGAGCGCCTCGGAGCCCTCCGTCTTCGGCGCGGCGGCCATCAGCGTGGAGAAGGCGGCATTGGCCTTGCCCGGCACGATGAACAGCCCCACCACCAGCAGGTTTCCGTCCGGCGCGGCATGGACGAAATGCGCCTCCATGGCGGTGCGCTTGCCGTTGACGGCATGCTCGCTCGGCGCATGGAAGTGGAACTCGCGCAGCACATAGGTCTTGCCGCCCATGGTGGCGGTGGAGGCCTCGGAGGTGGCGTCGGCCTGGATGGCGTGGCCGTTATTGACCACCTTGAAGGCGTCCGGCTTCCAGGACAGTGCTGGCCCGGTTCCGGCCGCCTCGACGGCGCATTCCAGGTTGATGGGCGACTGCTGGCTGCCGATGGCGCAGGACTTGAAGTCGCTTTCCAGCTTGCCCCATTCCTCGGGGCCGCCATGGCCCTCATAGGTCCAGTGGACGCTCGCGGCGCGGGCGAGGGTGGCGCAGAGCGGGCAGGCGGCGAGGCCGGCGAGCAAGGCGCGGCGTTTGATGGCCATGGTTTCCTCCAAGGACTTGGCGAGAGCACGCGTTCACCGGCCTGCGTCGCAAGCTGGTCGGATACCGCGTTCTCCATCTCAGAGTGAGAGGGCGATTCACCGGGCAAATGGGTTCAACTTGCTCGGATCGCGCTCTGAGCCGGCCGATCCGCCGACCGCGTGCGACTAGAGCGTAGAGCACGATGCAAGGCAACGCTTCTGCACGGGCAGGTCGGCCCCGTTCACCCCATCCGCGCCAGGAAATCCTCGGCCAGCGCCAGGGTCCCGTGCGTATAGGGCTCGCCCATGGACCGGGCGGTGGGCGTCTCCGCATGGGAGGCGATCCAGGCGGTGAGCAGCATGCGGCGGAGCATCACCAGCACGTCGAGCCGGGCCCCGGCATCGGCGGGCAGCGGGGCGAGGGTGCGGTAGCCCTCCATCCAGGCCGCCTTCAGCGCCGGCACCACGGGCGTGTGCTCGATGAAGGAGACGGCGGCGGCAAAATCGTAGAGGTACCAAGAGAAGCCGCAATCGTCGAAGTCGATGAGGGTGAGATCGTCGCCCTCCACCAGCAGGTTGGCGAGGCGCAGGTCCGCATGGACGAGGCCGAAGCTGTCCGGCGTGGAGAGCGGCGCCAGCCTCGCCTGCAGCACCCGCGCGGTGCGCTCCAGCAGGGCGCGGCCGGGCTCGTCGAGGCCCGGGGCCGCGCGGAAGTCGCCCCACAGGGGGCGGGCGCCCAGCATGCTCTCGAAATCCCACACCTTGCGGGTGAAGCCGTCGGGTCGCCGCCAGCGGCGCGCGTGGGCATGCAGGCGCGCATGGATGGCGCCGAGCCGGTGGAACCAGCGGGGCAGGTCGTCGCCCTCCCGCGGCTCGGCGCCGGGCACGAAGGCGAAGGCGGTGATGCGGCGGGGGGTGCCGGCGTCGTCGATCTCCACCAGGGCGCGCCCGTCGCGGGCGGGCAGGATGGCTGGGGTGGGCACCACCGCCTCGGCGCGCAGGGCCGCGATCCAGGCGAGCTCGGAGGAAATCTCGGCCGTGCCGTGATAGCCCGGCCGGTAGACGCGCAGCACCAGGTCGCGGCCGGGCGCGCTGGCGCGGAAGGTGGCGTTCTCGGAAATGGCGAGGAGGCTCAGGGCGGCGTCGGCCGGCAGCTCCCAGAGGGGAAGATGGGCGCGGATCAGCCCCTCGATCCGCGCCAGATACGCGTCGTCGTACAGCACCCGCCGGGCTCCTTGCGGTCTGGCATTCCAGATCCGGGGGCCTATAGCACGGCCGGGCCGCGCGCGCCCGGCCGTGCATTCATGCCGGGGACGGGAGCCTCAGAGGATCCCGCCGAGAAGGCCGATGCCGGCCAGCGCCACCGCCGCGCCGGCGCCGCGCACATAGCGGGTGCCGTGGGTCTCGCCGAAGCGGCCGACGGCCATGCCGAGGCTAAGGCCGGCGAGGTGGAGGAGGGCGGTCGCGCTCATGAAGCCGAGGCCATAGCCGAGGCCCGAGGCGTCGAGGGGCATCTCGGTGCCGTGGGCGTGGCCGTGGAACACGGCGAAGACGCCCGCCACCGCCATGGCGGCGGCCAGCGGCGCCTTCACCCCGAAGGCCACCACGAGGCCGAGCACCACCACCGACAGGGCGATGGCGACCTCCACGAACGGCAGCCCGATGCCGCCGATCCCCAGCGCGCCGCCCACCGCCATCAGCGCCACGAAGGTCGCCGGCACCGCCCACATGGCCCGCCCGCCGAGCTGGTAGGCGAAGATGCCCACGGTCACCATGGCGAGCAGGTGGTCGAGCCCGCCCATGGGGTGGGCGAAGCCGGCATCGAAGCCGTGCACGGCCCCCACGCCCGTATGGGCGAAGGCCAGTTGCGGCAGGGCCGAGAAGGCGGCGACGGCGAGCGCCGTGCGGACTGTGTGACGCATATCTTTCTCCCCAAGTGAAGGTTTCAGCAGATGCGGGGCAATTGATCGCCGACCAGCATATCGACGATGCGCTCTCCCCCGAAGCGCGTTCGCATGACGACCCGGCCGGGCCGCTCGCCGGTGATCTCGCCGATGATGGCGGCGTCCTGCCCCAAGGGATGGGCGCGCAGGGCGGCCAGCGCGGCCGGCGCTTCGTCCGCCGGCACCACCGCGAGGATCTTGCCCTCGTTGGCGAGGTAGAGCGGATCGAGGCCGAGGATTTCGCAGAAGCCCATCACCTCCGGCCGCATGGGCAGCGACAGCTCGTCGAGCTTCACGCCCACGGCGCTGGCCTCCGCCAGCTCGTTGACCACCGCGGCGATGCCGCCGCGGGTGGCGTCGCGCATCATGCGGATGCCGGGCGCCGCCGCGATCAGCGTGTCGATGAGGCCGTTCAGCGGCGCGCAGTCGCTCTTTATCTCGGTGTCCAGCGCCAGGTCGCCGCGGGCGTTGAGGATGGCGGCGCCGTGGTCGCCGAGCAGGCCGTTCACCAGCACCACGTCGCCGGCCCGCGCCCTGCCGATGCCCACGTCGAGGCCGGCGCGCACCACCCCGATGCCGGTGGTGGTGATGAAGAGCTTGTCGCAGGCGCCGCGCGGCACGACCTTGGTGTCGCCGGTGGCGATGGAAACGCCGGCCGCCCGCGCCGCCTGCGCCATGGAGGCGACCACTGCCCGCAGCGTCTCCACCGACAGACCTTCCTCGATGATGATGGCGCAGGAGAGCGCCACGGGCCTTGCCCCGCCCACGGCGAGGTCGTTCACCGTGCCGCACACGGCCAGCGTGCCGATGTCGCCGCCGGGAAAGAACAGCGGGTCCACCACGAAGCCGTCGGTGGTGAAGGCGAGCCGGTCGCCATGGGCCATCAGCGCCGAAAGGTCGAAGCGCGCCTGGTCCTCGGGCGGGGCGTGGCCGGCGCCGGAGAAGGCGGAGAGGAAGACGTCCTCGATGAGATCGCGCATGGCGCTGCCGCCGCCGCCATGGGCCATGGTGACGGTCTTCTGCGTCAGCGCCCGGCGGCGGGCGGGAGGGGGGCGGAGAAGGGGATGTTCATGCGGCCTCTCCGCGAATACCGCCATACTGGTAGTAGGCGGCGCAAGAGCCTTCCGACGAGACCATGAGGGCGCCGAGCGGCGTCTCCGGCGTGCAGCCCTTGCCGAACTCGGGGCAGGCCCAGGGTTTCACCGCGCCGGTGAGCACCTCGCCGCAGCGGCAGGAGGAGGGGTCGGCCACCTTGATGTCCGGCACCGCGAAGCGCTTCTCCGCGTCGAAGGCGGCATAGGCCGGCTTCAGCCGTACCCCGGACCCGGCGATGGAGCCGAGGCCGCGCCACTCGAAGGTTTCGCGCGGCTCGTACACCTGCGCCACCGCCCCGAGGGCCGCCGGGTTGCCGAAGTCCGGCACCACGCGGGCATACTGGTTCTCGATCCGCGCCGCGCCCTGCTCGATCTGCCGCAGCACCATGAGCAGCGACTGCAACAGGTCAATGGGCTCGAAGCCGGCCACCACCAGCGGCTTGGCGAACTCCTCCGCGATGAAGCGGTAGGGCGCCGTGCCGATCACCATGGACACGTGCCCCGGCCCGATGAAACCGTCGATGCCCAGGTCCGGCTGCTCCAGGAGCGCCCGCAGGGTGGGGATGATGGTGATGTGGTTGCAGAACAGCGAGAAGTTGGTCACCCCCTCCCGCGCCGCGCGCAGCACGGTGAGGGCGGTGGACGGCATCGTCGTCTCGAAGCCGAGGCCGAAGAACACCACCTCGCGCTCCGGATTGCGCTTGGCGAGCGCGAGCGCATCAAGCGGCGAATAGACCATGCGCACGTCCGCCCCCTCGGCCTTGGCCTGGAGCAGGCTCTTGCGCGAGCCCGGCACGCGCATGGCGTCGCCGAAGGTGGCGAAGATCACCTCGTCCCGCTCGGCGATGGCGACGCAGTCGTCCACCCGGCCCATGGGCAGCACGCAGACCGGGCAGCCGGGGCCGTGCACGAACTCCACGAGGTCGGGCAGAAGGCCTTCCAGCCCGTAGCGGAAGATGGCGTGGGTGTGTCCGCCGCACACCTCCATGATGGCGAAGGGCTTGTCCCGTCCCCGCTCCAGGCGGGCGGCGATGGCGCCGATCTCCTTCACCAGAGCCGAGGCGAGGGCGGGATCGCGGAATTCGTCCACATAGCGCATGTCCGGTCTCCTCAGGCCGTCGGGATCGGGTGAAGCTCGACGCTGCCGGTGATGAGCGCCTCCATCTCGGCCGCCGCCTCGCCGATCTCGGTGAGCACCTTGAGGGTTGCGGCGGCCTCCTCTTCGTCGATGCGGCTCATGGCGAAGCCCACATGCACCAGAACCCAGGCGCCGATGAGGTCTTCGAGCGGCGCGCCGGGCGCGGCGACGCACACCACGTCCACCGTGCGGCGCACGCCGGAGACGTCCACCACGCACAGCATGGCGTCCGCATCGGCGACGGCGACGATCTGTCCGGGAATGCCGAGGCACATGGGCTGGCTCCTTCAAACTTCGATGCTGGCGCGATGTAACTCCCTCTCCCCTTGCGGGAGAGGGCTGGGGTGAGGGGTGTTCCCTCCGTTCGTCCCGGCTGTGGTGAAAAGCGACGCATGCTGCTCACCCCTCACCCCCAACCCCTCTCCCGCCCGAACTCGGCTGCTGCCAAGTTCGGTTCGTGGAGGTCGAAGTCGGCAAAAGCCGACTTCGAGGGGAGAGGGGAGCATGGCCGGCACATGGGTCATCATCCCCACCCCCTCAATGCTGGCCGAAGGCGCCGCCGCGGGCGATCCCGTAGCGGTCGAGCTTGGCGCGGAGCCCCACGCGGGAGAGGCCCAGCTCCTCCGCCGCGCGGCTCTTGTTCCAGCGACAGCGCACCAGCGTCTCGGTGAGGATGGTGGCCTCCATGCGCTCGATGCGGTCCTTGAGCGGGCCGCCATCGGGCAAGGCGATGGCCTCGCTGGCGCGGGTCTCCGGCGCGCGGGTCTCGGCGGCGGCGGCGCGCACCAGGTGCGGCGACAGCAGGTCGGCCGAGAGGGTGTCGCGCTCGGCCAGCACCAGCATGCGCGTCACCTCGTTCTGCAGCTCCCGCACGTTGCCCGGCCAGTCATAGGCCTGCATGCAGGCGAGGGCCTCCTCGGTGAAGCCCTTGGCCCGCTTGCCGTGCTGGGACGAGAGCGCATCGAGGATGGAGCGGGCGAGCACGGGGATGTCGGCGCGGCGCTCGCGCAAGGCGGGCAGGGTCAGCACCATGGCGCAGAGGCGGTAATAGAGGTCCTCGCGGAAGCGCCCGCGCCCCACCTCGCCGTAAAGGTCGCGGTGGGTGGCGGCGAGCACGCGCACGTTCACCCGCTTGGATTCGTTGGAGCCCACCGGGCGGATCTCGCCTTCCTGCAGGAAGCGCAGCAGCTTCACCTGGAAGGCCGGCGACACGTCGCCGATCTCGTCGAGGAAGATGGTGCCGCCGTCCGCCTGGTCGAGCAGGCCGATGCGGGTGACGTGGGCGCCGGTGAACGAGCCCTTCTTGTGGCCGAACAGCTCGGATTCCAAGAGCTCGTCCGGGATCGCCCCGCAATTCACCGCGAAGAAGGGGCGGTCGGACCTCAGGCTGGAATAGTGGATGGCGCGGGCCAAGAGTTCCTTGCCGGTGCCAGTCTCGCCATGCACCAGAACCGGCACGTCGAAGGTGGCCACCTGCGCCGCGCGCAGGCACAGGTCGGACAGCGGGCTGCCGGGGGCGCGGATCAGCGTGTCGAAGTGGAAGTTCTGCTTCACCCGCGCCTCGAGCGCGCCGAGGCGGGCCTCGGCGGTGGGGGCGGTGAGCTTCATTTCCAGGTTGAGGCGCTCGTGGTCGCGCTGGAGCTGGAACAGGTGCGCGGCGTTGCGCGCCGCCAGCAGCAGCTGGTCCGGATGCCAGGGCTTGGGGATGAACTGGTAGATGCCGGCCTCGTTGATGGCGCCGATCATGTCCGCCGGCTCGGTGTAGCCGGTGACGATGATGCGCAATATGTCCGGCCAGCGCTCGCGCGCCTCGGTGAGCAGGGCGACGCCGGTGGTCTGCGGCATGCGCTGGTCGCAGAAGATCACCTGGATCCACTCGTTCTCCAGGATGCGTCGCGCCTCGTCCGCGTTGAGGGCGGTGAAGACGTCGAACTCCTCGTCGAGCACGCGGGCGATGACCTCCACCGAGCGCGGCTCGTCGTCCACCACGAGGATGGCGGGACGCCGGTTCATCGCGTCCCTCCCGCCGCCGCGCGTAGGGCAGAGGCCTCGGCCTCGCGGGCGCTCGCCAGCGCATCGAGGCGCGCGGCGCGGGCGGCTTCCAGCCAGTTGATCCAGCGGGCGAGGCCGATCTCGCCGCGGGACGAGGTGGTGAGGATGTCCGCCGTCGGGTTGATGCGGCGGATGTTGGCCTCCAGCGTCGCCATGTCCGCATCCACGTGCGGCGCCAGGTCGGCCTTGGTGATGAGGACGAGGTCGGCACCCTCGAAGATGTCGGGATATTTGAGCGGCTTGTCCTCGCCCTCCGCCACCGAGATCAGGGTGACGCGCTTGGTCTCCCCAAGGTCGAAGGCGGCGGGGCAGACGAGGTTGCCCACGTTCTCGATGAACAGGACGCCGCCGGGGGGAAGCGGCAGCTTCCCGAGCGCGTGGCCCACCATGTGGGCGTCCAGGTGGCAGCC
Organism: Xanthobacter dioxanivorans; assembly: GCF_016807805.1. NCBI lineage: Bacteria > Pseudomonadati > Pseudomonadota > Alphaproteobacteria > Hyphomicrobiales > Xanthobacteraceae > Xanthobacter > Xanthobacter dioxanivorans. The sequence goes on along the minus strand of NZ_CP063362.1, from coordinate 1,170,520 downwards.
CTTGCCGGTATTGATCTGCACCGCCGGGGTGCCGACCGCGCGGATGCGCGCGGCGTCGTTGTCGGTCTGCTGGTCGCCCTCGATGACGGCGCAGGGCAAGCGGCCGGAAAGCGCCTTCAGGGTCTCCACCAGCAGGGTGGTCTTGCCGGCGCCGGGGCCGGAGAGAAGGTTCAGCGCCAGGATGCCGGCGGCGTCCAGCCGGGCGCGGTTGCGGCCGGCGTAATCGTCGTTCTTGGCGAGGATGGAGGTCTCGATCTCCACCATGCGCGCCTGGCTGAGGCCTGGCGCATGGGCGCGGGCGGGGCCGGCGCCGTAGTCCAGGGTGCCGGCCGCGGCGGCATCGTCGTGCGGGTGGTGATGATGCCCGTGGTCATGATCATGCCCGTGGCTGTGGGTGGCGCCGTCCGCATGGGTGTGCGTGTGCGCCGCGCCATGGGCATGAGAATGCGCGTGCGCATGCGAATGGGCGTGGGCATGCCCGCTCGTGGCTTCGGAAATGGTGGCGCCGTCGCCGCTGCAGCCGCAGACCGTGCACATCACATCACCTCCAGGTCTTTGATCTTCATGTCCGTGCCGCCATTGGGCACGAGGCGCTCCCCGCCGCATTTCGGACAGGGGGCGAGGCGGTGGTCCAGCGGCACGGTCTCGCTGCACTCGAAGCACCAGGCGGTGCCGTCCTCGTCCAGCACCACCAGTTCCGCGCCCTCGGCCAGCGAGCCGCGCATCACCACGTCGAAGCCGAAGCGCAGCGCCTCCACCTCGATGCCGGCGAAGCGGCCGACGGCGAGCCGCACGCGGGTGACGCGGGAGAAGTTCTGCGCCTTCGCCGCCTCTTCCATGGCGGTGAGCAGGCTCTCGCAGACGGCCATCTCATGCATGGGCGAAATCCTCCGCGAAGGCGAGCGAGACGGGTACGCAGGGATTGAGGGCCGAGATGAGCAGCGGCGCAAGGCGGCGCGCGTCCGGGCCGGGTGCCAGAGCGGCGAAGGCGCGGTCCAGGAGGCCGCCGGGGGCGAGGTTCCAGGCGCTGGGGGAGAGGATGCGGTAGGCGGCGACGCGCCCGCCTTCCACCCGCGCCCCGTGGCCGAGCAGCCCCCGCGCGGCCGGGGCGAGGCCCAGGCCAGAGGCAAGGGAGGGGGCAAGGCCGGCAGGCCCGCGCCGGCCGGCCGCAGCGCCGCGAGGCAGTCCACCAGCCGGGCGATCAACCGCACGAACAGGCTCGGCCCTTCCGCCGCGAGAAGGGCGGCGAGGAGCGGGGTGCGGCCGACGCGGCCGAGCGCCGAGGTCTCCCGCAGTTGGGTCTCGCGGAGCACGGAGGCGGCGGCAGGCCTTCCCGTTCCCGAGCGCTCGACCCCCTCTCCCCTTGTGGGAGAGGGCAGGGGTGAGGGGTGGCACAGCCTCGCGGCGCCCGCCGCCCCCTGTCGGGCGGTGCCGACCCCCTCACCCACCGCGCGCCGCGCGGCACCCTCTCCCGCAAGGGGAGAGGTGAGGCCGGCAAGGGCGTCCGCCACATCCTGCTCCGTCAGCTCCGGCAGTCCGGCGCGGCCCTGCGCCGGGTCCACCTCATGGCGGATGCGGGCCAGCAGGCGGGCGGTGCCGGTGGGGGCGGCGTGTAGCCACGCCTCCAGGCCGGCGAGGGAGAAGCCGGACAGATCGCTTCCATCCCCCACCAGCGCCGTGGCGAAGGCGCGATCGCCGTCCGGCCGGGCCAGGAGCCGCAGCGTCTCGCGGTCCGGGCTCGCGCCGAGGGCGGCGGGCCAGGCGTGGAGGATGGCGAGGGCGTGGTCGCGCACGCTCTCCCGCGCCATGGCCGCCGCATCGGACTGAGCCGGCAGGCCCAGCGCCGCGGCGGCGGCATGGCCGTGGGCGGCGCCGCACAAATTGAAGACGAGGGGGGCGAGCCGCCCCGCCTCCTGCGGCGTGCGGCCCACGAGGGCCTGCGCCGGGTCGGGTCCCGTCTCCCGCGTGACGCGCCAGCCCGCCCCGCGCGCATCGGGCGCGAGGGTCAGGCGGCGCAGGGTGACGGGGGCGTGGATCATGCGGCACCATCCGGCTGGGCCGCCAGGACGTTCCCCTGCGCCCCGTCGGCGCGCGGGCCGAGGAACACCGCGCGGCGCGACATCTCCACCGGCGCGGCCGGGTGGGGCGCCGTCGCCGCCGCTGCCGCCGCTTCTTCCGCTGCCGCGAGAGCTGCGGCTTCCGCCTCCGCCCGGCGGCGGATCTCGGCGGAGCGGGTGCCGTCCTCCCGGTTGGCGGGATCGAGCAGCGCCGGCAGCACCGCCTCGGCGGTCTCCACCGCCTGCAGCATGGAGGAGAAGTCGAACATGGGCGAGAACAGGGAGCAGGCCTTGTAGGGGCCCGTCTCCGGCCGGGTGGCGGCGAGGAATTCATAAGCGCCGGACGGGAAGTCGATCAGCTCCTTGTCGCCGGTGCGCAGGCCGGACCAGTCGTCGTCCGCCCCCGGCAGCAGCACCAGGTTCATGAACCACGGCGTCACCAGCACCCCCAGCACCCGGCCCTCGTGGATCCGGAAGCCCAGCGCCTTCACCCCCAGCGTCTCGTTGACGAAGGGCACGCCCTTCATCTTGCCCGAGTGGATCTCGCGGAAGGTGGCCTCGAATACGCCCGGCATGTCCTTGAGCTGGGCTTCGAGATGCGGATCGACGGGGGCGGCGCGGGCCACGGCGGGAAGGTCCGGGGCGCCGCCGTCCAGCACCATGAACTGCTCGCGCGCGCCGTCGCACACCGGGCAGCGCCAGTGGTCGGGCAAGGCGTTGAACGGGGTGCCGGCGGGGACCTGCCACGTCTCGCAGCCCTCGGCGGGGTCGTAGACGTGCCAGCAGATCTTGCATTCCAGGCGCGCGGTGGGGGCAAGCCGCGCCCGGTCGCCCAGATAGGAGCCTTCGAAGAAGGCGTGCAGGTCGGTTGCCATGGCGCTCACCGCATGGCCGCCAGCACCTCGGTGAGGCGCTCGGCGGAATCGGTGATGTCCTCGCGCGCGGCGCAGGCCACCTCGGGCACGTCGGAGACCTCGATGGTGTCGAGGATGAGCATGTCCTGTGAATTGTAGAAGCGCACCCGCCACACGTTCCTGGTGGCGGTGGCGTCGATGCGGCAGTTGCCGTAGCCGCGCGACAGCACGGTGGTCGCCCCCGTGCCCAGCCGCGCGTCGAGCATGGCGAGGTCTTCCGGCGTGTGCGGCAAAAGGGAGAGGTTGATGACGTGGGGCGGGTCCCCCGCCGCGCGGGTGCGGGAGCGGTCCTCGATCTCCACCAGCAAAGCCGGGGCGTTGAAGATGCCGGGGGCGGGCGCGTCGAGCCCGGAAAGGTCGATGCCGGTGGCGGCCCCGAAGGCCCGCACCAGCGCGCCGCGCGGGAAGGCGGCGACCTCGATGCGCTCGGTGCCGGCGCCGCCGCGCAGGCGCCACACCCCGGCGAAGGTGGCTTCCTGGATCTCGATGGCGCGCATGTCGCCGAGGCCGGCGACCATCACCGCCACCTCGCCCTCGCCCATGGCCTCGTCCACCAAAGCGAGGTTGGCGGGGTCGAGGTGGGACAGGGAGATGGGCAGGCAGGCGCCGGGCGTCCACGCCTCCAGCGCCGCGATCACCTCCTCCAGCACCAGGAAGGCGGGGGCGAAGCGGTCCTTGTCCTCCACCTCCGGCAGATGCGCCTCGAAGGTGCGCATGCCCGAGGGCAAGGGAAGATAGGCGAGCCCCTCCTCGTCGGTGCCGGGCTGGCTGCCGGGGCCGAAGCCGGTGGGGGGCTGGGTGGCGAAGGGGCTCGAGGACATGGGGCAGGCCTCAGTGGGTGGCGGCGGAGGGGGTCTTGAGCAGGGCGCCGAGGCGTTCGAGATATTCGTCCCAGTCGCGCATGCGGGCGACGGCGCCCACCGGCGCGCTGGCCCGGACCACCACGATGGCGGGAAGAGCGAGGCTCAGCGCCTCGCGCAGGGCCGCTTCCGCCTTCGGCCCGGCCACGGCGCCGCCGATGACCGCGTCGCCGCCCAGGGCCTTCACCAGCTCGGGCAGCACCACGGCGATGTCCGGGCTCTCCAGGTGCGCCTTGCCGTGGGCGGGCAGGAACAGGAAGTGGTCGCGGGCATCGAGCCGCGCCGCGTCCTCCAGCACCTCCACATAGGGCCAGCCGCGCTCGGCGACGAGGCGGCGCACCAGCGGGTGCAGCTTGGGATCGAGCGCGGGGGCAGGACCGGTGGCGAGATCGGGGGCGGCGGCCTCGGGCATCAGGCTTCCTTTCGGCCGGCGGCGAAGGCCGCGGCGAGATGGGGCGGCAAGGTGGGCTCGCGATTGGCGAGGTCGGCGAAGGCGCGGTCGACGAGGCCGGCATCGGCCTGCCCCGCCATGATGGCGGCGATCCCGGCCAAGGCCTCGGTGACGAGGCGGGCCTCCTGCGCATCCATGCGGCGGCGGGCGGTGCCCTGGAACACCAGCACGTGGTCGCCGGGCACGGCATCGGGCACCAGAGCGAGGTCCACCCGCTCGGCGCGGCCGTCGGCGGTGCACAGGGCGAAGGTGCCGTCCACCTCATCGACGCGCATGGGAAGGCCGAGGCACATGGCTCAGCTCCGCGCCGCGGCGAGCACGCGCGGGTCGCCGATGCGGCAGGCCGCCTCGGCGCTGGGGCGCTCGGTCTCGTAGGCGTCGCGGGCGACGGCGGGGGTGACGAGGGTGCCCTCCCCGGCGCGCGGGGCGGGAACGATGCCGAACTCGGCCGCGAGGATGTCGAGCACCTTGCGCGCGGCGGCGGGCACCTGCGCGGCAATGGTGGCGGTGAGGCCGCCGCCGTAATCGTCCAGCAATTGCGGCTGCACGCCCACCAGCACGATGCGGGCGGGAGTCTTCCCGCGCAGCGCGAGGAGGCCGAGGATCTCCTGGAAGCCGGTCTGGTGCAGGCTCACCTTGCGGGCGGCGAGCACGGCGGGCACCTCGGCATCGGCGAGGATGTGCAGGGTGCCGGGGACGAGGCCGTAATCCACCGCATCGACGATGATGACGCCGTCGGCCTCTTCCAAATAGGGCAGGAGGTAGAGGCCCTGGGTGCCGCCGTCGAGCAACGTGACGGTGTCCGCGAAGGCGTGCGAGGCGTCGAGCGTCTCCAGCACGCGGACGCCGAAGCCCTCGTCGGCCCACAGGATGTTGCCGATGCCGAGCACCAGGATGCGCGGCTGATCGGGCGCAGCTTTCCGTTCGTCGTCCATGCGACGCGTCCCTCCTCGAACACGGCCTCCCGCGACGGTCTGCCGCCGTCTGATTTCGAGTTCCTCCAATTCAAGGAGCGTGCCAGCAGGGTGCAGAGCCGGCCAAAGTGTTGATTCGGATCGTGGCCGCTGCATACCTCGAACGTGGCGGGATGGCGTCGAATGAAAGGAGTGTGTCCTTTTCATCCAGAATTTGGAATCTGAATTTCCGCTTTCCGGATGATGGAAGGCATTTCCAACCGTTTCACCCCGGCTTCGCGCACACCCGCCATGCGGGTTTCGGAGGGGCGGCGGCCTCGCCCGCGGCTCTTCCGGGGACGTCCCGCCGGGCTCGCATACCGCCTGCGTGACGCGGAAGCGGGGAGGGTGGCCCAAGGAAAAAGGGCGCGGCCGGCGCCGCGCCCTTTCCTGTCGTCCGTCCGAGGGAAACCCCGTGCCCGGCCTGACGGCGGAAGGGGGAGCCCCTCCCGCGCCGCTCTCACGCCGGATCGTCGTCGCGGAAGGTTCGGTAGCCGTTGGTCATGGCGGAGACCATGGACTGCCGGGACATGATGTCCTCCCGGATCACCGAATAGACGTGGATGATCACGAACAGGATGATCACCCACATGCCGAGATGATGCAGCGTGTGCACCTGCATGGAGCCGCCCAGAAGCGGGATGACCCAGCCGAACAGCTTGTCCTGCCACGATCCCAGGCCCGTGCCCTCCGAATAGAGGGCGAAGCCGGTGACGATCATGAATGCCAGACCCAGCACCATCACGAAGAACATGAAGACCTGGGCCAGCGGATTGTGACCCATGAACTTCAGCGGCCGTGGCTTGAGGAAGGCGTACCACTTGATCTCGATGAAGAAGCCGCGCCAGAAGCTCTTCCGCCAGAAGGGGAAGGTGAACAGCTCGCGCGAATAGGTATTGCCGAAGAAGGCCCAGATGATCCGCCCCAGGAACCCCACGGCGAGGATGTAGCCGGCCGAGAAGTGGATGAAACGGATGGTGCCCATCAGATAATGGGCGCTCGGCTCGCCCGAGAGCGTCGGTAAAGGCGAGCCGATGAGATAGCCGGTGACGCACAGCACCACGATGGAGAGGGCGTTCACCCAGTGCCAGAGGCGCACCGGCGCCTCGTAGATGTAGAAGGTGGTCAGCTTCCTGCCGCCACTGGTCGCCGTCACCGGGGCGGCGGGCACCGCCGGGGGGGCGGCGCCGGAGAGAGAGGTGTCGGTCATGGCATTCCTCCCTCAGCGCACGGTGACGCGGGCGAGTTCCTCGCCCTCGGGGGACATCACATGGGTGGAGCAGGCCAGGCACGGGTCGAACGAGTGCAGCGTGCGCAGGATCTCCACCGGCTCCTCGGGGCGCTGCATGGGCGTGTTCATGAGGGAGGCCTCGAACGCGCCGATATTGCCCTTGGGATCGCGCGGCCCGCCGTTCCAGGTGGTGGGCACCACGCACTGGTAGTTCTCGATCCGCCCGTCCTTGATCTTGATCCAGTGGCCGAGGCCGCCGCGCGGCGCCGCCACGGTGCCGACGCCCTTGGCCTCCTTCGGCCAGGTGGCGGGATCCCACTTCTCCATGTTGGCGGTGGAGGTGTCGCCGGCCTTGATGTTGGCGATGAGGTGGTCGAAGTCGTCCAGCATCATCTTGGCGCAGTAGTGCGCCTCCAGCGCCCGGGCCAGCGTGCGGCCGATGGTGGAGGGCAGCGCCTGCTTGGGGGTCAAATTGGTGCCGGCGAGGGTGTTGAACTGGCCCAGCGCCTCGTCCACCTGCCCCTTCACGAAGTCGACGCCCTGGGCGTAGGCGAGGATGTAGCGGGCCAGCGGGCCCACCTCCACCGCATTGCCCTTCCAGCGCGGCGCCTTGATCCAGGAATACTTGGCGTTCTCGTCCACCGCCTCGATGTTGGTGCGGGTACCCTTGGCGTTGGGGCCGAGCACGTACTGGGGATCGGTGATGCCGTCCCACGGGTGCAGGCCCTTGTCCTTGTCCGCGTCGCCATAGGTGTACCAGGAGTGCGCCACGAACTCCTGCACCTGCGCCGGGTCGCGCGGGTCGATGGGATGCACCTCGTTCCAGTTGCCGTTGAGGATGACGCCGCCGGGCAGGCGGTCGGTCTTCTTCTGGCCCTGGATGGCTTCGTAGTCGCCATAGTCCATGACGTTCTGGCCGGAGAGGCCGCCGCCATAGAGCCAGCCCTTGTAGAAGGAGGCGATGGCGATCACGTCCGGCACATAGACGTTCTGCGAGAACTCGAAGGCTTCCTGGAGCTTCAGCTTCACGAAGTTCAGCCGCTCCATGTTGAGCGGGGCGCCGGCGGCCATGTCGCCGTTCATGTTGATGGCGCAGGGCACGCCGCCCACGAGATAGTTCGGATGCGGGTTCTTGCCGCCGAAGATGGTGTGGACCTTCACGATCTCGCGCTGGAAATCGAGGGCTTCCAGATAGTGCGTCACCGCCAAGAGGTCGGCTTCCGGCGGCAGCAGATAGGCCGGGTTGTCCCAATAGCCGTTCTTGAAGATGCCGAGCTGGCCGCTCTCCACGAACTTCTTCAGCCGGTTCTGCACGTCGCGGAAATAGCCCGGCGAGGACTTGGAGTGGGACGAGATGGACTGCTGCAGCACCGAAGTCGCCTTCGGGTCCGCCTTCAGGGCGTTGACCGGGTTCACCCAGTCCAGCGCGTGCAGGTGGTAGAAGTGGACGACGTGATCGTGCCACTGCAGCACCTTGGCCATGATCTCGCGGATCAGGAAGGCGTTGTTGGGGATCTTGATCTGGAGGGCATCCTCCACCGCGCGCACCGAGGTCAGCGCATGGCAGCCGGTGCACACGCCGCAGATGCGCTCCACGAAGGCCCAGGCGTCGCGCGGGTCGCGGCCCTTGAGGATCACTTCCAGCCCGCGCCACATGGTGCCGGTGGAGACCGCGTTGCGGATGATGTTGTTGGCATCCACATTCACCTCGCAGCGCATGTGGCCTTCGATGCGCGTCACCGGATCGACGACGATGCGCTTGCCTGATGTGTCGAGGGAAAAGCCGTTCGGCGTCTGGATGGTCACTTCTCGCCTCCCTCGGTGGTGGTCGCGCCCTTGGTCGCACCGTCCGTGTTCTTGTGCTGGGCGCGCTTCAGCGCGCTGATGGCGGCATGGGCCGCGACGCCCGCGCCCACCGCGCCGGCGGCAATCAGGCCCACCTGGTCGGCGTTGGCTTCGATGCCGAAGCCGGAGCCCTTCAGGTCAGCGAGGCGCGCATACCACGAGCCCTTGTCCCAGAAGCCGTCTTCCGAGCAGCCGATGCAGCCGTGGCCGGCCTGGATGGGGAAGGAGACGCCATCGTTCCAGCGCACGGTGGAGCAGGCGTTGTAGGTGGTGGGGCCCTTGCAGCCCACCTTGTAGAGGCAATAGCCCTTGCGCGCGCCCTCGTCGTCGAAGCTCTCCACATACTGGCCGGCATCGAAGTGCGGCCGGCGATAGCATTTGTCGTGGATGCGCTGGGAATAGAACATCAGCGGCCGGCCCTGCCGGTCGAGGGCGGGGAGCTGGTCGAAGGTGAGCATGTAGGTGATGACGCCGGTCATCACCTCGGCGATGGGCGGGCAGCCCGGCACCTTGATGATGGGCTTGTCGAAGATCACCTCGTGCACGGGCGTCGCGCGGGTGGGGTTGGGGCGCGCGGCCTGCACGCAGCCATAGGAGGCGCAGGAGCCCCAGGAGATGATGGCCTTGGCGTCCTTCGCCACCTTCTTCAGCTGGTCCACGAATGGCTTGCCGCCGATGATGCAGTACATGCCATCCTCGTTCAGGGGTGGATTGCCCTCCACCGCGAGGATGTAGTTGCCCTTGTACTTGGTCATCACCTCGTCGAGGATCGCTTCCGCCTGGTGGCCGGCGGAGGCCATGAGCGTGTCGTCATAATCCAGCGAGATCATGGACAGCACGACATCCTTGGCCAAGGGATGCGCCGAGCGGATGAAGCTCTCCGAGCAGCAGGTGCATTCCAGCCCGTGCAGCCACAGCACCGGGGTGCGCGGCTTGGTCTCCATGGCATAGGCGATCTTTGGCGCGAACTCGGGCCCGAGGCCGAGGGCCGCCGCCGTGAGCGAGCAGTATTTCAGGAACGAACGGCGGGTGATGCCCTGCCGCCGCATGACCTCATAGAACGTCTCGAGGGCCATAAAGGCGTCCCCCTCTTGGTTGACCTTTGGGCTGACCTTGTCCTCCCCGCCGGCGTCGAGGCCGGGGGATTGGAACCGTTTCAGCAAGGCGTGTGCCAGAGAGGGAGTGTGTGGGATTTCAGGGGGTTGGGTGTTGGGGCGGGGCGGAAGGGGTGGATGGGGGGTGAGCGGTTTCAGGGGTGGGGTGGAAAGGGGGTTGCCGGGGCAAGCGGGATGCGAGCATATTTAGGGCAGAAGCCGTCAGTGACAGAATCCTGAATCGTGGTGGTGATAATGTCCCTCAAACGTGACCTTTTGGCGAAGGGATATCTGCCGGAAAATCTGCCGCCGATATTTAGTTCTGTTAAGCTTGGCGATTTTCTTTCGACACGATCTGATTATCAGACACACAAGAAAATTGCTACGCGGCCCGCTACGCATAATTCCTCAAAACGGGGCATGACGCGCAGGCAATTCTCCGTGGCGCACCCTGTAATGGCTCACGATTCAGCAAAAATTATCGACGATAGATCTAGTGAGTTGAATCAATTTTTTCTAAAGTCAAACTTTAGCTTATCAAGGCCCATCTACGATGAAAAATCTGACAGGGCCGTAAATATATCGACTCATTCCGAGCTCGAAAAAGTAATATCTGAAAAACTAAGTGTGTACAGATTTATTGCTAAAACTGATATATCGAGATTCTACCATTCAATTTATACGCATTCTATACCTTGGGCGTTGCATGGGCGTCTTGCGGCGAAGGAGGATAGGAGTTTTGATTCAAATTTAATCTGGGGAAACAAGATTGATCAAATAATTCGGCAGGGGCAAGACGGCCAGACAATAGGGATTCCTGTGGGTCCCGACGCTTCGCGTTACTTCGCAGAGATTGTAGCAACTGCGATTGATGCGGACTTTGAAGAAAGATTCGTGGGAAAAAATATTGGCATAGTTAGGCATGTCGATGACGTGTGGATTGGAGCGAATAGTCATGGAGACGCAGAGCAGGCGCTCTGGAAATATAGGGAGTCTATCAGACATTTTGAGCTAGATATAAATGAATCAAAAACGAAAATTTACGATGCAGATTTTTCATTTGCGGATTATTGGCCGCTCGAAATATCTAACCTGATTTCGCTTGCCGTGGATGGGCCGCCGAGGAGATCTGAGGATCGGCTTCGGTCTGCCCTTGAGTTTGCCTTTTCTTTGGCCGTTAAAAACAATGACGATGGCATTCTAAAATATACAATCCGACAAATCGATAATTCCGGCATTAAGACATCTTATTGGAATGTTTTTGAGCCTTTTTTGAAGCGCGTGACTGCTCATTTTGGTCATGCTGTAGACTATGTTATGAGAGTTATAATTTGGAGACAATACGTTAAAGGTGACGTTGATATAAACGTATGGAGTGGACTTATTAAGGAATTGATCACAAAGCACGGACGACTAGGAAATGACAGTGAAGTATGTTGGCTTATATTTGCTTCCCTGCGGCTAAATATTGATTTAAAAGAAATAGAAACGAGTGTGATAGCTAACAATTGCGCAAGTCTTTCGATATTGTCCACTCTCGTTGCTGCGGAGTTGGGCATGATGAGGAAGTCGATATTCGATGATGTCATTCCAGTTTGTGGTTCGGATGGCGGGTATGGACCATATTGGCCCGTAATAATGGAATGGAAAACGAGAGATTGGCCTAGAAAGAATAAATTTCCTTGTAAAAACGAGTTGATGAAGGATATACAGAATGATAAAATCAGTTTAATATTAACTGACGCAAAAATACATGTGTTTGATGACGTTGATGAGGGCGATTTCTCGGCTATAACGAGAGCTATCGAGCCTCGTATAAGTATATATGACAACGATGGCGAAGGTGATGAGGATGAGGAAGAGTTCTTATTTTAGGGGGCGCCTCGGTGATGTTTTGATCGCTTGCTCTTGATCGAACTCCGCAGCCACCCCCTTGCATCCCTCCCCCGCCCCTGCCATATAGCGCGTGGGAGGTTGGCGGTGGACGAGCCACTCGCCAACCGGGTCAGGTCCGGAAGGAAGCAGCCCCAACGAGCCCGACTCGGGTCTTCGTCCAGCCTCCCACCTCATTTGCGTTCAGAACCGGTCCCGCCCGCCGCGCCGCCTTCGGCCCGGCGTGAGGCGTGGCGTGAGTCGGCGCGGCTTCTCCCTGCCGCCCAACCGCCGCCCCCTCTGCCCCCCCATCCGCACCCGCCCTGGCGTCATGCGCGCAAATCCGTGCATTGCACGTCACGCGGCGGGCGCGGCGTGTTTGGGAAGGCCGGGCCGTCGGGGAGGACGTCGCGAAGGGCTTGCGCCATGTGGGGCATCGTGAGGGCGCCTGCAGGTCAACCGCTCTGCGGCCCATGCGAGCGAGGAGAGCCGCCGGCATGCGCTCGCCGCCTACGCCCGGCCGGCGCGATATGGCCGGCAAGTGGGAATATGAGGACGGCTTCCGCCGCTATGTCTGCGTGCGGCTGAACGACATGGACATCGTCACCAGCCCGGAATAGCCCGCCTGAAAGCGCCGCGCTCCCGTCGCAATCCCGTACCGATCGGCGCATAGACACGCAGTGCCTGTTCCAAGGAGGCTGCCATGTGGGTCGTCGTCGTCATCGTGCTGAGTGCCCTCGTCAATCCGGAAACGTCCGTCAACCGCGAAAACAGCTATCCCACCGAGGACGCCTGCAAGGCCGCCATCGCCCGGAACATTCCGGCGCGGCTCGATGCCAAGAACAAGGAGGCCTTCGCCCAGGGCTCGCGGCGCTATGTCTGCATGCATGTGCCGGCCGCCGAGGCGCCCAAGGCGGCGCCCGCCGCCACCCCGGCGGCCCCCGCCACCACCAAGCCGCCGCTGCCCGAGGTGCCGAAGGCCAAGTAAGAGCCAAGTCGCCAAGGCCAGATTGCGAGGCCAGGTCGCGAGGCCAGGTCGGGCGTTCGCGACGGGGCTCGACCGCCGCGCAGGCGCGGCCGCGTCATCAACAGGCGTGGCCGGCCCGTCCCGCCAATTCGTCCCCCGCGCCTCGACGCGCGCGCTCGCGATGCTATGTATGGGGGAGGGACGCATCCCCTCACCCCAAGGCTGACCCCAAGGCGGCTTCATGAGCGACGACACGCGCGCGCACCCCGACGACGACGGGCCGGGGCTCGACCTCGGCGGACCGCCGCCGGTGCCGGCCGCGGCGCCCGTCGTCGCGGCCCCGGCTCCGGCCGCCTATCGCGTGCTGGCCCGAAAATACCGGCCGCAGAATTTCACCGACCTCATCGGCCAGGAGGCCATGGTCCGCACCCTGCGGAACGCCTTCTCCTCCGGGCGCATCGCGCAGGCCTACATCCTCACCGGCGTGCGCGGGGTGGGCAAGACCACCACCGCCCGCATCCTCGCCCGCGCGCTCAACTACGAGCCCCAGGAAAACACATCGCCCGGCGGCCCGAGCCTCGACCTGGCGGTGATGGGCAAGCAGTGCCGCGACATCATCGAATCGCGCCATGTGGACGTGATGGAGATGGACGCGGCGTCCAACACCTCCATCAACGACATCCGCGAGATCATCGAGAGCGCCCGCTACCGGCCGGTGATGGCGCGCTACAAGGTCTACATCATCGACGAAGTGCACATGCTCTCCACGGCGGCCTTCAACGGCCTGCTCAAGACGCTGGAGGAGCCGCCGGAGCATGTGAAATTCATCTTCGCCACCACCGAGATCCGCAAGGTTCCGGTCACCGTGCTCTCCCGCTGCCAGCGCTTCGACCTGCGCCGGGTGGAGGCGGGGGTGCTCGCCGCCCATCTCGCCGGCATCTGCGCCAAGGAGGGCGTGACCATCGAGCCGGAGGCCCTCTCCATCGTGGCGCGGGCGGCGGAAGGCTCGGTGCGCGATTCGCTCTCGCTGCTCGACCAGGCCATCGCCCATGGCGGCGGCACCGTCTCGGCGGAAGAGGTGCGGCGCCTGCTCGGCCTCGCCGACAAGGGCCGGGTCATCGATTTGTTCGAGGCGCTGATGAAGGGCGAGATGGCCCGCGCCCTGGCCCAGTTCCGCGACCAGTATGATGCGGGTGCCGACCCGGCGGTGATCCTCACCGACCTCGCCGAATTCACCCACCTCGTCACCCGGCTCAAGATCGTGCCCGACGCCGCCGAGGATGCGGCCCTGGTGGAGGCCGAGCGCGTGCGCGGACTCCAGATGGCGCAGCGCCTGTCCATGCGGGTGCTGGCGCGGGCCTGGCAGATGCTCACCAAGGGCATCGGCGAGGTGCAGCAGGCGCCAAAGCCCGCCCAGGCGGCGGAGATGGCGCTGGTGCGCCTCGCCTACGCCGCCGACCTGCCCACCCCCGACGAGGCGCTGCGCCGGCTGAAGGACCAGCCGGCCGCCGATGCGCCGGCTTCGTCCGCCGCCCCCTCTCCGGCCCCGTCCCCCGCGCCCTCGGGCGGCGGCGGGGGCGCGCGCCTGTCGCTGGCGCCCCGGGCCGTGGCCGAGCCGCGCCCCGCCGCGCGGCCGGCGCCCGTGGTCCTGGCGGAGGCGGGGCCGCGCCTCGCCAGCCTCGCCGACGTGGCGCAGTTCGTCTCCACCAAGCGCGACCTCGCCCTGAAGCACGCCATCGAGACCTCGCTGCGGCCGGTGCACGTGGAGGACGGCCGCATCGAGGTGGCCCTCCTTCCGGGCGCGCCGGCGAGCGTGATCCAGGACCTCTCCCGCAAGCTCTCCGAATGGACCGGCCGGCGCTGGCTGGTCTCCCTCTCCGCGCAGCCGGGCGGCCCCACCCTGGCGGAGGAGAACGAGGCGGTGCGCGCCGAGCGGGAGGAGGGCATCAAGGCCCACCCGCTGGTGGCCGCCGTGCTCGCCCGCTTCCCCGGCGCCGAGGTGGTGGACGTGCGCACCCGCGCCGAGGCTCCCCTCCACGAGGAGGTGCTCGCCCCCTCCGAGGAGGACCTGCTCTCCGGTCCGGGGCTGGACGACGAGCTGGAATACTGATTCGCCACCACGCAGCACGGAGGTTGAAGTCTCATGCGCGACCTGATGGGCATGATGAAGCAGGCCAAGGAGCTCCAGGAGCGCATGCAGCAGATGCAGGCGGAGCTGGAGCAGGTCGAGGTGGAGGGCGCCTCCGGCGGCGGCCTCGTCAGCGTGCGCGTCACCGCCAAGGGCGAGTGCAAGGCGGTGCGCATCGATCCCTCGCTGGCGAAGCCGGAGGAGGTGGAGATCCTGGAGGACCTCCTCGTCGCCGCGCTCGCGGATGCCCGGGTCAAGGCCGAGCGGGTGATGCAGGAGAAGATGCAGTCGCTCACCGGCGGCCTCGCGCTGCCGCCGGGCATGAAGCTGTTCTGACACGACGCCGTTCTGACACGACGTCCCGCCGACACTCGGCCGACACCGCCGATGGTGCCGGGTGTCGGCACCGGTGTCGCCTCCGGTGCCGCCGTTCCTGGGGCGCCCTCCCGCCGGGGGCCGGCGGAGGGGCGGGGGCTCAGGCCGAGCGGCGGAACGCGCCGTCGGCGGTCGCCCCGATCTGGAGATCCTGCGCCAGCTCGGCGAGGGAGGGGCGGGCGATGCGCGCGCCGGTGGGGCTGATCAGGCCGCGCGCCCCGTCCAGCGCCCCGGCGGAAAGATCCAGCGCCAGCAAGCGGTCGCGGTCATAGGCGCCGGGCATCCACAAGGCGCCGGTGTGCTGCGCGGTGAAGCCGAAGCGGCCGTAATAGGGCGCGTCTCCCACCAGGATCACCGCCGCATGCCCGAGCGCCCGCGCCCGCTCAAGCGCGTTGCGCATCAGGTCGCCGCCCAGCCCGCAGGCGCGGAACCACGGATGGACCGCCAGCGGACCCAGCAGCAGCGCGGGTTTGCCGGGACCCGCGGTCACGTTCCACAGCCGCACGGTCCCCACCAGCCGGCCGTCCGGGCCATGGGCGGCGAAGGCCAGCCCCGCGGCCGGCAGCCGGCCTTCCCGCAGCCGCTCGGATGCCTTGGCCCGGCGCTCCTCGCCCAGGCACAGATCGAGCAGGGCCTCGCGCGCGGCCACATCTTCCTGCGATTCCAGCACAATCTCAGTCATCAGCAGCTCCAGTGCCACAACGTGAGAAGCGAAGAAGTCCGTCCCGGCCGCGCGGATGCGGCCGGCCCGAAGGCGTGGGACGGTGCGGAAGACGAGGGGAAGTCCCCCTCCTCATCGCCCCGGACGGCGCCTCGCCGGTGCCGGGGGTGGGACCTCTCGCCGGCGGGGCAGCACGCCCCCCGGGCCTCAGATCACGTAGGACTTCAGCGGCGGGAAGCCGTTGAACGCCACCGCCGAATAGGTGGTGGTGTAGGCGCCACAGGCCTCGATGATCACCTTGTCGCCGATGGAGAGCGAGAGCGGCAGCTCCACCGGGGTCTTCTCGTAGAGCACGTCGGCCGAATCGCAGGTCGGCCCGGCGAGCACGCAGGGGGCGGTATCGTCCCCGTCGCGCGGGGTGCGCAGCGGGTAGCGGATGGCCTCGTCCATGGTCTCGGCGAGGCCGCCGAACTTGCCGATGTCGAGATAGACCCAGCGCAGCGCGTCGGTCTCGGACTTCTTCGAGATGAGGACCACCTCGGTTTCGATGAGGCCGGCATTGCCCACCATGCCGCGGCCCGGCTCCATGATGGTCTCCGGAATCGCGTTGCCGAAATGCTTGCGCAGGGACGAGAAGATGGCCTCGCCGTAGGAGATGGCCGCCGGCACGTCCTGCAGATAGCGGGTCGGGAAGCCGCCGCCGAGATTGACCATGGAGAGCGAGATGCCCCGCTCCGCGCAGGCGCGGAAGATCTGCGCCGCGGAGGCGAGCGCGCCGTCCCAGGCGTTCACGTTCTTCTGCTGCGATCCCACGTGGAAGGACACGCCGTAGGCCTGGAGGCCGAGGCGATAGGCGTGCTCCAGCACGTCCGCGGCCATCTCGGGCTCGCAGCCGAACTTGCGGGACAGGGGCCATTCGGCGCCGGCGCCGTCGCACAGGATGCGGCAGAACACCTTGGCGCGCGGGGCGACGCGGGCGATCTTCTCCGCCTCCTCGTAGGAGTCGACGGCGAACAGGCGCACGCCCAGCTTGAAGGCGCGCTCGATGTCGCGCTCCTTCTTGATGGTGTTGCCGAACGAGACGCGGTCCGCCCCGGCGCCGGTGGCGAGCACCATGTCGATCTCGCCCACGGAGGCGCAGTCGAACGAGGAGCCCATCTCCTCCAGCGCCTGCAGGATGGCGGCATCGGGATTGGCCTTGACGGCATAGAAGACGCGGGTGTCCGGCAGCGCGCGGGCAAACGCCTGGTAGTTGGTGCGCACCACGTCGAGATCGACGACGACGCAGGGGCCGTCCTCGCGTCGGGTACGCAGGAATTCGCGGATGCGATCGGTCATGGTGTCCTCTCCGTGACCTGAAGCCTCGTGAAGCGCGGACAATCCGCGCGACGACAGGGACGGACGACCCCGAGGGGCCGGCCGGGGCACGCGCGAGCAGGTTCGCGGCGATGTGGACTCGCCGACGCGCCTGCGGGCCGTACCCGCTTCGCCGGGCTTCAAACCCGGCCGCATCATCGGACCGAACGGCAGGCGAACCGCCCGCGACGGCGAGGGCCGAAGCAGGGGCGAGACAACTGCGCACGATTGGAGAGGGAAGTCCCGCTCCGCACGGCCGGCAAGATGTAGTGCCTCTTCAGTAACGCCGCCCTTTGGAGGGGCGACCGAGACCAAAAAAGCCCTTACGTCGTTGCTTCAAGTCACGTCCCCCGCATTGAGGAGCGGGGTGGGCCGGTTCCCTCCGGCTTGTCGATCGTCCTGGCAGCTTTCCGGCCTCTTGTCCGGAGATCCTACCGACCGACACGCGACCACAGGCACGTGCGAAATTGGGCAGAGCGGATGTAGTGGATTCGCCCTGCCCATGCAAGTGGCGTTTTGATGATTTTTGCCGCGTGCAAGCTGCAGCAGGAGCAGGCGAAAGTCCCGAAGGTGGCTATGCTTCAGGCGCTCCGGTCCACGGCGTGTGCGGGCCGGGCTTTCAGGCGGGCGGCATCATGGGCATGCGGCGGTCGGTCTTCCTCAGGCATCCGGCTGTTCTGGCAGCCCTTCTCGCGCTCGCGACGGCGCCGCCCGTGCAGGGGCAGGAGGTGGTGGCGCTGGCGTTCGAGGGCTGGGACCGCACCGACAGCCCGAACGGCGTCGTCACCTTCACCTGCGCCAGCCCCCGCTGCCCACCCAAAGCGAAGCTCAGCTACAAGCGCCAGCCCCACCGCCCCACGGTGAGTATGGCCCAGTTCGAGGCCCACCACACCCGCCTGTCGCAGGACGCCCCGGCCAACTCGGCGGGGCGCGTCACCCAGGCCCGCATCACCGGCTTCACCGAGCGGAGCGTCGAGGGCGTGCGGGTGCTGGCGGGGCGCCGGGAGGTGGGATGGAGCGACGGCACCGGCACCGCTGCCGTCGACGCCTTGCTGATCGGCCCCGCCTCGTCCTTCAGCGTGGTGAGCGATGCCGGCGATCTCAAGATGGCCGAAGCCGTCTTCGCCCACGTCCTGCCGCGCCTGATCGACCTCGTGCTGGCGACACGGTGAATGGGCATCGGCCGGAGGCCGGCACCGGCGAAGATCAAGCTTGCGTCATTCTTCTGCCGTAACGAGAACTCTACCATGACGGGTATCTTTTGGGGGAAGTCCGTCCATGTCGCGTCTCATTCGCGCCGGTGCGTTCGCGCTGGCGGCGGCCATCGTCGCTCCGCAGGCCCGGGCCGAGAATCCGTTTGGCCTGGAGGTGCCCGGGTGGTCGAGCCGCCAGGCCCAGACGGGCACGGTCTATTTCTCGTGTGAACGCGAGAGCTGCGGGGGCAGCGAGGCGGTCATCAGCATCAGCCGCCGCAACCGCGCCCAGGATCTCACCCTGGAAAAATTTCAGGAAACGCAAGCCCTTATCAACGCAAATATTCTCAAGTACGGCGCGCGCTCATCGACCCTTGGTCCGGCCATGGTGGCGGACGCGACGCAGAAGCCGGTGAAGATCTTCACCATCCCCCGCGATGTCGTCGACAAGGAGGGTCAGGCGCGCTTTTACCAGAACGCCTTGCTGGTGGGGCCGGCCGCTTCGCTTTCGGTGGTCAGCGAGGGCGGCACCCGCAAAGTGGCCACCGATAATTTCCGGCTTCTCCTGCCGCGCCTAATCGACCTCGCGTTGGCGCTGCGCTGAGGCGCCGGCGGTTGCGCAAACGCATGCATTTTTCCCATTGCCCGCGCCGGATCGCCGCGCGGCGGCCTCGGCTCTTGATTGGCATCAATACAAGGAGCACTCTGCCGTCATAGCCTTAGAACAATGAAGGATCGCAAGGCCCCGCGATCCCTTGCTGTCGCCGCAGGTTCGGAATGAACTACGATACCTTCTTCGCCGATGCCATCGACGCCCTGCGCAAGGAGCGCCGCTACCGCACCTTCGCCGAGATCGAGCGCGATGCCGCGCACTTCCCGCGGGCGGTGTGGCATTCCCCCGGCGGCCCGCGCGACATTGTGGTGTGGTGCTCCAACGACTATCTCGGCATGGGCAGCCATCCGGACGTGGTGGCCGCCATGTGCGACGCCGCCCGGGCGCGCGGCGCCGGGGCCGGCGGCACCCGCAACATCTCCGGCAACAGCCACGAGATCGTGATGCTGGAGCGCGAGCTCGCCGACCTGCACGGAAAGGAGAGCGGCCTTGTCTTCACCTCCGGCTACATCTCCAACGCCACCGGCATCTCCACCATCGTCAAGCTGATCCCCGACTGCGTGGTGCTCTCCGACGAGCTCAACCACAATTCCATGATCGAGGGCGTGCGCCACGGCGGCCGGCAGAAGGCCATCTTCCGCCACAACGACCTCGGCCACCTTGAGGAGCTGCTGAAGGCGGCCGGCGACCGGCCGAAGCTGGTGGCGTTCGAGAGCGTCTATTCCATGGACGGGGACATCGCCCCCATCGGCGCCATCTGCGAGCTGGCCGAGCGCTACGGCGCCCTGACCTATCTCGACGAGGTCCACGCGGTGGGCATGTATGGCGAGCGCGGTGGCGGCGTCGCGGAGCGCGACGGCGTCATGCATAAGGTGGACGTGATCGAGGGCACGCTGGGCAAGGCCTTCGGCGTGGTCGGCGGCTACATCACCGGCAAGCGCCTGATCATCGACGCCGTGCGCTCCTACGCGCCGGGTTTCATCTTCACCACCGCGCTGCCCCCGGCCGTCGCCGCGGCGGCCGCCGCCTCGGTGCGGCACCTCAAGACCTCGCAGGCCGAGCGCGACGGCCAGCGCACCCAGGTGGCCAAGGTGAAACGCGCGCTCGCCGCCGCCGGCCTGCCGCAGATGGACACGCCCACCCATATCGTTCCGGTGATGGTGGGCGACGCCAAGGCCTGCAAGATGGCGAGCGATCTGCTGCTCGCCGAGTACGGCATCTATATCCAGCCCATCAACTATCCCACCGTGCCGCGCGGCACGGAGCGGCTGCGCATCACCCCCACGCCGTTCCACGACGACGCGCTCATCGCCCATCTCGCCACGGCGCTGTCGGATGTGTGGGAGCGGCTGGAGCTGCCCTACGCGGACCGGGTGGCAGAGCGCGCCTCCGCCTCGCGCAGCGCGGCGCTGGGCCCGGCGCCCATTCCGCTGCCGGTGGCCGGGGGCTGAGGCGGCCCGCGCGGCCTGAAATCGAACACCGAAAAACAAAATGCCCCGGCTGGTCCGGGGCATTTTGTTTTTGGGGCTGGCAAGGCTGCTCGGGCGATCATCCCGCTCGGTCTGCCGGTTCGCGGGATGGGCGCACGCTTGGCTGCGCACCCTTGGCGGCGGTCGCCACGTGAAACACTGGCAGCGGCGGGCGCCGGCGGCGTCGCGCCATCCCGTTGCTTGTGCCCCGGGAAAAGCAACTCTTGATACGAAAAGGCCCGCACCGGGCGGCTTGCCGTGCAAGCGGACCGGTGCGGGCCCTGGAATTACACGACCGCGCCACGCGGTCGCGTCGGTTTCCCGGCCTCAGCGAGCCTCAGCTCTTGGCCGGAGCCTTTTTCTTGAAGGCGTTGCGGATGTTGTCCCATAGCTCGATCTTCACCCCGTGGCGCTTCATGATCAGCGCCTGCTGGGTGACGGAGAGGGTGTTGTTCCACGCCCAGTAGATCACCAGGCCCGCGGCGAAATGGGCCAGCATGAAGGTGAAGATGATGGGCATCCAGTTGAAGATCATCTGCTGGGTGGGGTCCGGCGGGGCCGGGTTCAGCTTCATCTGCACCCACATGGTGATGCCCATGATGATCGGCCACGCGCCCAGCATCAGGTAGGCGCCGAGGACCGGCACCGAGGACGGATCCCAGGGGATCAGCCCGAACAGGTTGAAGATGGTGGTCGGGTCGGGCGCCGAGAGGTCGCGGATCCAGCCGAAGAAGGGCGCGTGCCGCATCTCGATGGTCACGAACAGCACCTTGTAGAGGGCGAAGAACACCGGGATCTGGATCAGGATGGGCAGGCACCCCGCCACCGGATTGATCTTCTCCTTCTTGTACAGCTCCATCAGCGCCTGCTGCTGCTTCACCTTGTCGTCGGCGTAGCGCTCGCGGATGGTGGTCATCTCCGGCTGCACCGCCTTCATCTTCGCCATGGAGGCGTAGGACTTGTTGGCCAGCGGGAAGAAGACGCCCTTCAGCGCCACCGTGATGATCAGGATGGCGACGCCGAAATTACCCACCAGCCGGTACAGCCAGTCGATGGCCAGGAACAGCGGCTTGGTGATGAAATAGAACCAGCCCCAGTCGATGAGCAGGTCGAAGCGGTCGATACCGTATTTCGTCCGGTATCCATCCACCACCTGGACCACCTTGGCGCCGGCGAACAATTGCCCGCTGGAGGCAACCGTGCCGCCGGGCTCCACGGTGAGGGGGGCGGCGAGATAGTCGGCCTGGAAGGTGGGGGTACCGTTGATGGTGGCGGTGGAGAACTTCCCGTCCACCTTCACGGACTGGTCCGGGATGACGGTGGCCGCCCAGTATTTGTCGGTAATGCCAAGCCAGCCGCCGGTCGCGGACAGGGACACCGGCTTGTCCTTGTCCATCTTGGCGTAGGTGACCTCCTGCAGCCCGTGCTCGCCGAGCACGCCGATCATTCCCTCGTGCAGGATATAGAAGCCGGCCACATGGGGGATGCCGTGACGCGAGACGAGAGCGAAGGGATAGAGGGTGACGGCGCCGCCGGTCTTGTTCTCTACCTCGTCCTTCACCGCGAACATGTAGTGGTCGTCGATGGTGAAGGTGCGGCGGAAGACGAGGCCCGCGCCGTTGTCATAGGACAGGACCAGGGGCGTCTTCTCGGTGAGCGTGCCGCCGCTGGAGGTCCAGAGCGTGTTCGGCCCCGGCACCGTCACGTTGGCGCCGGCGGCAGAGGTCCAGCCGAACTCCGCGTAGAAGGGATTGGGGGCGCCCGACGGGGACAGGAGCACGATGTTCGGGCTCTTGGGGTCCACCGTCTCATGGTATTCAAGGAGGGAGAGATCGTCGACGCGGGCGCCGCGGAGGGAGATGGAGCCCTTCAGGCGCTGGGTGTCGATGGCGACGCGGGGCGCCGTGGCGAGGGCCTCCTCGCGGGTGAGCGGGCGCCCCGGGGCTGCCGGCACGCCGGCCTGCGGCACGCCGCCGGGCGTCGGCGCCGTCCCCGGCGCGGCCCCCGGTGTCGCCTGCTGCTGGGCCTGCTGGGCGATCTTCTGCTGCTCGGCCGCCTGCCGCTGGCGCTCCGCCTGGGGAATGCCGAAGAAAAACTGCCAGCCGATGAGGATCGCCAGGGACAGCCCGATGGCGATGAACATGTTGCGGTTGTCACTCATGCCGGAAGGCCTC
The DNA here is from genome assembly GCF_016807805.1 of Xanthobacter dioxanivorans. Lineage (NCBI taxonomy): Bacteria > Pseudomonadati > Pseudomonadota > Alphaproteobacteria > Hyphomicrobiales > Xanthobacteraceae > Xanthobacter > Xanthobacter dioxanivorans. The sequence goes on along the minus strand of NZ_CP063362.1, from coordinate 1,148,307 downwards.
CGTCGGCGGGCGTCGGCTGATGGTCGGAAACGTCTGGATCCGGGGCGCCGGCCTGCCGCTCGCCGGCCGACTTGCGGGACCGGGAACCACCCGCGCCGCGCGGGCGCTCGGGGGCGTTGAGCTTGCGCACGGCACGCGCGATGTCCTGCACCAGGCCGTCGAAAGGCGCCCGCAGGGCGCCCTCGCGGGCAACCAGGACATAATCGAAGCCGGGGCGGCCGGCTTCCGGCAGCACGTGCCGCACGGCCTCGCGCAGGCGGCGGCGGATGCGATTGCGCACCACCGCGTTGCCGATCTTCTTTGTCACCGTAAAGCCGACGCGCACGTTCGCACCGTCGCCCCGGTCGCGGCCCTGCATCAGGAACAACGCTCCACCGGCGCGGCCGGCCTTGGCGGCGGCGAGAAAGTCACGGCGTTTGCGGAGACGATCCACGATGGGCAGCTCCGCGGGGCGTCCACCTCTCAGGCGGACAGGCGCTGGCGGCCGTGATTGCGGCGGGCGGCGATGATCTTGCGGCCGTTGCGGGTCGCCATGCGCGCACGGAAGCCGTGGCGGCGCTTGCGCACGAGCTTGCTGGGTTGATAGGTGCGCTTCACGGTTCAATTCTCCGGATATCTTGCATGGCTTTAGGCAACGGACCCCAGCAGCTGCGCTGCGACGGCGGTTTTCGCCGGTGCCCGCTCGCGCGCTCGAGACCGAGGTCGTTGCGAGAAATGAGGGCTGGGCTCCGGCCGCCGCAGCCGCCTGAGTTCGGGGTCGGCTTATAGGGGCGGCGAGGGCGCGCGTCAATCGGTGGCGTGCGCGGGGGGGCGGATCAGTTGGAGGTGGCACACCGGCCGGGCCACTCTCTCCCGCGGGCGGGGGAGGGCTTCCCGGTGCGCCCGGTCGCCACGGCAGGCCTCAAAGGGAGAGGCCACCGCGGCTCCGCCTTGATCCACCCCCTTGCGCCCGAGCCTGCGCTTCGCTCTTGTGGCGGAACACCGGCACCGGAAAGCGGCGACCATGAGCCTCCTGCGCATCTATGCCCGCACCATCTCCCTGCTGGGGCCGCAGGCGCGGCTCGGCGCGCTGCTCGCCGCCGGCAACCTGCTGCTGGCCATCGCCCAGTTCGCCGAGCCCATCCTCTTCGGCCGCATCGTGGACACGCTCGCCTCGGCCCAGGCGGCCGCCCGCGTGCCGAGCTTTGACGACCTCACCCCGCTGCTGGCGGCCTGGGTGGGCTTCGGCCTGTTCAACATCGGCGCCGGCGTGCTCATCTCGCTGCACGCCGACCGGCTCTCGCACCGCCGCCGCCTGGGCGTGCTGACGCAGTATTTCGAGCACGTGCTGCAACTGCCCCTGAGCTTCCATGGGGAGACCCATTCCGGCCGCCTGCTGAAGGTGATGCTGGAGGGGGTCGACGCCCTGTGGGGCCTGTGGCTGTCCTTCTTCCGCGACGACTGCGCCGCCGTCATCTCCCTCGTGGTGCTGGTGCCGGTGGGCATCTGGATCAACTGGCGGCTCGGCCTGGTGCTGATCGCCCTGATGGTGGTGTTCGGCATCGTCACGGGCTATGTCATCCGTCGCACCGAGGCCATGCAGCGGGAGGTGGAGGAATACAATTCCGACCTCGCCGAGCAGACCTCCGACGCCCTCGGCAACGTGGCCGTGATCCAGAGCTACACCCGCATCGAGGCGGAGGTGTCGGGCCTGAAGGATACGGTCAACCGGGTGCTGGCCTTGCAGATCCCGGTCCTGTCCTGGTGGGCCCTGGTTTCCATGGCGACCAAGGCGGCGACCACGCTCACCATCCTCGCCATCCTGCTCATCGGCACCTGGCTCTACGTGCACGGGCTCGCCGCCATCGGCGAGATCGTGACCTATGTGGCGTTTGCCAACATGCTCATCGGCCGGCTCGACCATACGGTGAGCTTCTTCAACCGGCTCATCCTCTCCGCCCCGCAGCTCTCCCAGTTCTTCGACGTGCTGGATACGGTGGGCTCGGTGCGCGACAAGCCGGGCGCAAAGCCCTTGGCTGGCGTGAAGGGCGAGGTGACGTTCGACGACGTCTCCTTCTCCTACGACGGCAAGCGCACGGCGGTGGGCGACGTCTCCCTCCACGCCGAGCCGGGCCAGACCTTTGCCTTCGTCGGCTCCACCGGGGCGGGCAAGTCCACGGCGCTGGCGCTGCTGCACCGGGTGTTCGATCCCCAGTCCGGGGCCATCCGCATCGATGGGGTGGACATCCGCGACGTGACCCTCGCCTCCCTGCGCAAGTCCATCGGCGTGGTGTTCCAGGAGCCGTTGCTGTTCAACCGCTCCATCGCCGACAACCTCAGGGTGGGCAAGCCCGATGCCACCGATGCCGAGATGTGCGAGGCCCTGGCCCGCGCCCAGGCGCTGGAGCTGGTGGAGCGTAACCCCAGGGGTCTCGCCGCGGTGGTGGGCGAGCGGGGGCGGGCGCTGTCCGGCGGCGAGCGCCAGCGCCTGTCCATCGCCCGGGCGCTGCTGAAGAACCCGCCCATCCTCATCCTCGACGAAGCGACGAGCGCCCTCGACGCCGCCACCGAGCAGAAGGTGCAGGCCGCCCTCGACGAGGTGATGAAGGGCCGCACCACCTTCGTTATCGCCCATCGCCTCGCCACCGTGCGCAACGCCGACCGCATCCTCGTGTTCGAGCAGGGGCGGGTGGTGGAGGCGGGGACCTTCGACGACCTGGTGCGCCTCGGCGGCCGGTTCGCCACGCTCGCCCGCGCCCAGTTCATGACCGGGGCGCAGACGGTGGAACGGCCCTTGGCGGAGACGTAGGGGCAAGGCGAAGGTTTCGCGCTTCCACCCTCGCATTTTGCCGGAGTGCGGCAAGAATGTGGCAAACAGAACCGGGGTGCAGCACAGGCGGCGCGCCCCTTTCCGGTGCATTTCGTCTTTTCCGCGGTTGCGAAACCGGGTAATGAGGAATCCTATTCGGTGAAGAGCCCTCACCTCTGACACGGGAGCGGATCGGTTGGCGCGCACGAAGACCAGTTCCGCCGCCGGAGCGACTTTCCTCGGTCTCGCCGCAGCGGCGTTCAGCCTCTTCCTTGCGCCGTTGACGCTGGCGCAGCCGGCGCGGGCCAATCCCATCCTCCTGGTGGAAGCCGATACCGGGAAGGTGCTGGAGCAGAAGGAAGCCGGGCGTCCCTGGCATCCCGCCTCCGTCACCAAGCTGATGACCGTCTACGTCGCGCTGAACGCGGTGAAGAACGGGCGCCTCACCATGGACACGCCCCTCACCGTCTCGGCCCTCGCGGCCTCCCAGCAGCCGTCCAAGATGGGCTTCCGGCCGGGCACCGTCGTCACCCTCGACAACGCACTCAAGATGGTGCTGGTGAAGTCCGCCAACGACATGGCCTGGGTGGTGGGCGAAGGCGTCTCCGGTTCCATGCCCGCCTTCGTGGCCGAGATGAACGCCACCGCCGCCCATTTGGGCATGTCCGGGACCCATTACGAAAATCCCAACGGCCTGCCCGATCCCGACCAGGTCACCACCGCCCGCGACCTCGCCATCCTGGCGCGGGCCATCATCTATCATTTCCCCGAGCACGAGGCGCTGTTCCGCATTCCCGCCATCCGCATCGGCAAGGCGGTTCTGCGCAACTACAATCGTCTGATCGACCGGTATCCCGGCGCCGACGGCATGAAGACCGGCTTCGTCTGCGGCTCCGGCTACAATCTTGTGGCCACCGCCACGCGCGGCAACAAGCGCCTCATCGCCGTGGTGCTCGGCGCGCGCTCCGGCGTCGCCCGCACCGAGCAGACGGCGCTGCTGTTCGAGAAGGGCTTCCAGTCGTCCTGGTCGGTGTTCGGCGCGGCGTCGCCCCTGCTGTCCAACATCTCCAACAGCGGCGGCCCGGCCTACGACATGAAGGCCGAGGTCTGCGGCGGCAAGCGGTCCGTGGTGGCTTCCGAGGCCGACGAGGAGCCCGATCCCACCGCTTCGAGCAGCTTCGGCTTCGCCTTCGCCGCGCCGAACCTGCCCAAGTCCGGCGCCGAGCTGCTGCAGACGCTGCCGCCCTCCATGCCGATCGTCCAGGTCTATGTGGGCACCCGTGGCGCCCCGCAGGACCTCGCCACCGCCTATCCCGAGGACGACAAGCCGAAGAAGAAGGCGGGGCCCAAGCAGGCGGCCAAGCCCGCGGCCGGCGCTGCCGACACCGCCTCGGCCGAGAGCGGCGACGGCACCAAGCCCGCGGCCAAGCCGAAGCCGAAGCCCGCCGTGGCCAGCGCCTCGGCCAAGCCGAAGCCGGCCGGCGGGACGGAGGAGGCGGGGGCAACCCAGAAGAAGCAGGTGCAGCCCACCGCGCCGGTAACCGCAGGGGCCGTGCCCACGGCCAAGCCGAAGCCCAAGCCGAAGCCGGCCGAGGCGCCTGCCGACGGTGCGGCGCCCGCTCCCAAACCCGCCACCTGAGGCAGGCCGCCACCTGAGGCAGCCCGCTCCTGAGAAAGGCTCACCCACCCAGGGGCCGCCGCGCGGGCCTGAGGTGGCCGCGACCGATCCGCCGGGTGCGGATAGACCGCTCATCACCCTTGACCCGGCGGCCCGCCTCGTGGAGGCAGGTGGGGAGATTTCCCTGTCGTCCGTCCGGAGGTCCCCGCCATGACGGGCAGCCCGTCCCTTTCCGAAGACCCTGCCCCCGCGCCGCGTCGCGGGCCGCCCGCCCCCATTCCGGTCACGGTGCTCACCGGCTTCCTCGGCGCCGGCAAGACGACCCTGCTCAACGCGCTGCTCGCTGATCCCGGGCTTGCCGATACCGCCGTGCTCATCAACGAGTTCGGCGAGGTGGGGCTCGACCACCTGTTCGTGCGGCCAGTGGAGGAGGGCATCGTCATGCTCGCCTCCGGCTGCCTGTGCTGCACCGTGCGCGGCGACCTCGTCACGGCGCTGGAAGACCTGCTGCGCGGGCGCGACAACAATCGCCTGCCGCCGTTTTCCCGCGTCATCATCGAAACCACGGGCCTCGCCGATCCCGCCCCTGTGCTCCACACCATGATGACCCACCCCTACCTTGCCATGCGCTACCGGCTCGACGGGCTGGTCTGCGTGGTGGACGCGCTGAATGCCGACGCCACCCTCGACGCCCAGGCCGAGGCGGTGAAGCAGGTGGCCATGGCGGATCGCCTCGTCCTCACCAAGACCGACCTTGTGAGCACGGCGGGCGAACGGGCGGCCCTCGATGCCCTCAAGGCGCGGCTCAAGCGTCTCGCCCCGGCCGCCCGGCTGCTCGATGCGGCGGCGGGGGAGGCGGACGCGGCGGCGCTGCTCGGTGCCGGCCTCTACGACCCCGCCACGAAGACGCCGGACGTGGCCGGCTGGCTCGCCGAGGAAGCGGTGGCGGCAGCGCAGGAGGCGCAGGGCGCCGGCCTCGACCCCGACCGGCAAGACCCCAATCGCCATGACGGGCGCATCCGCGCCTTTACCCTCGCCACCGATGCCGCCATTCCGGCCGGGACGCTGGACCTTTTTCTCGAGCTGCTGCGCGCCACCCATGGCGCGAACGTGCTGCGCATGAAGGGCATCGTGAAGGTGGCGGAGGAGCCGGAGGCGCCCATCGTGATCCACGCCGTCCAGCATGTGATGCACCCGCCCGCGCGCCTTCCCGCCTGGCCGGACGACGACCACCGCACCCGGCTGGTGATGATCGTGCGCGATCTCGACCCCGGGGTCATCGCCCGGCTGTTCAATGCCTTCCTGGGCGTGCCGGAGGTGGACGCGCCGGACCGCGCGGCGCTCACCGACAATCCCCTGGCGCCGCCGGGGATGGCGCGATGACGCCGCAGGAGGTGCTCGCCTTCTGGCTCGGCTCGGGGCCGGAGAAGTGGTTCGACGGGGGTGAGGCCTTCGACGCCGAGGTGCGCGCGGCGCTCCTGCCGGCCCATGCGGCGGCCGTCGCCGGTGCGCTGGACGATTGGGCGCAGACACCGCTCGGCGCGCTGGCGCGGATCATCCTGCTCGACCAGGTGCCGCGCAATGCCTTCCGCAGCACGCCGGGCGCCTTCGCCAGCGATGGCCTTGCCCTGGCTGCCGCCGAAGCGGCGATCGCGGAAGGCTTCGACGCGGCCTGGCAGGTGCCGGAGGCGCTGCGCACCTTCTTCTACCTGCCCTTCATGCACGCGGAGGACCCTGTCGCGCAGGCCCGCTGCCTGGACCTCTACCGGGCCATCGGACACGAAGAGGGCGTGCGCTACGCCCTCGTCCACAAGGAAGCCATCGACCGCTTCGGCCGCTTCCCCCATCGCAATCCCATTCTCGGGCGCGCCATGAGTGCGGAGGAGCAGGCCTGGCTGGACGCTGGCGGCTTCAGCGGGTGAGGCCGAGCCGCGCCTTCACCCCCTCGGCCGCCGCCCGGCCTGTGGCGAAGCAGGCCTGGAGGAGATAGCCGCCGGTGGGCGCCTCCCAGTCCAGCATCTCGCCGGCGGCGAAGACCGGCGGCAGGGTCTGCGGCAGGCCGGCGAGGGCGAAATCCGGTCCGATGCTCTTCCAGGCGATACCGCCGGCGGTGGAGATGGCGCGCTCCAGCCCGGCATGCCCGGTCACCTCCAGCGGGAGATCCTTGATCAGGCCGGCCAGGGCCTCCGCGCCCGGCCGCGCCGGTCCGGTCACCTCGCGCACCAGATTGGCGGCGACCGGGGGCAGGCCTCCATTCTTCGCCAGCACGGTGGAGAAGGAGGCCTTGGGCGGGGCAGCGGCGAGCCGGGCGGCAAGGGCCTTGGCGTCCACGTCCGGGCGCAGGTCCAGATGGAGGGTGATGGCGCGGTGGCCCAGCGCCCGGCGCAGGTCGGTGGACAGGGCGTAGATGGCCCCGCCTTCCAGCCCGGAGGCCGTCACCACCGCCTCGCCGCGCACGACGGTCTTGCCGAAGCGCACGGCGATGCGCTTCAGCGGGGTGCCGGCGAAGCGGGTGCGGAACACCTCCGACCAGGCGATGGTCACCCCCATGTTGGCCGGGGCCAGCGCGTTCACCGCGATCCCCGCCGCGCGCAGGGCGTCCACCCATCCCCCGTCGGCGCCGAGGCGGGGCCAGGAGGCGCCGCCGAGCGCGAGGATCACGGCATCCGCCGTCACCTCCGCCGGGCCGTCGGGCGTGTCGAAAAGAAGCGCGCCCGAGGGGGCCCAGTCGCGGAAGGCGTGGCGCAGGTGGAAGGAGACGCCCTGGGCCCCGAGCCGGGCGAGCCATGCGCGCAGCAGGGGGGAGGCCTTGAAGGTCAGGGGAAAAACCCGCCCGCTGGAGCCAACGAAGGTCTCCTCGCCCAGGCCCAGGGCCCAAGCGCGCAGGGCGTCCGGCGGGAACGCCGTCAGCGCGGGCGACAGGCGTTCCTCTGCCGCGCCGTAGCGGGTGAGGAAGCGCGGGAGCGGCTCCGAATGGGTGAGGTTGAGCCCGCCGCGCCCGGCCATGAGGAACTTGCGGGCGACGGACGGCATGCGGTCGTAGACCGCGACGCGGGCACCGGCGGCAGAGAGCACCTCCGCCGCCGCCAGTCCCGCGGGACCGGCGCCGACGATGGCGATGAAAGGCGCGTACTGGCTCACTCTGGCTCCGATGCCCATAAAACGAAGACCCTCCCCCGCTTACGGAGGAGGGTCGGGAAAAAGGCAAGGCCGGCCCGAGCTGCGAATCCGGGCCGCGAACCCGGGCCGGCGAACGTCAGGGCGCCGCCGCCTCAGATGGTCTGGTTATACGCGCCCACTTCCGGATGGGTGCGCAGAACGCTGTCCACTTCCTTGAACATCTCGCGCATGCGCTCCTCCGAGACCGGGCTCTCCACCACCACGACGAGCTCGGGCTTGTTGGAGGAGGCGCGCACCAGGCCCCAGGAGCCGTCCTCGCAGGTGACACGCACGCCGTTCACCGTCACCAGGTCGCGGATCTTCTGGCCGGTGACGAGGGCGCCCTTCGCCGCGAGATCCTCGTAGTGCTTCACCACCTGGGCGACGATGCCGTACTTGGCCTCGTCGGTGCAGTGGGGCGACATGGTGGGCGAGGACCAGGTCTTCGGTAGCGCCTCGCGCAGCTGCGACAGCTTCCGGCCGGGGTTGCGGTCCAGCATGTCGAGGACGGCGATGGCGGAGACGAGGCCGTCGTCATAGCCACGGCCCACCGGCTTGTTGAAGAAATAGTGGCCGCTCTTCTCGAAGCCCACGAGGGCGCCGGTCTCGTTGACCCGGCGCTTCATGTAGGAATGGCCGGTCTTCCAGTAGTCCGCCTTGACGCCGAGCCGGATCAGCTCCGGATCGGTGGCGAACAGGCCGGTGGACTTCACGTCCACCACGAAGGTGGGGTTGGGATAGATCTTGGCGAGGTCGCGGGCGAGCAGCACGCCCACCTTGTCGGCGAAGATCTCCTCGCCGGTGTCGTCCACCACGCCGCAGCGGTCGCCGTCGCCGTCGAAGCCGAGAGCCAGGTCCGCCTTGTGCTCCAGCACCGCGTCCCGCATGGCATGGAGCATCTCCATGTCCTCGGGGTTGGGATTGTACTTGGGGAAGGTGTGGTCGAGCTCGGTATCGAGCGGGATCACCTCGGCGCCCAGCGCCTCCAGGATGCGCGGGGCGAAGGCGCCGGCGGTGCCGTTGCCGCAGGCGGCCACCACCTTGATGGGGTGCTTCAGCTTCGGCCGGTCGGTGAGGTCCTTGATGTAGACCTCGGGGAAGTTCTCCACGAACACGTAGGAGCCGCCGCCCTTCAGATTGAATTTAGCCGACAGAACAATATCCTTGAGCCGGCTCATTTCATCCGGCCCGAAGGTGAGCGGGCGGTTCACGCCCATCTTCACGCCGGTCCAGCCGTTGTCGTTGTGGGAGGCGGTGACCATGGCCACCGCCGGCACGTCGAGGGCGAACTGGGCGAAATAGGCCATGGGCGACATGGCGAGGCCGATGTCGTGCACCTTGATGCCGGCGGCCATCAGTCCGGACACCAAGGCCAGCTTGATGGAGGAGGAATAGCTGCGGAAGTCGTGGCCGGTGACGATCTCCGGCTTGATCCCCATCTCGTGCATCAGCGTGCCGAGCCCCATGCCCAGCGCCTGCACGCCCATCAGGTTGATTTCCTTCTGGAACAGCCAGCGGGCGTCGTATTCCCGGAACCCGGTCGGCTTCACCATGGGCTCGGATTCGTAAGCGTAGGTGTTGGGAGTGAGGACCGGCTTCGGCGTGGGGAACATCAGGACAGCTCCTCAAGGGAGAATTTTTGCGGTTGCGAGATAGCACGAAATCGTGACCGGGCGAACGGTCCGGCGCGCAGATGGTTCCCCTGCCGGGGCGACCTTATTGTGAACGCGCGGCGGCGCCCGGCAGGCGCGGGCGCGGCGTTTTGGGGCGCGCCGTCCCTCCGGCCCCGGAAGGTGCCGCAGGCGCGCAGGCGGCTTTCGCCGATCGCCGGCGCCGGGACGACGGGCCGCCTTCGGTTCAGGCGACCTTCTCGATCACGCTTGCGAGCTTGTCGACCAGCTCGCCCACCTGGTCCTTGGTGATGATCAGCGGCGGGGTCACCACCAGCGCATCGCCGGCGATGCGCATCATCAGGCCGTCTTCATGGAAGGCCCGTTCCAGCGCCTCGTAGCCGCGCAGGCCCGGCGCGCCGGGCTTGGGGGCAAGGTCGATGGCGCCGGTGATGCCGACGGTGCGGATGTCGAGCACGCCGGGCTTGTCCTTCAGGCTCATCACCGCGTCGGCGAAGAAGGGCTCCAGCGCCTTGGCATAGGCGAAGGTGCCCTCCCGGGCGTAGAGGTCGAGGGTGGCGAGCCCGGCGGCGCAGGCGAGCGGATGGGCCGAGTAGGTATAGCCGTGGAACAGCTCCACCACGTGCTCCGGCCCCTTCATGAAGGCGTCGTGGATGGGCTTGCGCACCAGCACGCCGCCCATGGGCACCGCGCCGGCGGTGATGCCCTTGGCGAAGGTGATCATGTCCGGCACCACGCCGTAGCGCTCGGCGGCAAAGGCGTGGCCGAGGCGGCCGAAGCCGGTGATCACCTCGTCGAAGATGAGCAGGATGCCGTATTTGTCGCAGATCTCGCGCAGCCGCTTCAGATAGCCCTTGGGCGCCGGCAGCACGCCGGTGGAGCCGCCCATGGGCTCGACGATGACGGCGGCGATGGTGGAGGCGTCGTGCAGGGCGACGATGCGCTCCAGCTCGTCGGCGAAGTGGGCGCCAAAGTCCGGCTCGCCCTTGGTGAAGGCCTGGTTCTCACGGTCGTAGGTGGCGCGCAGGTGGTCCACGCCCACCAGCATGCCGCCGAAGGTGCGGCGGTTCGCCACGATGCCGCCCACGGAGATGCCGCCAAAGCCCACCCCGTGATAGCCGCGCTCGCGGCCGATGAGCCGGGTGCGCGCGCCGGCGCCGGTGGTCTGGTGGTAGGCGAGGGCGATTTTCAGCGCGGTGTCCACCGCCTCTGAGCCGGAATTGCAGAAGAAGACATGGTCGAGATCCGCCGGCGCGAGGGCGGCGATGCGGCTCGCCAGCCGGAAGGCGTCGGGGTGGCCGTACTGGAAGGTGGGGCCGAAATCGAGATCCGCCGCGGCGGAGCGAATCGCCTCGACGATGGGCTCGCGATTGTGACCGGGATTGACGCACCACAGCCCGGCGCAGCCGTCGAGGATCGCGCGGCCTTCCGGGGTATAGTAGTACATGTCCTTGGCGCGGGAGACGAGGCGTGGCCGCTTCTTGAAGGAGCGGTTGGAGGTGAACGGCATCCAGAAGGCTTCAAGATCGTTGGGCGCCGCATCCGTGCGCGTGTCCGAACCTTCCGCGATGAGATCATCCAGAGCCATGGTGAAACTCTCCCTGCCGGCGAAGATCGGCATCGTGCCATCGTTCGGCCTCGTCGGTGCGGAAGCTAGCAGCGCGGGGACTTGCTGGGAACAGCGGGACGGGGGAAGTGTCGCACGGGGGCACGCTTCCCATGGTGAGCCGCCCCCTTGCGCGGGCACGGCTTCTGACCCAATAAGATGGGTGACCGTGCGTAAGGATGGTATCTTGGTGGAGATTTCGCCAGAGACGCGAGACGAATCCGACTTGGATGCCGGGATGAACCCTGGTTTTCCGGACGGAGTCACGGCGGACCTTGAGCGCGAGCGGCAGGTCCGCGCAGCGCTTGAGCGCGTGCTCGCCTCGGCTGATTTCAGCGCCTCCCCGCGCCTCGCCGCCTTCCTGCGCTTTGTCGTGGAGGCGACCCTCGACGGGCGCGCCGAGGCGATCAAGGGCTATACCATCGCGGTGGAGGCCCTCGGCCGGCCCACATCCTTCGACCCCCAGGCCGATCCCATCGTGCGGGTCGAGGCGACCCGGCTGCGCCGCGCGCTGGAACGCTATTACGCCACCCAGGGCACCGAGGACCCGGTCGTCATCGACATTCCGAAGGGCGGCTACGTGCCCCGCTTCCTGCCCCGGGCGGAAGCGGAGCCGGAGGATCGTCCGGCGGCGGACCTGCCGGGATCCGCCGGTCCGGCCGATGCGGTCCCCGCACCTGCGCCTCGTACGGGTTCCGTGCCGTCGCGTGCCGCGCTGTGGCGCCTGGGCGTGGCGGCCTCCTTCATCCTGCTCGCCGCCGGCGCGGCCCTGTTTGCCCTTCCCTCCGAGCGCCAGGCGCCGGCGCAGAGGTCGGCGATGCTCGCCGACGCGGTGCGCCTGCCCATCGTGGAGGTGCGGCCCATCGAGGCGGCGGGGAGCGCGGCGCCCGCCGAAGGGGATCTGAGGGCGATCGAGGAGCGCATGCGCGACGCCTTCGCCCGCTTCGACTTCGTCGAGGTGAAGGCGGCCGGTGCCAGCGCGCCGGAAGGCGCCATCGCCGAGGCGTGCAACGGGCCGCGGTCGCGTTCGGTGTTTTCCCTGGCGGCGCTGGCCGAGGGCCGCGCCGATGGCACCTTCTCCCTCGTCGCGCGGCTGACCGACCGGTGTGACGGCTCCATCGTCTGGTCGGCCGCCCTCGACGGGCTGGCGCAGGGCGCCGGCCTCGCCGAGAGCGAGCGCAGGGTAGTGCACGACATCGCCGCCGGCATCATGGAGACCTACGGCGTCATCCCGGTGCGCGCGCGGACGCAAGCGCTCGCCCGGGCGCCGGCGTCGGGCTACGGCTGCATCGCCGGCGCGGTCTCCCTTCTGCGGCAGGATGCCCAGCAGGCCCAGCGGGCCGTCAACGTCAGTGGCTGCCTCGCGGACCTGACCAAGGGCAATCCCGATTTCGCCCTCGGGCACGCGGTGCGGGCGATGACCATGCTCTACACCATGATGCGCGAGGGCGCCTATTCCGCGTCTGACGAGGCGCTGGAAGGCGTTCTCGACGAGGCGGAGCGGGCGGTGGACCTCGCCCCCGCCAGCGCCTACGCCACCCGCACCCTGGCACTCGTCCAGCTGTTCGCCGGCGAGCCGGCGGAGGCGGTGACCACGGCGCAGAAGGCGCTGGAGCTCAATCCGCTCGACTTCGACGTGGCCGCCGCAGTGGCTACCGTCTATATCGGCGCCGGCCGGATCGACGAGGGCGAGGCACTGCTGCAGCGCGCGCGGCGCGAGGGGGCGGTGCGCAGCCCGCTCCAGGATGCCTTTCTCGGCTTCGCCGCCTTCATGCGCGACGACGTGTTCGCCGCCCAGTCCCTGGTGCCCCAGCTGGCTTTGCATCCCGGATTCGAGAACAAGCTTGCCCTTTCCCTGGTCCTGCATGCGCTCGGCCGGGGCAGCGAGGAGCGCGAAGCCCTGGCCAGCCTCGTTCGCCGGATGCCGGAGGGGGCGGACGGGGTCCGGCAGATGGTGCACCGGCTCCTGCCCTCGCAGGTGCACGCCCAGAAGGCGCTCGACGCCCTGGAAACCGCCGGCCTCTCCCGTGAGGCGGTGGCCGGCAAGCCGCCGCGCGGCTAGCGCGGACCGACATTCAGATCGAGCGGCGCCCTGCCTGCACCACCGTCATGGCCGGGACAAGCCCGGGCATGACGGCGGCCGAAGAAAAACGCGGACACTGAAGGTCGATCGCTCCCAGAGGGTTTTCGAGCGAAGTGGAGATCGGTTCGCGTGAAGAAAACGCGATCACGCAAGACACAGAGCGTTTCCCCGGTTCCGTGAAACGGGGAAACGCTCCAGGCGGGATCCGCGTCGAAAGCCGAACAGACGAAGTGCGATCCCGGCGGCTTCCCGCGCGAGACGACCGGCGCGGGTTGCGTGGGATTGCCGGCCCCTGCGCGAAATCAGCTTGAGGCACCGGCGGGCAGGTCTTTCCCGCGTCGCGGGCACCGGCTTTATGTTCTCGCCGCCCGATGCCGGTGGCGGGCGATCCGCGCGTGGCGTGAAAGGCTTCCTTTACCTTGATGGCGGAAGAATCGGCGGCATGAATTCTTTCCAGCGATCATCGCCATGACCGGTTATTACCCATGCGTGCGGCCGGAACGGAACACCTGCGTCCTCGTCTGCGACCCGGATCCGGCGTCCCGCCGCCGCGTGCGCGCCGTGCTGGCCCGGCGGGATGCGCTGCATGTGATGGAAGCGGACACGCTGGAGGCCGCGACCGTCGTCATTTCCCGCTGCGCGGCGCTTCTGTTGTCGGTGGGGCGGGATGCGGAAGACGCCGTCATGCGGTTCCGGGCCGCCGGATTCGAGGGCACGCTCGTGGTGGCGCTGGCCGACGGCAGCGTGGCCGACGCCGTTGCCGCCATGCGGGCGGGTGCCGACGACGTGGTGCCGCAGCCGCTCAAGCCGGAGGACGTGGTGGATCGCCTGCTCGCCGCGACCCCGGCGCGCCGGCCCGATCGCCGCCGCGACGCGCCGCGGCCGCCACCCAGACGAAGCGGCGACTTCTGCGGCTTCCTCGGCCGCTCCGACCCCATGGCCGCGCTCTATGACGGGATTACCCGCATGGCCGCGTCGCGGGCGCCGGTCTTCATCACCGGTGAGAGCGGGGCCGGCAAGGACCTCGCTGCGGCCGCCGTCCACGCCTGTTCGACACGGCGGGACGAGCCGTTCGAGACGCTGAGCTGCCGCTCATCCGTGCGGGCCGAGCTGGAGCGCGACCTGCTCGGCCAGGTGCGGGATGCGACGGCGGGGCAAGGCGCCGACAGGGCGGGCGCCATCGAGCGGGCCCGCGGCGGCACGCTCTGCCTCGACGAGATCTGCGACATGGACCTGGAGCTCCAGGCCAAGCTGCTCGGCTTCCTGGAAGCCGGGCGGTTGCGCCGTGTCGGCGAGGCGGAGGACCGCGAGGCCGACGTACGCATCATCTGCACCACCGGCCGTGACCCGCTGGAAGAGGTGCGCGCCGGCCGCCTGCGCGAAGACCTGTTCTATCGCCTGCACGTGCTGCACCTCCACATGCCGCCGCTGCGGGCGCGGGGAGACGACGTGATCCTGCTCGCGGAGACCTTCCTGGCGCGCTTTGCCGGGGAGGAGGGGCGGCCCTTGGCGCGCCTCGGCCCGGAGGCCGCCGCGGTGCTGCGGTCGCGGGCCTTCCGCGGCAACGTGCGCGAGCTGCAGAACCTGATGCGGCGTGTCGCCATCCTGCTGGACGGACCGGTGGTGCCGGCGCATCTCGTGGCCGATCCCGGCGCGGAAGGCACCGCGGTGGCCGAAGCTCCGCCGGCTGCCGCGTGGATCGGGGTCTCCTCCGTCTGGGGCACGCCGGCCCGGGTGGAGCCCCTGTCGGTGGTGGAGCGGCGGGCCATCGAGGCGGCGATCAGCGCCTTCGACGGCAACATCGCCCTGGCCGCCGCCGCCCTCGACCTCAGCCCGTCCACGCTTTATCGCAAGAAGCTCGCCTGGCAGGACGGCCGGCGCCTCTCCTGAGACGCGGGTGGTGACGGCTACAGGATGAACCGGCTCAGGTCCGCGTTCTTCGCGAGGTCCGCGACGCGCGAGCGGACATATTCGGCGTCCACCACCACCTCCTCGCCGGAGCGGTCGGGGGCGGAGAAGGACAGGTCGTCGAGCACCCGCTCGATCACCGTCTGCAGCCGCCGGGCGCCGATATTCTCCACGTTGGAATTCACCTCCACCGCCGCGTCGGCGATGGCTTCCACCGCGTCGGCGGTGATGGTGAGGGTGACGCCTTCCGTCGCCATCAGCGCCACCGACTGCTTGACGAGGCTCGCCTCGGTCTCGGTCAGGATGCGCACGAAGTCCGCCCGCGTCAGCGCCTCGAGCTCCACGCGGATGGGCAGGCGGCCCTGCAGCTCCGGCAGGAGGTCGGACGGCTTGGAGACGTGGAAGGCGCCGGAGGCGATGAACAGGATGTGGTCGGTCTTCACCGAGCCGTGCTTGGTGGAGACGGTGGTGCCCTCGATCAGCGGCAGCAGGTCCCGCTGAACGCCCTCGCGGGAGACATCGGCGCCGGAGCGGCCTTCGCGGCCGGCGATCTTGTCGATTTCGTCGAGGAAGACGATGCCGTTGTTCTCCACCGAGTGGATGGCCTCCTGGGTGATGGCGTCCTGGTCGATGAGCTTGTCGGCCTCCTCGGTGAGGAGGAGGGGATGGGCTTCCTTGACGGTGACGCGGCGCGGCTTGGAGCGACCGCCGAAGGCCTTGCCCAGCATGTCGCCCAGGGAGATGGCGCCCATCTGGCTCCCCGGCATGCCGGGGATCTCGAACATGGGCATGCCCTGGCCGCCGCCGGCCTGGACCTCCACCTCCACCTCCTTGTCGTCGAGTTCGCCGGCCCGCAGCCGCTTCCTGAAGGCGTCGCGGGTGGCCGGAGAGGCGCCCGCGCCCACCAGGGCGTCGAGCACGCGGTTCTCGGCGGCGAGGTGCGCCTTGGCCTGCACGTCCTTGCGCTTGGTCTCGCGGATGAGACCGATGCCCACCTCCAAGAGGTCGCGCACGATCTGCTCCACGTCGCGGCCCACATAGCCGACTTCGGTGAACTTGGTGGCCTCCACCTTCAGGAACGGCGCGCCGGCGAGGCGGGCGAGGCGGCGGGAGATCTCGGTCTTGCCCACCCCGGTGGGGCCGATCATGAGGATGTTCTTGGGCAGCACCTCCTCGCGCAGCTTGTCGTCGAGCTTGAGGCGGCGCCAGCGGTTGCGCAGGGCGATGGCCACCGCCCGCTTGGCCTTGGCCTGGCCGACGATGTGGCGGTCGAGCTCGGAGACGATCTCGCGGGGGAAAAGTCGCTCATGAACACTCGCTCTGACAGGTCGTTTCGAAATCCCGGTTCCCGGTTCTGCGGCCGGGGGCGGGCGCGTCGAGGCCGCGCTCAGCCGCCGATGGTTTCCACGACGATGTTGCGGTTGGTGTAGACGCAGATGTCGGCGGCGATCTCCAGCGAGCGGCGCACGATGGCCTCCGGGTCCGCCTCGCGGTCGAGCAGGGCCCGCGCCGCGGCCAGCGCGAACATGCCGCCCGAGCCGATGCCGGCCACCCCCGCGTCCGGCTCCAGCACGTCGCCGGTGCCGGTGAGCACCAAGGAGACCGAGGCGTCGGCCACGATCATCATGGCTTCGAGGCGGCGCAGGTAGCGGTCGGTGCGCCAGTCCTTGGCCAGCTCCACCGCGGCGCGCTGCAACTGGCCCGGATACTGCTCCAGCTTGGCCTCAAGCCGCTCGAACAGGGTGAAGGCATCCGCCGTGGCGCCGGCGAAGCCGCCGATCACGTCCCCCTTGCCCAGGCGCCGCACCTTGCGCGCGTTGGCCTTCAGCACGGTCTGGCCGAGGGTCACCTGGCCGTCGCCGGCGATGGCGACGCGGTTGCCCTTGCGGACCGAGACGATGGTGGTGCCGTAGATGGTATCCGGGGAATGCTGCATGAAAGGCTCCGCTCCGGCCCTTACTTATGCCGTTCCGGCGCGGACGCAACACGTGCCCGTCAGTCCCGCGGTGCGTCAGCTGCCGTTCAGGAAGGCGCGCACCGAGGTGGCGAAGTTCTGCGGCGCTTCCACCATGGGGCAATGGCCGCTGTCGAGGATCTCGTCCAGCGCCGCGCCGGGAATGGCGTTCGCCACCTCCCGCACCAGCGCCGGGGAGAACAGGCGGTCGTCGTCGCAATACAGGACGAAGGTGGGGGACGCGATGTGGCCGAGGCGGGCCAGCGTATCCACCTTCACGCAGGCATCGAGCTGGCGCAGGAAGGCGTCCTTCTCCTGGTAGAGGCCGGCATCGAGGGCCTGCTGCACCGAGGCGAACAGGGGCACCGACTTCAGCGTGCGCATGCCCAGCACGAAGGTGGTGAGGGCGGCGCCGAAGGTCAGCTCGTCGTCGAGCTGCAGGCGCAGCTCCTTCAGCAGCCGCATGATCTCGGTGGTGTAGAGATCGTTGCGGGCGAATGTGTTGGACAGGACCAGCCGGTCCACCCGCTTTGGCGCCATGAGTGTCAGTTCCTGGGCGATCGCGCCGCCGAGGGAGTGGCCGACCACGTGGGCGCGGGCGACGCCGACGGCATCGAGCACCGCTAGGGCGTCGCGGGCCATGTCGGCGGCGGCGTAGGCGGCCTTCGCCCGGCCGCTCTTGCCGATGTCGCGGTTGTCGAACTCGATGAGGGTGAAGCCTGAAAGCAGCGGCCGCGACAGGTTCCAGAAGGAACGCTCCGCCGAAAGGCCGGAAATGATGAGAAGGGGCGGCCCCTCCCCGCTGACCTGGTACGCGAGTTCGATCCCGTCATTCGTCGTCGTCGGCATTGGCGGGGTCCCCGGTTACCGGGGACCTATGGCACATTTGCTGCGCCGCGGCGAGGGCGCGGCGCCCTCCGGCGTGAGCATGGCAGGGGTAGAACCTACCTCTGGTTACCATTTTGAGGGAGCTTGACGCACGGCAGCGCAATGCGGGCCCCGTCATCGCTTCGCCATATGGCGTCGCAGCGGCGTTGCTGGTAGAACGCGCGGCCTTGGAGGAGTTCCATGCGCAAGGCCGAAATCGTCCGCGAGACAAAGGAGACCCGCGTCGCCCTCACCGTCGATCTCGACGGAACGGGGAAGGCTGCCATCTCCACCGGCATCGGGTTTCTCGACCACATGCTGGACCTGCTCGCCCGCCACGCCCGCTTCGACCTCGACATCAAGGCCGAGGGCGACCTGCATGTGGACTTCCACCACACCACCGAGGACGTGGGCATCGTGCTCGGCCAGGCGGTCCGGAAGGCGCTCGGCGACATGCGCGGCATCACCCGCTACGCCGACGTGCTGCTGCCCATGGACGAGACGCTGACCCGCGTCGC
Organism: Xanthobacter dioxanivorans; assembly: GCF_016807805.1. NCBI lineage: Bacteria > Pseudomonadati > Pseudomonadota > Alphaproteobacteria > Hyphomicrobiales > Xanthobacteraceae > Xanthobacter > Xanthobacter dioxanivorans. The sequence goes on along the minus strand of NZ_CP063362.1, from coordinate 1,130,175 downwards.
CCTCGACATATCCGGCCGGCCGTTCCTGGTCTTCCGCACCGAATTCGCGGTGCCGAAGATCGGTGAGTTCGACACCGAGCTGGTGCGCGAGTTCTTCCAGGCCTTCGCCTCCAGCGCCGGGGTGACCCTGCACGTGGAGACGCTGTACGGCGTCAACGCGCACCACATCGCTGAAAGCTGTTTCAAGGGCCTCGCCCGCGTGCTGCGGGCGGCGGTGGCGGTGGATCCCGGCGGCGGGGGAAATCCCCTCCACCAAGGGCGCCCTCGGGAATTAGGAGCGGACCATGGGCATCTGGACGGTCCTGACCCGGGACGTTCCCGGCGACACCACGGCGGCGGCGGCCGGCCGCGCGGTCTTCGTCCGCGAGAAATTCTCCTGGATGACGCTGTTCTTCGCGCCGATCGTCCTGCTGCGCTTCCGCCTGTGGCTCGCCCTCGCCGCCTATGTGGCGGTGGCGGTGATCCTCCGGCTCACCCAGACCTATGGCGGGCTCGCCGACGCGGTGAGCAGCGTGGTGATGGTGGGCTTCCACCTGCTGCTGGCCTTCGAGCTGCCGGCCCTGCGCCAGCGCAAGCTCGCACGGCTGGGCTACGAGGAAGCCGCCGTGCTGGTGGCCCGCGACCGTGGCGAGGCGGAGCAGCGCTTCTTCGCCGGCTGGAGCGGACCGCGCGTCGCCGCGCCGCTGCCGCAGATCCGGCCGGCGACCGGCCCCGGTGTTCCCCAGTCGGGGGTCATCGGCGCCTTTCCGGGAGCATGAGGCGATGACGGTCGCGATCATCGACTACAATTCCGGCAACCTGCATTCCGCCGCCAAGGCCATGGAGCGCGCGGCGCAGGACCTCGGCGCGGAGAAGGTCGTCGTCACCAGCGACCCGGAGGTGGTGCGCGTCGCCGAGCGGGTGGTGCTGCCCGGGGTCGGCGCCTTCGCCGACTGCCGCGCCGGCCTCGACGGCGTGCCCGGCATGGTGGAGGCCATGACCGAGGCGGTGAAGGCGCGGGGGCGGCCCTTCCTCGGCATCTGCGTCGGCCTCCAGCTCCTCGCCGAGCGCGGGCTGGAGCACGGCGAGACCGCTGGCCTCGGATGGATCCGTGGCGAGGTGGACCGCATCGCGCCGCAGGACCCCGAGCTGAAGATCCCCCACATGGGCTGGAACACGCTCGAAGTGGCGCGGGAGCATCCCCTCCTCGCCGGCATCCCCACCGGCGCGGGCGGGCTCCATGCCTATTTCGTGCATTCCTACCACCTGAAGCCGGCCGACGGCATAGACCTCGTCGCTACCACCGACTATGGCAGCACCATCACCGCGATGGTGGCGCGTGACAACGTGGCCGGCACCCAGTTCCATCCCGAGAAGAGCCAGAAGCTCGGCCTCGCGCTCCTCGCCAATTTCCTGAAGTGGCATCCGTGATCCTTTTTCCGGCCATCGATCTGAAAGACGGCCTCGCCGTTCGCCTCGAACAGGGCGACATGGCGCGGGCGACCGTGTTCAACCGCGATCCCGCCGCCCAGGCGGCGGAGTTCGAGACGCTCGGCTTCCGCTACCTGCACCTCGTCGACCTCGACGGCGCCTTCGCCGGCAAGCCGGTCAACGCGGCGGCGGTGGAGCGCATCCTGGAGACCGTCTCCATCCCGGTGCAGCTCGGCGGCGGCATCCGCGACCTCGCCACCGTCGAGGCCTGGCTCGGGAAGGGGGTGACGCGGGTCATTCTCGGCACCGCCGCCGTGCGCGACCCGGACTTCGTGAAACAGGCCGCCAGGGCCCATCCCGGCCGCATCGCCGTCGGCCTCGACGCCCGCGACGGCCGGGTGGCGGTGGAGGGCTGGGCCGAGACCTCGGACCTCGCCGCGGTGGACATCGCGCGGCGCTTCGAGGATGCGGGCGTCTCCGCCATCATCTACACCGACATTGCCCGCGACGGCCTGCTCAAGGGCCTCAACATCGAGGCCACCGTGGCGCTGGCGGAGGCGGTGAACCTGCCGGTGATCGCCTCCGGCGGCCTCGCCTCGCTCGCCGACATCGAGGCGCTGCTGGAGCCCCGGGCGAGGAAGCTGGAGGGCGCCATTACCGGCCGTGCCCTCTATGACGGGCGGCTCGACGCCCGCGAGGCGCTGGCGCTGGTGGCCGGACGATAGGTGTGCCATGCTGAAAGTCCGCGTCATTCCCTGCCTCGACGTGAAGGACGGCCGCGTGGTGAAGGGAGTCCAGTTCGTGGACCTGCGCGACGCCGGCGACCCGGTGGAGGCTGCGCGTGCCTATGACGCCGCCGGCGCCGACGAGCTCACCTTCCTCGACATCACCGCCAGCCACGAAAACCGCGGCACCATCCTCGACGTGGTCCGCCGCACCGCCGAGCAGTGTTTCATGCCGCTGACCGTGGGCGGCGGCGTGCGCACCGTGGACGATGTGCGCACCTTGCTCCATGCGGGTGCCGACAAGGTCTCCATCAACACCGCCGCCGTGAACCGCCGCGCCTTCGTGGGCGAGGCGGCGGAGAAGTTCGGCGAGCAATGCATCGTCGTCGCCATCGACGCCAAGAAGGTGAGCGGCGAGGGCGAAGAGAACCGCTGGGAGATCTTCACCCACGGCGGGCGCAAGCCCACCGGCATCGATGCCGTCCAGTACGCCCGCGACGTGGTGGATCTCGGCGCCGGCGAGATCCTGCTCACCTCCATGGACCGCGACGGGACCGGACAGGGGTTTGACTGCGCGTTGACGCGCGCGGTGTCGGACGCGGTGCACGTGCCGGTGATCGCCTCGGGCGGGGTCGGCATCCTCGACCATCTCGTCGAGGGCATCCGCGAGGGCGGCGCGTCGGCGGTGCTGGCGGCGTCCATCTTCCATTTCGGCACCTTCACCGTGCGCGAGGCCAAGGAGCGCCTGGCCGAGGCCGGCCTGCCGGTGCGCCTCGATGTCTAGGGCCGTCTCTTCCCTTCCAGCCGCTGCCGACCGGGCCACCTTGATGAGCGACAGCTTCTCCCTGACCGACCTCGAAGCCATCGTCGCCGCCCGCGCCGCGGCGGACGCAGGCGCGTCCTACACCCGCTCGCTGCTCGACAAGGGGATCGGCAAGTGCGCCCAGAAGCTGGGCGAGGAGGCGGTGGAGACGGTGATCGCCGCCGTCTCGGCGGACCGCGAGGCCCTTGTCGCGGAGACGAGCGATCTCCTCTACCATCTCCTCGTGGTGCTGAAGGCGCGCGGCGTGTCGCTGGCCGAGGTGCACGCGGAACTCGCCCGGCGCACCGGCCAGTCCGGGCTCGCCGAAAAAGCCTCCCGGCCGGCCGGCTGAGACGAGACCACGAGGCACCCGCATGGATCGTCGCGTCGACGCCGGCCTCTCGCCCTACCGCACCTTCTCCCGTGCCGAGTGGGCCGCGTTGCGCCGCGACACGCCCATGACGCTCCGGCCGGACGAGATCACGCGCCTCGAGGGTCTCGGCGTCCACCTCTCCATCAAGGAGGTGGAGGAGATCTATCTCCCCCTCTCGCGCCTGCTCTCGCTCTATGTGGCGGCGACGCAGAAGCTGTTCCGCGCCATGAGCCACTTCCTCGACCAACGCGAGAGCGAGGTGAACGGCGAGGGCAAGATGCCCTACATCATCGGGGTTGCCGGCTCGGTGGCGGTGGGCAAGTCTACCACCGCGCGCGTGCTGCAGGCGCTGCTCGCGCGCTGGCCCAACACGCCGAAGGTGGACCTCGTGACCACGGACGGCTTCCTCCTGCCCAACGCCATCCTCGAGCGCGAGGGGCTGATGGACAAGAAGGGGTTTCCGGAGAGCTACGACCTGCCGCTGCTGCTGCGCTTCCTGACCGACATCAAGGCGGGGCGGCGTCCGGTTCGGGCGCCGCTCTACTCCCATTTCTTCTACGACGTGATGCCTGACACCCACGTGGAGATCGACCGGCCCGACATCCTCATCGTCGAAGGCCTCAACGTGCTCCAGACCACGCGTCCGCCGAAGGACGGCAAGGCGATTCCCTTCGTCTCCGACTTCTTCGACTTCTCGGTCTATATCGACGGCGACGAGGATGTGATCGAGCGCTGGTACGTGGAGCGCTTCATGCGCCTGCGGGCCACCGCCTTCCAGGACCCGCTTTCCTACTTCCACCGCTATTCCCAGCTCACGGAGGAGGAGGCACGGGCGACGGCGGTCTCCATCTGGCGGAGCATCAACCTGCCGAACCTCTCCGACAACATCCTGCCCACGCGCCAGCGGGCCGACCTCATCCTGCGGAAGTCGGGCGACCACGAGGTGGCGGAAGTCAGCCTCCGGCGGCTGTGACAGCGCCGGAGGGTGTCGCGCGCATTATTTGAGCTGCGCTTCCCCTTGGCGATGCCGGCATTGGCGCAGGCCTCGTCCAGATGCCCGCCCGGCGCGCCCCTTCCGCCTGGGACCCGGGAACATCTTTGTTGAACAGGTCCTTCGGGCGTCGCCCCTGGCCCGCATGCCGGGCCTGCCGCCCGCCCCTATTCCCCGGCGAGAGAGGCGAGCCCGCAACCCGGCGCCTTGGCGCGCTGGTCGAGCCAGTCGGCCATGCCGAGCCCCAGCCGGATATCTTCCTGCAGGGCGTGCCGCGCTTTCTCCGGGTCACGCGCCTTGAGGGCGCGCAGCACGGCATAATGGGGGTGGTTCTCGCGGTCGATCCGGTCCCGGGAGACGGTGCCGTGGAACACGCCGAGCAGCGGGCCCATCAGCGTCCACATGTTCTCGACGATGGATTCCACCAGCGGCAGGCCGGCGACCTCCATCAGCGCGAAGTGGAAGTCGCGGTTCCCGAGGCTCGCTTTCTTCGGGTCCTGCGCTCCCTCGATGAAGTCTTCCTGGATCTGCTCGAGCCGCTGGATCTGCTGGTCGGTGATGTGCCCGGCGGCGCGCGCGGCGGCGGCGCCTTCCAGTTCCATGCGCACCAGCTGGATCTCGCGCAGCCGCCGGCTGTCCAGCATGGGAACGTGGACGGCGGTCGCGGCCTTCATCTCCAGCGCCTGCTCGCTGACAAGGCGGAAGATGGCCTCGCGCACCGGCGTGATGGAGGTGCCGAGGTCGGCCGCGAGCGCGGAGATACGCAGGCGCTCGCCGGGTTCGAACTGCCCGTCGATCAGCGCCCTGCGGATGCGCCCGTAGACGCGCGCCGAAAGATTTTCCTTCTCGACCTGCCGCAGCTCCGCCATCGCGCCCTTCGACGTTTCACCGGGACCAAGGCCCGGCCTATATCATATGATCGGCCGCGACGGCGCTGCGTCAGGCCGCCGGATGTGCGGCGCGCACCACCAGGACCGGAATGCTGGAATGGGTGAGCACCTTCGTGGTCTCGCTGCCGAGCACGACCGCCGACAGGCCCCGCCGCCCATGGGAGGCCATGACGATGAGGTCGCACCGTTCCTGCTCGGCGGTGGCGATGATGCCTTCAAAGGCGTGGTTGCCCTCCACGTGCACGCGGGCCGCCTCCACTCCGGCGACGGCCGCCGCCTCGGCTGCCTTGTCGAGGACGCGGTCGGCGCGCACCTGGGCATTGCGGCGATACTCCTCCTGCGTGTCGGCGAGCTGGTCGGCTTCCGTCGTCAGGAGGTGGAAGGGCTCGCTCGCGGTCATGACCGTGAGGCGCGCCTGCAGGGCGGCGGCAAGCTGGACGGCGTGGCTGACGGCGAGGTCGGACAGGGCCGAGCCATCGGTGGCGACGAGGATGTTCTTGTACATCGCGATCTTCCCCAGCTGGGAGGCGCGATCATAGCACTCCCGCGCGGCGGTTCGGCTTGCGCGGAATCAATCGCCTGGACGACGGCCACGCCTTACTCGGCGATGATCTTCACCTTGTCGCCGTACTTGAGCTTGGCACCGTTCTCGAGCCCGTTGAGGATCAGGAAGCGCTCCAGCGGGCGGTCCGGCACCTGCATGCGGGCGGCGAGCTTGTCCGCCGAATCGCCCAGTCCGATCGAAACGATGCGCAGACGCAGCGGCTTCACCGTTTCCGCCTCGCCGGTGGAGACGCGGCGGAAGGTGTCCGCGGCGACGCGGAACTGCTTGTCCAGCTCCGGCGTCAGCTCGCGCGCGGCGAAGATGAGGCGGTAGACGTCCGCGCCGAAGCGGATGGCGAACATGCGGAAGGACCACTGGTCGCCGCGCGCGATGGCCGTGGCCGCGGTGAAGCCGTTGACGGTGAGGCTCTCCACCGTGTTGATCTCCACCCCGTCGATCCAGCCCGAGGACAGATATTGCGCCAGCGACTGTTCGGCGGGAACGCGCACCGCGTCGAGCCGAAGGGCCTCACGCCCGGTCTGGGTGGCGCCCAGCACCGCCTGGGAAGTGTTCTCCAGCGAGAAGCCCTCCGGCGCGGTGAAGGTGAAGCCGAGCTTGGGGTGGAAGAATTTGCGCCCGCGCACGAAGCCTTCCTTGGGATCGTCGCCGTAGACCATGCCCTCGATGGCCGAGAAGTAGGCGGCGCGATCGCGCTCGCCGTCGGCCTGGCCGTTCGGGCTGGCATACTGGCGGGCATTGGCGATGGCGATGGAGATGCGCTCGGGCGTCGCCGGATGGGACGAGAGGAAATCCATGTCCGGCGTGGTGGACGACGATGAGCCGGAAAAGGCCGCGCTCTTCAGGTCGCCGTAGCGGCCCATGTCGGTGAGGAAGCGCGAGGCGCCGTAGGGATCGAAGCCGGCGCGCGCCGCGATGCCCACGCCGATGGCGTCCGCCTCCAGTTCCTGTCCGCGCGAGAAGGAGGCGAGGGTGCGGCGGCTCTTCTGCATGGCGAGCGCGCCGAGGTCAGGATCGTTCACCACGTCGGAGATGACACGACTCACCAGCACCGCCTGCTTGACCTGATCCTCGCGGATCACGGCATGGCGGGCGATGACGTGCGCCATCTCGTGGGCGAGCACGGAGGAGAGCTCGGAGGTGTCGTTGGCCAGCGAAAGCAGGCCGCGGGTGACGTAGAGCGAGCCGTCCGGCAGGGCGAAGGCGTTGATGGCCGGCGAATTGAGGACGGTGACCCGGTACTTCAGGTCGGGCCGCTCGGAGGCGGCGACGAGCCGCTCCACCACCTGCTGGATGAGCGCCTTGAGCTGCGGATCGTTGTAGGCGCCGCCATAGCCCGCCACCAGCCGCTCGTGCTCCCGGCGCTGGGCCGGCGACATGTCGGCGAATTCCGAGGCGGAGGATTGCGCGTTGAGCGGCAGGCTCGCCTGATCGAGATCGAAGCCGGCGCAGCCGGCGAAGAGCAGGGGCAGCAGCAGGGGGAGGGCGCGGATAAATCGGGTGGCATGGGCGCGCACGCAGCCGAGGGGCGCTGATGCCCCCGTCCGCTTTGCTTCCGCCGCACTGCGCAGCCTCGTCTCCCGCACCTTGCCTTCGTGCACCCGTATCACCTTTCGTTGCGTCGGGCCGGTCGCTGCGGCGGCACCGTCTCGGTGCCGGCCACCCGCAGGATCTCGCCGGTCCGGCGCAGCTGGACGGCAGGCCCGCCATCCACGCGCACCACGCCACGCACCCGCACCATCGTGCCGCGCAACATGGCCGGATCGAGGCTATCGCCCAAGATTATGGCGAAATCCTCCTTCGGAAGGATGACCGTGAAATCCTGCCGCCAGGTTGCGCCGAAATTCAGGTAGACGCGCTCGCGGGTGACGCCCACGGCGCGCACCCGCCCCTGAACCAGGGTGAAGAGGCCGGCGCGGCGAAGGAGCCCGGTCTCGTCGGCGGCCTTCAGAATGGTCCCCGGCTGCGCCCAGATGCCTCGCCTCTGCTGCTGCGCTTCCGCTTCCGCCGCAAGCCGTTCGGCACCGCAGGCCGCATCCCCGGCGGGCTCGGCAAAGCCGGCGCCGGCGCGCAGCAGGGCCGTGGCGAGGTCCTCGCCGGCCGCGCCGCCTTGCGCCGCGAGCGCCGCATCCCCCGTTAGCCGGCCGTGCCGGTCGGCCCGTTCGGCGCCGGGATGCACGCGCATGCCCTCGATCACCGTGGCCGCTGCTGCCTCGGCGGCGCGCAGCACGGCGGGCGCCGCCGAAATCCGGGTGGGCAGCACGATGCCGTCCGGCACCAGGCGGCGCCCGTCCGCCAGCAGCAGGGCGCCGGTCTCGGACCAGTGGACGGCGACCCCGTCGCCATGCTCCACAGGCAGGACGATGGCGCAGGCACGGGGCTCCGCGTCAGCCCCGGCTGCCCGGGCCGGATCATGCGTTGCGCCGATGGTCACGGCACACACGAGGATGGCGCCCGTGGCGGCGGCGAGGCTGCCGGCGACAGATCGGCGCGGGAGCGCCATGCGCGGATCCACGTCGGTCCCGTGCGCGGGTGTTCCGTGCTTGCTTGTCCCTTGTCCGGTGCCCTGCTTCATCTTGCTTCCTGCGGCGTCCGTGCCGGGGACTACCCGCCTGATGGCTCGGCCGACGCCCTGCTTGCCGCAGGGCCGAAGGGGCGCGGGCCGAAGGGGCCGCGCAGGACCAAGCGTCTCCTCCGGCTGGCGACGCCCGTCGGCGGATTCTCTCGGGACGCCGATCGTCGATGGCTCCCTTCCGATTTACCCTAGGATAGTGGATCCGCGCGGGAGCATGAAGGCCGCCGCCGATCACCTGTGCTTACAGACCGTTTCCGGTGGCCGCAGGACACCCTTTTCTCGCGCGGGCGTCCGTTCTAGAAGGGGCGTGGCGTCCCGGTAGCTCAGCAGGATAGAGCAGCGGTTTCCTAAACCGCAGGTCAGGGGTTCTATTTTGCCCCGGCATCTCGCCCAACGCATTGGTATTTCAGCTTATTTGTCAATGTCTCGTTTTCACGGATTTATTGAATCTTATCTCGGGTAACAACAGGGTAACGCGCGGAACTCGCTAGAGCGTTACCGTTCCGGCCGGAGATGCCGCAAGAGCGGTGGTCGTCTCCAGCCGCTCTCGACCTTCCACTTTGGGCCAAAGGGTCCCATCCAGACACTCCCCTCCAAGAAACCAAGGAAGCAGGAGGTGGAGCCTCGTCGGCAGGCCCATCCAAACTCGGCAAGCGTGTCCGCGGTGGACAATGGGGAATGAGCGGCTACAGTAGCAAGAGGTATTACCTATTCGCAGTGGAGCCCCACGCATGGCAACGGCAACATCCATCAAGCTCGACGACGAGCTAAAAGGGCGCATCCAGCGTCTCGCCGAAGTTCGCCGCCGCTCCTCCCATTGGATCATGCGGGAGGCGATCGCGCAGTATGTGGAGCGCGAGGAAAGGCGCGAGGCCCTGCGCCAGGACACCGTCAAGGCATGGGATGAGTTTCAGGCAACGGGCGTGCATGCCACGGCCGAGGATGTCGAGAAATGGCTGTCGAGTTGGGGCACTGAAGGCGAGCTGCCGGCGCCTCAATGCCGCAAGTGAGATTTTCGCCAGCTGCGATCCGCGACCTTGAAGGATTACGGTCTTTTCTGAGCCCTAAGAATCCTGCCGCTGCGAAAAGAGCCGGCGAAGCCATCATAGACGGCGTTCGTGCCCTCGGCTCGCATCCACACATGGGCCGGACGATCGACGGTCTACCCGAGCAGTTTCGGGACTGGCTCATCCCGTTCGGGGACAGCGGCTATGTCGCTCGCTATCATTTCGGCGACGATGGAGTGACCATCCTTCTCTTGAGGCACCAGAGAGAGATGGACTGGAGCGGTAAGGGCCACGGGTAAGCTTTGGGTGCACGACGCTTCGCGCCCATATCCAGGAGACACCGTAAAGGGGCCCGCATACCGTTGTCCTGAGCCAATAGGCAACAGAATCAGGCTACCCTCTTAAATCGCGAAATTAGACTGAAACGTGGAGTTCAGGAATGCGGCGCCGAATCCGTTGAGTATGCACTTTCGAAACACCACATGATTATGACGCCTTGCGAGCCATCGATCGAAATCAGAATAGACGGAATAGTAAAGATGGACATCGTAAAAAAGACGCAACTACGTGAAGCGATTATCGCTCACATGAGAGACATTCCAAAGTGGTCCGATCTTCGAACATTTGGAAAATCCAAACTGCTGTCATTAACCGTCATCGTTCCACTTATCGGATGGATAATATTATTTAATAATCAATTCGTTGATCTGATATCGATATCACCAGACATATTCCGCCGGTTCTCCGCAAAAACTGTAGATGCATCAGGCCTCGAACGCCACATAACGATCGGCTGGCTTAAATTCACGTATTTTGGCCTTAGTCTACTCGGCATATCATCTCTATTATATACAATTCTTTGCCCGAAACTCATTAAAAATAATGATTCAGAATCCGATTATATTGCTCGCGAAAAATCTCTATCCACCCCTTCCCGAATTGGAATTATACTAAATTCAATAAGCAGACATTATACAAAAGATTGTCACTTCGACAACACCATCCGATACATACTGATATCCGCCGCATCTCCGGAGGTTTTTCACACAATTTATGAAAGCGTAATCAATGAGATGTGGGAAACGCCAGCACCGGAAGTCGATGGAGCGGAGGGCCAAATAGAGGCTGACGCCGATCTCGAAACTGGCCGAAATCACGATGGCGAATTGTATTCAAATAACGGAAATTTAAATATTTCCTACGTCGCAGAATGCATCAGTACCCAGCGTCGGGCCCAACGAAATATCTGGATGTCAATGTACGCAGTCGCGCCACGTTTTGATACCGATATACTAACAATCGAGTATCTCGTGTCAGACAACTCGCGGCCCATGGCGCGAGCAACAATATTGCTACTTTACGTGTCTGGATTTGCAATAACATCTTGGCCATCAATAAGCACGTTCTTATCTGTCATGATGTCAATATTATAATTCCAATAATAACTGTCCAGACATACAATCCAGCGAACAGTAAATATGCATATCTATCAGATATGACATAAGAGACAGTGAAAAACCGAATGTTACCGCTCTGCAACGGCAGAGGTGTCTGACTTGGCGTCACGTCCGCATCGCAGCCATACACTGCGATGGGACCGCCACTAGCCAAGTTTGCTGAATCAGAAATCTGGCCCAACTTTCCTTTTGGCGAACCTGGGTCCCATCCAGACACTCCCCTCCAAGAATCCAAGGAAGCGGGTGGTGGCCGTTCGCGTTGGGTCCCATTCGGCAGTTCGATCCGAGCGTCACCGGATTTCGCTCGGCTCGCTAAACGGCAAACGGCCGACCCTTTAAGAACGCTGCCCTGATCCAACCCAATCCAGATTTCTAATATCTTACCATTAATCAAACGGTCTCCGGTAATCGTGAAGGGCCTCGCAAACGGCAGGCACTTTCCACCGAAGCGAACCGCGAACGCCCGTCTCTAATGCTCCCATTATGAGCAGATTTCAGCGATCGCAGCGATTTTCCGGTTGGAAATGCAAAAACACCCAGATTTAGTTCTGTTTAGCGCAGGAGCTCGGCCATAAACTACATCCGGTTACCGTTTTGGCCTGCATGTTAAGGGATATCGGCGCAGGTCCTCGCATCGACTGAGAAGGGCATGGGCGGCACGTCTTCGGGAATCGAGGAAGGGTCCCGCCACCTTCAATCCCATGCCATGAGCCTCTCCCTGAGCACTCTCCGTCCAAGAAACCAAGGAAGCGGGTGGTGATCGCTCGCATTGGGTCCCATCCGACGAATTTGCCGCTCGTCCTCTCGGCTACATCGCGATCAGCGCCCGGCAAAGGGCGAGAGCGCAAACCTAGAAGACAATTTTACCATCAATTTCAATGCGCTGCCTAAAATATGTTTACTATGACAACGCAACCATAAGTACGAAATTCTTTTTAAAAACAAAAGTTCCTTTGATTATCAATGGCTTATGCAGAGTTCTTCTTGACTCGGACCTCGGATCGAGATATAAAGAAGGCGTTCATGAACGAACTCACCAAGTCAACGCGGTCGCCATATTGGGCCGTGAACGACGATATTTGTATAATTCATAAGAAAGGAAATTGAATTGAAGATTAGGTATATTGATAAGCCCGCTGGAGCAAATAAGACGCGTTTCATAATCGCCGAGATCGCCGAGATGGTGCGTTGGGGACACAAGGTATTGCTTGTGCAGAAGTCCAAAGACTTGATAGACCAGACATACCGCCATCTAACGGAAGGAGCGAGTCTCGCGCCTTTCGTCACGAGATTACACGAAGATACGGTGGTGGGACAACACGTTGTCTCGGCTATCATCAATCACTTCAGGAATGCCGAGCCAAAAGGACAGGCGCTGATCATAACCGAGCAAGCATTTGACCTTGTTCCGTATTTTCACAGAGCCGAGTTTTGGGACTTGATCTTCGATGAGTGCCCTCATGTGGAAAAGGGTTTCTCAATCGAAGTGCCGGTAAACCATGGCTTCCTCACGGAGCACGTTATGACTAGAGGCGAGGGCCTCTACGTTCCCCTCTGCGTCAAATCGGAAGCAGACCTAAGAAATATCGTCAGGAAAAAGGACAAGGTGAATGATATATTTCGCGATGCAGCAAAGCAGTTGCTTTCTGCGGGGTGGGACTGTTTCGTTCACCAGGAGAGGTATGATAGTATAGTCGACGGGGACAAGGGAGCCAAGAAACTGTGCATTTGCTCGGTCCGCAACACCCTCGTGATATCCAGGTTCAAAACCTGCACTGTGGCATCGGCCATGTTCAAGGACACGTTCTTTTTCAAGATACTTTCTAATAGAGGCGTTGATTTCGTTGATTATGGCGAGCGCGCGTATGCGCCAGTGAGAAAGGATGCGGAGATAACGTTTTCGTTTGACCGACATCCCAATGGGCATCTTCTCGACATTCATTATCTCGACGTGCCCAGATGGTCCAAGGAGATCATGAAGAAACACGCAAGCCTTGTGTCAGACCTGAAGGCATACGCCATCGGCGTATTTTCCGATAGACCATTCATTTTCCAATCAAACAAGGCCAAGGACGATTTCCAAATAGACAATTTGGCCCTAGTAAAGGCCGATGGCGTAGACATTGGTGGAGCATCACACGGACTGAACTCCTACGAGTACATAGATAACGCGTTCATATACACTGCGCGAAACCCTGATGACGACTATAGGCGTTTTCTGAATTGGCTCGGTCTATCGGATAGGGATATCGACATTGGAATCCATTGCTTGGAGATATATCAGGCCGCGATGCGCTGTTCGCTTCGCGATATCGAATCAACCACGCGAAAGATCGTGATCGTTCCGGACACGAGAGCAGCTTTTTGGCTTGCAGGCCTATTCGACGGAGTCACTTTGACGAAGGTTCCCATTGAGGTTCCCAAGAGAGTAGGCAAGGTTGGCAGACCGAGAATCCATGCAAGTGATAAGGATAGGAAGAGAGCCCAAAGGGCAAGAGACAAGGAGAAGAGGCAGGATAATCTACCTGTAGAAGAGAACGGTATTATTGTTACATGTCACGAAACCCTTATAAGGGAGGATATTGTGACACGAACTATTCAGAATAACGATATGATATGGATTCTGAATTTCTATGATCCGTTACATATCAAAGGTGGCCCAGGCTACACTCCGGCAGCAACTCATGTGGTGCCTCTGGTATCCGTTGTTGAGGTTGTCAACATGATGTCGGCAGCATTCGATATGAGTTATCAAAAGAAGGTTGACAATCCATGTTTCAATTTCACGATATTTGATGATCCCCATGTGAATGCCCGAGAGGCAATCTATGCCCAAGGGACATCGGCTATCATCCTCGATAACGATGGCGGTGGTATCTCCCGTGCGGAATTCGCGAGGATATTTCATTCAGAAAAAATGATCATTTCCAATAGCTTCAGTTCTACAAGAGAATGGGAAAAATGGAGGGCTGTGATACTGCTATCAAGAGCAGTGTCGGGAGAAGAATACCGTCGTCTGCTACAGGCGATCATGATCGAGTTGGAAGCGCATGGATACGCCGTCCACGGCTTTGATAAGTCGAAAAAATCCCTTGTAGATATCTTCCACTTTCCGTGCCGAGCGGACAATGGGGAGTCCTTCTTTGAGGAATTGGTGGGGGACGAACGCCAACTGATAAACCCCGACTATTGGCTGCAAAAGGTGCCTGCGCATGTGCCTTCTCCTCCTATCGCTCCTTTGCACATCGAAGGGGAAGAATGGCCTCCCGAGGTCACTGAGGCCGTAAAGGAGGCGGTGGCGATATTCGATGAGACTGGCACTCGCGCAGGCCAAGGGGACGGGGCAATTTGGGACCTTGCAACAGACCTGTGGACGCACGGATTGCAAGCTGACGAAGCGAGGCCAATCTTGGATGACGCCGCGCGCCGATCCACGTCACCGGAGGATCGCCTCAAGCAGGTCGAGCGCATCATAAAGGGCTGGTCGAAATAATGAGGATGGCCGACCTTTGATATGATATATCTGAGACGAAACAGGGAGACGCCTACAATCCGGCGCCTCTCGATATGCGCGAACCCCTGATAGGTTGATATTCGCCGCCTCGACTATCAGTTTTTCTGGCTATTCGCTTTTTCCAAAACGTCCGCACGACGAGCGGCTTCTGTAGCCATGCACAGTGGATAGTCGTAGACCGCAGCGGCTTTGCTGCCATCCCCTGCGGCCAGACATTTCGCGTCACGCCACTTGATCCAAGCTCTCTCGGCCTCCCTCAAATGGTATTGCCTCTGAGGCGGCAAGCGGGCCATTGCGTCACGGTAGGCCATATTGAGTCGCGCATCTTGCCTATCGAGCTCCTGGGCAAGACATGTCTTCGTTTGAACGCCCGATTGTGACCGTGCGCGGCATTCCTCATATTGGGCGCTAAGATCGGATGCGAAGCCTGTCGTTCCGCTGAAGACAGATACGAAGAGGGTGATCTGAATGGTCCGCAACAATGGACGGCGTAAGGTCATCAGCTCTTCCTTGAGTGAGCGGCGCTTGGTTCTAGCCTATAGGGATAATCGACACCCGATTTACGCCTGATAATATTTTATCATTTTACCTTATCAGCGTTGGGTGACATTTGATGGATATCAGGCGAACGAGATTATTAGTTTGCAGTTAACTATCTATCGTTGCTTAACAGATAAATTACCCTTATATCGACTGAATTCGAATATCGTGCGCTTACCGGGCCCAACAGGTCCGTCTGATTGGCATCTAGCAATAACTTGAGCATCATATGAGCATCCGGAAGGTGCACAGTCCTTTTTCTCGCGCACTTGCTCCGGTTCGCAATGCCAGCCGTCCGCGCCAAAACTCCAAGGGTTGATGGAAATAATTTTCTTGCATACTCCATCTTCTGCCCAACTCGGCAAAATATAGTGAGTCTCTCTACCTTCCTGCGATTCGAAACACCAATCACCTACTTGCATGATCGGCATTGTCGCATCGGCTGCAAAAGCAATGACAGGTATGGCCACAGCGGCAATAATGGTTGTCGCTGCCATCAAAAGTCTATTGGGATCATGAAGCTGAGGCTGGTCCACCGCATTTCACCTTAAATTGGGAACTATGTTGATGGATCAGGATGCAGCTATTGGTGGCAGACGGTCAATGCCACGCTTGGCATTGGATGTAAGAAACAGCTTCGCGCGGCGCTGTCCGCTCCTCACGCCTCTGGCCTCTTCATGCCTCAGCTAAGAGCTATCGATGTCAGCGCTTTGCGCCCTTCACCCCCCTTCTTTGAAGGGAGAGACAAACGGCTCGCGCTAAGGTAGATAGGTAAGCGGAACGTCACGCAACGTTCTGGGGCGTGGAAACCCCTGTGGTTCGGTATGGGTGTCGACCGGAACGGCACCAACTCCTTGACCTATGGTCGGGGAGCCTGTGGCGTATGCAACAGGTTCTCGGACTAAAGGCCACAGGGACCGTAACCACTCGGTTTTCCAACTCCCCGATCACCAAGGGCAATGAGCAGCGTAAGGCGGGGGCGAACCGCCAACTGCGCTCGTTTTGGGTTGGGGGATGTCGTGAACCTTAACGATGCCGTAAAAACTTGCTTCAAAAAGTATGCAGAATTTAGCGGGCGAGCAAAAAGAAGTGAGTTCTGGTGGTACAGTCTTTTTGTCGTGTTACTTTCTTTCGCGTATACATGGAAATCTGATAATTTATTTTTCTATTATGTCGGAAATGCATTTTCTTTACTGACCATAATTCCATCTTGGGCAGTCGGTAGCCGGCGCCTTCACGACGTTGGCCGCAGCGGCTGGTGGCAGTTGCTTGCCTTAGCCATTATCGGGCTCTTGCCGCTCCTGTATTGGTGGGTTCAGCCGTCTCAGCCCGGTCCCAATCGATATGGCGAGGAACCGGAGGCCGACAAGGGCACTCCTCCTGCATCACCAATTCCGCAAGCCGCTCATCCTCAGCCCAGCCTACAAAGCGCTCCTGTGACCCCCAGTGCGCCTGTCGCAGGCCCACCAACCGAAACCCGCGAGGCCCCAAGGGGTATGCTGCACTGGACGCAGCAAAATCGGGATCAATAGCGCCGAGGTCACGGGGGAATCATCGCAATGTTTGGATCAGTGATTGTTCGGTCTTTGCTGATGCTCGGTGTGTTGGTTTGGGTCGCTCCGGCCTTCGCCCAAGAGGAACACATATGTGTGCGGGCAATTCCCAAAGGGTACGTGGTTGTGCACGGCGTATGGTATGACGAAGGGCGGTGGTTCGTTAAATATTCGAATCCACCATTCAACAGCACTACTGTAATCAACGTCAGCCCATCAACCTATGAAGTCGGAGCCCACGGCAGTAAGTGGGGTCCAGGTTGGATTCGTTTTCATTGGTACAGATGCTGACGAAATTACCCGTTTGGCAGCCCGCCCCATTAATTTCCGGAGAACACGCCTGTGCACGTAAATCTAAAAATCGTCCTTTTGATTTTCGGATTATTGCTTCTTGCCGATGATTTGAGGAATGGAGGAATCTTCCCTCAACACGTCTATTGCGCAATCGGCGCCGGGATATCCAATACCGGTTTCTCGGCTGAGAACATGAAAAACAATCCATTAGGTGTCGACGTCCAAAGAGCGATTTTGCTGAGTACTGCCGTTGGCCTCATGCAGGCCACTGGACAAATATCCTCGGAGGAAGCTCTAGCCATTATGGACGGCCGAATGCCATTTTGCCTCAAGATGGTATCCGTACTAAAATACCTCACGGCGGTCATTAGCAATAGACAAATGGCTGATGGTTGGAGCGTTTTTCAGACTCGGTGAGGGTCCTCATTCGTGACGGGCATCGGACCATTACAGGATATCGACCACGCGCCCATTCGCATCGATTGCCCTGACTCGACAGCCAGGGTTTGAACGCGCAGTGGCCTTCATGGCGTTCGTGATGTTCGGCGCCAGGTTTTGGACAACCATGACTGTTGTCCACTCACCAGAAACCCTCTGCCGTTGAATCTGGACCTGATCCATCTTCTTTTCCAATTTATTTTTGTTATTACCTTACGGAATGCAAATCTACCATTCCTTCGGCTTTCATCTCGGTTGCATCGTTATGCATCGGTCTCGATAATGCGGAAATCGGCTCACGTTCTCAGCTCACGCACCCGATCGCTTCGAGCTAAGGAAATATTAGGCGCGCCCGAATGCCGTATTCTGATATTCCTCGGCCAATCGAGATCAGATATGCCTTAATCGCGTGCAGGGCAACCTGGGTATGCGCAGCACTTATGGCCGTGTTATCAACGTTCTGCATGGTTCTTTTCGGTTGGGGAAGGCCTGGGTTGCCTCCTCGGTATATCGACAGATTTCCAGATAACAGCGCATACTTTGCTATTTTCTTTCTTTTAGTCTCGAAGAGCTTCCAATTTCACTGGGACCATTGGCGACTCGTATGCGAAGGGAAATCAGCCTTCATCCGAAAGATTGGCGAAGAGAGTTTCACATTGATGTGGAAGCGGATCGGACTTGGTTTCGCGGCCGCTAGCGCAATCGCGCTTCTAATTTCGATTGGCGAAAATGTAAAAATATTGAAAATATCATTTGGATTATAAAGATATTGAGACATAGAAGGGAAGGTGGGATGAGAATCCTCAAGCCTCGCTATTGGTATCCTTACCTGCGCATGTCTCGCGCACTCGTTGGTTATCCAATCTACGCCCCGCCACATTTGAAGTGCGAGTCTGATTTGACCGACGATGAGGCGCAGGAGAATTTTGATTATTTTATGAGAGTGAAGGATGAACGCCTCGAAATGTTCCTTGAATGGATGTGGCGCAACTTTCGAATTCGCCTTTCTTTCAATCCAGAATCGATCGACAAGTTTGACCGATGGGCGAAATTTTATAATGGCTCGATCGTCGCGGATGGACAGCGTATGATCTGGCGCTCGTACAACGATTATGATCCGGCTTGGACCGGCCGGTTTATCGGGTGCAATCTCATGTTGGATGCCGGTATCTATCTTGGAGAATATCTGATCTGCAAGAGGCCGACGATAAGATGGGGGATGGACAAGGGATATTTTTCAAAAATCGATATAGACGAAATAGAAGAATATGATGAAGATAGTGTAGAATATAATATAGACCAGAACGTGGAGCGGTACCCCTCCGGAAATTATAATAAGGTCCTGCTTCTTTTCCAAAATGGGCGAAGCGACAATCCCCTACCACTCCAAATGTACAACGCCAACAATCAGGCGCCATATCTTTTCTTGGATGGAGCCCTCGATGGCCTTGCGGGTCAAGGGAGCTATAATTCGGCAAGAGCGTGTATCGCGCAGGCTCTTTTCTTCCACGATCTCGCCCCTGACAGCACCGGCTTCACTCCCGATTTTTCAACTCGTCCAATCGAGTAGGCCCTTTCCGGATGGAGCCTCATTCGTTCGTTAGGGCGCGCCAATCGTCAGTTGCGCGACATGTCCGCCCCAAGCCTCTGCCGCCTGCCGCTTCTCGTCCGCATACTCATGCTTCTGATAAACATCAACGATCCCACCGAACGTGCCGCTCGTGTGATTGAGCAGCTTTTCAACCACGTGCACCGGAACGCCAAGCCTCGCCATTCCTGATGCCATCGTGCGCCGGAGGTCGTGAAGGCGCCAATCGGGAATGGAGGGGGCATCCTGCTCATTCTCTCCCTTGAGCAGCTTCGCAATCGTTTTGTCCATTGCCTCCTTGGCCTTCGAGAAACCCGAGATGGGCGTTTTACCGGTGGTGGTGAACACGAAGGGGGACTCTGCCTCCCCATCCTTCATGCGCGGCAAGCCATTGATGATGGCGACGGCTTCTGGCGACAGGGGCACTACATGCGCCTTGTCGTTTTTCGCCCTTTCGCGGGGAATGGTCCAAGTGGCATTCGCGATATCAAGCTCGCTCCACCTCATGCCCGCCACTTCATCGCGACGTTGGCCAGTCAGAATGAGGAGATGAACGAACGGCCCGAACGGCCAACCCAACTTATCCGCCGCTTTCAACGCCAAGCCCAACTCTTCATCGTTCAGAATTCGGTCGCGGCTTTTCTCATCGGTGGGCGCCTTGATGCCGGCGATAGGCGATTTCTCGATAAGGTCTCGCTGCACGCACCAGTTGAAGAAATGGCGAACCACGGCGAGAAGGCGATTGGCTGTGACCTTCGCCCCTCGATTGATGGCGGCATCAAGCAGATCGTTCACGTCACGCTTCGTTATGGACTTGATGGATCGGCCCTTCCAAGCGGCAATCACGTCATTGGACAGGAGGCCCTCTACCCGACGCAGGGAGCTTTTCCTGAGGTGCTTTTGGGCTTGGCGCTCCAGATAGGCTTCAATGACTGACGCAACGTCATCTTTGATGCCTTCGGCGGCTTCGCGCTTGGCCTGCTTCTTTTCCTCGCTTGGATCACGGCCTTCTGCGACAGCGGTCATAATCTGAGCTGCCAATATGCGAGCATCAACGAGCTTGATCGCGGGATATGCGCCGAGCGTGTGCTTCCTCGGTCTGCCCTTGGAGCGATAGCGGACTGCCCAACTCTTTGCACCGCTAGGCTGGACGATCAAATAGAGGCCGGTTAGATATCCGTCGGCGATTTCCTGGCGGGACGCAGTTGGCTTGAGCGCATCAATGCCCCTCACGGTTAGGGATGCGGCCATGGGCACCTCTGGGGATTGGGGTAACGACCTCATTATGGGGGTAACGTCTGGGTAACACAAGGCGGCCGCAAGCGAGGGCATGATATATAGCGATTCTACAACGTAAAATATTAAAAACAATAAAATATCAAGGGCTTATAGACCGAAAAGCCTTAAGTCCCGGTAGCTCAGCAGGATAGAGCAGCGGTTTCCTAAACCGCAGGTCAGGGGTTCGAATCCCTTCCGGGACACCATAAGTTTTATTTTTCAAATACTTAGATTCGCGTTGGCCAGTCAGGTTTGCCACCCCTTCGCCCGCCCTCTTCATAACGGCCGGCCTCCATCGCCGGCACCCGCCTCGACGACACGCCGCGCCAGCTTCCCGGCGGCGTGGGGTGAAGGCCGGGCGGAAATCGCATGCCTTCGTCCGACTTCTTAATTACGTTACGTCATATCCCTGCCGCGACCGGCGGCGAACCGGATGCTGGAGCGTGGCGCCGTGGCTGAGCCGTCGAATCTCGAGTTGGTGCAGATCGTGGCGGTGCTCGGCGCCGGCGTTATCGTCGCGCCCCTGTTCAAGCGCGCGGGATTCGGGTCGGTGCTGGGCTATCTTGCCGCCGGCCTCGCGATCGGGCCGTTTGGCCTCAAGGTGGTCGCCGCGCCGGAGGCGGTGCTGCATTTCGCCGAGCTCGGCGTCGTCATGTTCCTCTTCGTCATCGGGCTCGAGATGCGGCCGGCACGGCTGTGGGGGCTGCGGCGGGATATCTTCGGCCTCGGCGCGACGCAGGTCCTGACATGCGGGGCGCTGCTGACCGGCCTCGGCATGCTCGCCGGGCTGGCGCCGGCGACCGCCTTCATCGCCGCCATGGGCTTCGTTCTCTCCTCCACCGCCGCGATCATGCAGATCCTCGACGAGGCGGGCGAGACGGCGACGCCGCCCGGCCAGCGGGCGGTCTCGATCCTGCTGCTGGAAGACCTCGCCATCGTGCCCCTGCTGGCGCTGGTCGCGGTGCTCGCGCCCGCGACCGGCCAAAATCTGAGGGCCGACTGGGTGAGCCTGGCGATCGCCGCCGGCGCGGTTGCCATCGTCGTCGCCGCGGGGCGCTGGCTGCTCAATCCCCTGTTCGCCCTTCTGTCGGCCGTCCGGGCCCGCGAGATCATGACTGCGGCCGCCCTCACCGTGGTGCTGGGAACGGCGCTCCTGATGCAGGTGGCGGGCCTTTCCATGGCCATGGGCGCCTTCCTCGCCGGCGTGCTGCTGTCCGGCTCCACGTTCCGCCACCAGCTCGAGGCGGACATCGAGCCGTTCCGCGGGCTGCTCCTTGGCCTGTTCTTCATGGCGGTGGGCATGTCGCTGAACCTCGACGTGGTGATGCAGCAATGGGGCCTCGTGGCGCTGGCGGTGGTCGGCTACATGGTGGTGAAGGCCGCCGGCATCCTGGCCGTGGCGCTGCTGTTCGGCGCTGGCCGGCGGGAGGCCATCTACCGGGCGGCCCTGTTCGCCCAGGGCGGCGAGTTCGCCTTCGTGCTCTACGCGGCGGCTGCCGCCGTCGGGATCTTCGATGCCCGCATCAGCGCCGTCATGTCGTCGACCGTGATCCTGTCCATGGTGCTGACGCCGCTCACGGTGATGGCGGCGCGCCGCCTGCTGCCCGCGGAAAAGCCCGATCTCGACGGGCTGGAGGCGCCGGACGGCCTCAGCGGATCGGTGCTCCTGGTGGGGTTCGGGCGCTTCGGGCAGGTGGTCAGCCAGGCCTTCCTCGCGCGGGCGCTCGACGTCACCATCATCGACAACGATCCGGGCATGATCCGCAGCGCCGCCAGGTTCGGCTTCAAGATCTATTATGGCGACGGCACCAATCTCGACGTCCTGCACGCCTCGGGCGCCGGCAGCGCGCGGGCGATCGCCATCTGCGTGGACGATCGGGCGGCCGCCAACAAGATCGTCACGCTGGCGAAGGAGACCTTTCCCCAGGCGGGCCTGCTGGTGCGGGCCTACGACCGCGGCCATGCCTTGGAGCTGGTCAACCAGAAGGTGGACTTCCAGATGCGCGAAACGCTGGAATCAGCCTTCGCGTTCGGCCAGAACGCGCTGGAATTCCTGGGTCTCGCCCCCGCCGAAGCCGAGGAGACCATTGCCGATATCCGCCGCCGCGACGCGGAGCGCTTCTGCCTGGAGCAGACGAGCGGGCTTTATGCCGGCCTCGATCTCATCCACTCCAATGCCCCGACCCCCGAGCCATTCACGCGCCCGCGCCAGGCGGCAACGCCGCTCAATACGGAAGCCGGCGTGCTGGCGGGCGAGGCGCTGCGTCGGGAGCCCTCTCCCACCTGATCGGCGGGCGGGCCGGCGCTGTCATGCTTCTTGCTTGCCTCGTTGCATGGCACTGAAATTCTACATGACGCCCGGTTCCTGCTCGACCGGCATCCACATCCTGCTCGAAACGCTGGAGCTGCCGTTCGAGGCGTGGATCATCAACATCCCCGCCGGCGATCATCTCCGGCCGGACTACCTCAAGATCAATCCGAGGGGCACGATCCCGACGCTCGTGCTCGACGACGGCCGCGCGCTCACCGACTTCAGGTCCATCGCCTTGTGGCTTGCCGAAACCTATCCGCGCGGCCGGTTTCTTCCGCAGGACCCGGCGCTGGCGGCACGCGCCGTCGAGCTGCTCGATTTCGCGCTGATCCAGCTGCACGGGGAGGGCTATACCCGGATCTTCACCTCGGAACGCTACATCCCGTCGAGCGAAGCCCGACACGGGCAGGGTCTGAAAGACGACGTGGCCTCGCACGGCCGGGAGATCGTGAGCCAGGCGTTCGAGCTGCTCGAAAGGCGGATGCCGGCCGAAGGCTATGTCGTGGGGCCGCACTTCTCGATTGCCGACGCAGCCTTATTTTACAACGAATTCTGGGCCGACAGGATCGGTATCCTCTTGCCGCCGCGCGTGGCCGCGCATTATCGCCTGGTGCGGGCGCGCCCCGTGGTTCGCCAGGTGCTGGCCGAGGAGGGGTATCGATCCTGATCACCCCCAAGGTCGCGGGGGAGCCTTGCCGGCGGGATCATCGGTCGCGGATCTTCTCGGCCAAGGCGGCGTCGGCGCGGCGATCATGCCCGCGCCATCGCTCCGCCGTCGGCAGCCTGACCTCCCCATCGCCCTGCAGGCAGGATGGCGAAGGAAGAGCCGCGTTCAATGTTCCCGGATGGCACGACATCGGCCGTTGTGACGGGCCGTCTTGACATCCCGCGCGGGCGATGGGAGCATTTGTCGGACAAAGGTGCAATTGGCTCATATGTCCGACAATTCTGCCGAGCATTTTGAACGCATCCGCGTGCCCTCGGCCTACGAGATGGTGGCGGAGGCCATCGAGGCGGAGATCGTTTCCGGCCGGCTGCGGCCGGGGGACGAGATCGGCACCGAGGCGGCGTTGGTCCGGCAGTTCGGAGTCAACCGCTCCACCGTGCGCGAGGGCATCCGGGTCCTGGAGCAGGGGGGGCTGGTGCGGCGCGAGGCGGGGCGCAAGCTCTTCGTCTGCGAGCCGCGCTACGGCGCGCTCTCCAGCCGCATGAGCCGCGTCCTGGTGCTGCAGGATGTCACGTTCCGCGAGCTTTACGATGCCGCCCTGATCCTGGAGGTGGGCGCGGTGGAAGGCGCGACCGCCCATGCGGACCATGACGATATCGAGGCCCTCGAAGCCAACCAGACGCGTCTGGAGGCGGCCATCGGCAATCCGGTCCGGGTGTCGGAGATCGACACCGAGTTCCACGCCCTCGTCGCCCGGGCATCCCGCAACCGGGTGCTGGAGCTGGCGCGCGAGCCGGCGGCATTGCTCTTCTTTCCAACCTCGGAAATGATCTGCCGGCGCGTGCCGGAAGGCGCCGCGCGCATGGCGCAGGCGCACCGCAGCATTATCGACGCCGTCAAGGCCCGCGACCTCGACCTCGCCCGGACCTGGATGGCGCGTCACCTGGCGGACTGGCGCAAGGGCTTCGTGCGCGCCGGCCGCGAAATCGACGAACCGGTGGAGCGCATCTTCGCGCGCTACGCCCTGAGCAAGTCCGCCACCTGAAGACGCCGGCCACCTGACGACTGTTTCTCCAAGCGATCAAGATCTCCGGACGCTGAACCGGGGACATGGGAGGAAGCGCCTTGAACATGCAGAACTCGGCCGACCGCGCCGGGCCGTGGGACCGCGCGGACGCGCGGCCGGGGAAGGGGCGATGAGCGCCCTCATCCCGCGCCGCGCGCCGCTGGACGCGCCCCGTGCCGCCGCCGCTCACGTCGCCGTCAGCGGCCTGTCCCTGTGGTTCGGCGGGCTGAAGGCGCTGACCGATGTCTCCTTCGAGGTCCGGCCCGGCACCATCACCGCCTTGATCGGGCCGAACGGCGCCGGCAAGACCTCCCTGTTCAACTGCATCTCCGGCTTCTACCGGCCGCGGGCGGGGCGGATCGTGCTCGATGGCGCGGACATCACCGCGACCCACCCGCCGGCGCGCGCCCGGGCGGGGCTCGCGCGCACCTTCCAGAACATCGCCCTGTTCAAGGGCATGACCGTGCTCGACAACATCAAGCTTGGCCGCCACGCCCACATGAAGACCAACCTGCTCCAGGCGCTGGCCTATTGGGGTGCGGCGCGGCGCGAGGAGATGGAGCTGCGCGCCGAGGTGGAGCGGGAGATCATCGATTTCCTGGAAATCGACCACATCCGCAACAAGCCGGTCGCCTCGCTTTCCTACGGGCTGCAGAAGCGGGTGGAGCTCGCCCGGGCGCTGGCCATGCGTCCCCGCCTCCTGATGCTCGACGAGCCGGTGGCCGGCATGAACCGGGAGGAGACGGAGGACATGGCGCGCTTCATCCTCGACGTGAAGGAGGAGTGGGGCATTTCCATCCTCATGGTGGAGCATGACATGGGCATGGTGATGGACATCTCCGACCATGTGGTGGTGCTCAATTTCGGCAAGGTGATCGCGCAGGGGCCGCCGGCCGAGGTGCAGCGCGACCCCGAGGTTGCCGCCGCCTATCTCGGCTCGGGCGACCCGGCCGAATTGATGCGCCGCCTCGCCGCCCCGCGGGAGGCCGCCTGATGGATTGGCTGTTCTTCGCCGAGGTGACGCTGGCGGGCCTGGGCTCCGGCGCGCTGCTTGCGCTCACCGCGCTGTCGTTCGTGCTCATCTACAAGGCGACGCGGGTCATCAACCTCGCGGTCGGCGAGATCCTGATGCTGGGCGGCTATCTGTTCTTCGCCTTTTCGGCGGGCTTCGGCCTGCCGGTCTGGGCCTCCATCCCGCTGGCCATCGCCGGCGGCGGCGCCGTGGGGGCCCTGGTGGAGCGCGCCCTGATCCGCCCCATGCTGGGGGAGAGCCCCATCTCCGTCTTCATGGTCACCGTGGGGCTCGGCTCGGTGCTGATCGGCATCGCCGAACTCATCTGGAACACCGACCCGCGGGCGCTGCCCGATTTCATGGGGGCGACTCCGGTGTTCATCGGCGAGGCCTATGTCTCGCGCAAGATCGCCATCGGCTTCGTGGTGGCGGCGCTGGTGATCACGGCTTTCCTCATCCTGTTCCGCACCTGGCGCGGCGGCATCGCGCTCAGGGCCACCGCCACCGATCAGGCCGCGGCCTATTCCTGCGGCATCGACGTGCCCGGCGTGTTCTCCCTGGCCTGGATCGTCGCCTGCGCCACGGCGGCGGGGACGGGGATCCTGGTGGGCGCCATCGGCGGCATCTCGCCCACCATGGGCGTCTTCGGCCTTTCCGCCCTGGTGGTGGTCATCATCGGGGGCTGGATTCGGTGCTCGGGGCGTTGGTGGGTGGCATCCTCATCGGCGTCGTGGAGGCCTGGGCCGGCACCTATCTCGGGGGCGAGTTCAAGCTGGTGACGACCTTTTCCATCCTCATCGCGGCGCTGATGATCCGGCCCTACGGCCTGTTCGGCACCATCGAGATCGAGCGGCTCTGATGCGCATCGCCACCGCCAAGGAAACCTACATCTCCGACGAGGGCCTGCTCGTCACCGCCACGCAGCGCCGCTGGATGGTGGTGCTGGCGGTGGTGCTCGCGCTCGCCCCCTTTGTGCTCAACGCCTACTGGCTCTATCTCGCCTGCCTCGTCGCCATCAACGTGGCCAGCGCGACGGGCCTCAACATCCTCACCGGCTATACCGGCCTCGTCAGCCTCGGCCAGGCGGCGTTCATGGCGGTGGGGGCCTATGCGGTGGCCTTCCTCGACGGCCATCTCGGCACGCCTTTTCTCCTGAACATCGCCGCCGCCGGCGTGGTCTCGGCGCTGGTGGGGATAGTGGTGGGCGTGCCGAGCCTGCGCGTGAAGGGCCTCTACCTCGCCATCGCCACCATCGCCGCCTCCTTCATCCTGCATTTCGTCTTCACCAACTGGGTGGCGGTGACGAACGGCGTGCGCGGCGTGAACGTGGCGCCGGCACGCCTTTTCGGCCTCGAGCTCGCCAGCCCGTTCGCCCTCTATTTCGTGATCGTGCCGATCACGGCGCTGATGGTGCTGGGCGCCGCCAACCTGTTCCGCACCCGCATCGGCCGCGCCTTCATCGCCATTCGCGACCGCGACATCTCGGCGGAGGTGCTGGGCATCCCGCTGTTGCAATACAAGCTGATGAGCTTTGCCTTGTCCTCCTTCTACGCCGGGGTGGCGGGGGGCATGTGGGCCTATTTCTTCCGCGTCGTGACGCCGGAGAGCTTTCCCTTCGCGACCTCCATCTTCTTCCTGGCGGCGGTGATCGTGGGCGGGCTGGGCACCATCCTCGGCTCGATCCTCGGCGCCGCCTTCATGACGCTGGTACCGGAGCTGTTGAAATACGTGGTGGAGTGGCTCGGCCCCGTCTTCCCCAATGCGGGCGCGGCGCTCTCGCCCGTGCGCACCATCGTGTTCGGGGCGCTGATCATCGTGTTCCTGGTGTTCGAGCCGCAGGGGCTGGCGGAGATCGTCCGGCGCATCCGCCGCTTCTTCACCCTCTGGCCGTTCCGCAACTGAAGAAACACAACAACATAAAACATAAACGAGAGAGGAAACGCCAATGACCAAGCTTTCGAGACGCAGCGTGCTCGGCCTTGCCGCGACGGCGGGGCTCGCATCCACCGCCCTGTTTCCCGCGCTGACCGCCCATGCCGACGAGAAGGAGCTGGTGATCGGCGGCTCGATCCCGCTCACCGGCGTGTTCGCCTTCGCCGGCGTCGCCATCGAGGCGGGAATCTCCGACTTCGTGAAGATCACCAACGAGGCGGGCGGCGTCGCCGGGCGCAAGCTGCGCCTCGCCTATGAGGACACCAGCTACAAGGTCGACCAGTCGGTGGCGGTGTTCAACAAGCTGACCACCCAGAACGACATCCACCTCTATTACGGCGACTCGACGGGCTTCGCCAAGACCATCAACGAGGAGCTGAACCGCCGCGGCAGCATCCTGATGGCCGGCGCTTCCTTCGGCAGCGAGCTGAACAATCCGGTCGCCTATCCGTTCCAGTTCATGGCGGGCCCCGATTATGTGGAGATGATCGCCATCCTGCTCGAATACATCGCGAGGCAGCAGAAGGGCGCCAAGATCGTGTTCGTGAATTCGGACACCGAGTTCGGCCGCGACCCCATCGAGGCCAGCGTGAAGCGCGCGAAGGAGATGGGCCTCGACGTGGTCGGGCAGATCGTCACCCCGCCGACGGCGGTGGACGTCTCCACCGAGATCCTGAAGCTGCGCCGCGCCAATCCGGACTACACCATCTTCCACGGCTACGTGCTGGCGCCGCTGCCGGAATTCCTCACCCAGGCCAAGCAGCTGGGCCTCAAGTCGAAGTTCATGGGCACGTTCTGGTCCATGGACAATTCGCTGTGGGCGGGGGTCGGCGCTCCGGCGGACGGCTTCATGGGGGTGATGCCGTATCGCTATTACTTCGACACCGAGGGCAACTCGCCCATGCTGGAGAAGATCCGCAAGCTGCGGCCCACCTACCAGGCGACCGGCTACACCCAGGGCTTCCTCACCGCCATGCTGATGACCGAGGCGGCGAAGCGCACGCTGGAGGCGGGCAAGGAGCTCAGCGCCAAGAACCTCAAGGCGTCGCTCAACACTATCAAGGACTTCGACACGGGCGGGCTGATCGGCGTGCCGATCTCCATCCCCGGCAATTCGGTGCCGGTGGGGCGCATCTATTCCTACAACGCCGCCGACAAGCAGATGAAGGCGGCGTCCGACTGGATCAGCCTGAAGAAGTGAGGGCATCTGTCTTCGAGGGGACCTGAACTGCCATGACCGCGCCCGCCATGCTCGAGATCAGCAACATCGAGGTCGTCTACAACAAGGCGATCCAGGTGCTTCGCGGCCTGTCCCTGCGTGTCGAGGCGGGGCAGGTGGTGGCCCTGCTTGGCTCCAACGGCGCCGGCAAGTCCACCACGCTGAAGGCGGTGTCCAACCTCCTGCCGCTGGAGGACGGGGCGGTCACCGCCGGCTCGATCTCCTTCGAAGGCGCGCCGCTGTCCGCATTCACCCCGCACGGGCTGGCGCGGCGCGGGCTGTTCCATGTGATGGAGGGGCGACGCATCTTCGAGGATCTCACCGTCGAGGAGAATCTCGTCGCGGCCACCTACGCCCTCACCGGGCGCAAGGCGCGGCCCACGTCGTTCGACCTCGTCTATGACTACTTCCCCGCCTCCACGAGCGGCGGAACGGCCGGGCCGGCTACCTGTCCGGCGGCGAGCAGCAGATGCTGGCCATCGGCCGGGCGCTGGTGGCCGAGCCGAAGCTCATTTTGCTGGATGAGCCATCGCTGGGCCTCTCGCCGAAGCTGGTGGAGGAGATCTTCACCATCATCGCCCGCATCAACCGGGAGCGGGGCGTGTCCATGCTGCTGGTGGAGCAGAATGCGGCGGTGGCGCTCGCGGTCTCGCACTACGGCTACATCATGGAGACCGGGAAGATCGTGCTCGACGGGCCGACCAAGCGGCTGATCGCGGATCAGGACGTGCGCGAATTCTATCTCGGCATGGCCGGCGAGGCGGGGGCCAAGAGCTATCGCGACATCAAGCACTACAAGCGCCGCAAGCGCTGGCTTTCGTGAGGGAGGCGCAGATGAGCTTGCCCAGGATGACGCCGCAATCCCCGCCACCCAAGAGCGCGCCGCCCAAGAGCGCGCCGCCAGAATCCGAGGCACCCCGGTTCCCCGACCTCACCTTGCCGCAGATGCTGCGCCTGCACGCCCTGCGCCAGCCGGTGCGCGTCGCCATCCGGCAGAAGGAGTTCGGCATCTGGAATCCGGTGTCCTGGCAGGACTATTTCGAGCGCGCCTCCCTGGTGGGCCACGGATTGAAGGCGCTCGGCCTCGGCTCCGGCGGCCACGTGGCGGTGCTCTCCGAGAACCGCATTGAATGGGTGCTGGCCCAGCTCGGGGCCGGCCTCGTGGGTGGGGTCACGGTGGGCGTCTATCCCACCAGCCCGGCAGGCGAGGTGGCCTATGTGCTCGGCCATTCGGACACCGAGATCGTGGTCTGCGAGGACCAGGAGCAGGTGGACAAGGTGCTGGAGCGGCGGGACGAGCTGCCCTTGCTGCGGCATGTGGTGGTGATGGAGAAGAAGGGCCTGCGCGGCTATGCGCCGGGCACGGTCATCGCCTTCGACGAGCTCATGGAGCGCGGCGAGGTCCACCGGCGCGCCAATCCGGACTTCATCGACGCCGTGCTGGCGGAACAGGCGCTCGGCGACATCGCGCTGATCATCTACACCTCCGGCTCGACGGGCAAGCCGAAGGGCGCCATGCTCTCCTACGGCAACCTGCGCGCCCAGGCGATCGGCATCGCCGAGCGGCTCGGGCTGACCGCGGCGACCACCCACGTCTCCTACCTGCCGCTCTGCCACGTGGCGGAGCAGATGCTGACCACCATGGCGCCGGTCTATCTTGGCTCGCAGGTGAATTTCGGCGAATCCATCCGCACCATCCAGGAAGACCTGCGCGAGGTGGCGCCGAGCATGTTCCTGGGCGTGCCGCGCATCTGGGAGAAGCTGCACGCCTCCATCTACATCAAGATGCTGGAGGCGGGCGGGCTGCGCCGCGCGGCGTTCGAGCGCCTGCTGAAGGCCTGCGCGCCCTTCGCCGAGAAGCCGCGGGACGAGCGCTCGCTCCCCGAGCGGGCGGTGTTCCTCCTCGCCTATCTCCTCTTCTTCCGGGCGCTTCAGAACTTCATCGGCCTGCGCATGGTGAAGGTGGCGATGACCGGCGCCGCGCCCATCTCGCCGCACATCGTGCGCTTCTTCCGCACCATCGGCGTGCCGCTGATCGAGGTTTACGGCGCCACCGAGACCAGCGGCATGGCCACGGGCCAGCGCCTCGACGCGCTGGTGCCGGGCTGCGTGGGGCCGGCGGTGGAAGGCGTCGCGATCCGCAAGGGCGAGAACGGCGAACTGCTGGTGCAGGGCGCCATCGTGTTCCAGGGCTACTACAAGAGCGAGG
The DNA here is from genome assembly GCF_016807805.1 of Xanthobacter dioxanivorans. NCBI lineage: Bacteria > Pseudomonadati > Pseudomonadota > Alphaproteobacteria > Hyphomicrobiales > Xanthobacteraceae > Xanthobacter > Xanthobacter dioxanivorans. Next base: position 1,099,762 of record NZ_CP063362.1, on the reverse strand, counting down.
AGGCGACCCGCGCCGCCTTGCGCGCCGGCTGGCTGCATACCGGCGACGTGATCGAGATGGTCGATGGCCAGGTGAAGATCGTCGACCGCCTGAAGGACATCATGATCACCGCCGGCGGCAAGAATCTGAGCCCCTCCGAGATCGAGAACGTGGCCAAGGGCAGCGCCTTCATCAAGGAGTGCATCGTCATCGGCGAGGCGCGCAAATATGTCTCCGCCCTCATCCAGATCGACTTCGAGACAGTGGGCAAATGGGCGGAGGAGAATTGCGTCTCCTACACCAACTTCCGCAATCTCGCCGAGAACCCGCAGGTGCGCGCGCTCATCGAGGCGGAGATCGCGCGCGCCAACGGCGAGCTGGCGCAGGTCTCCCACATCCGCCGCTTCCATCTCCTCACCAAGGAGCTCGACCACGACGACGACGAGGTCACCGCGACCATGAAGGTGCGGCGGTCCAATATCCAGAAGAAGTACGCCGAGGAAATCGAGGGTCTTTACGGAGCGAGCTAGAGGATATTCTCCCGCCGGCTTGCGATGAGGCAGGCGGCACGTCGTCCAGGCCATCGGCTTGCCGTGTTCATGCGTGCGCGCCGGTCTTCCCCTTCCCGAAATGCCCAGGCCGCCGGCGAGCGCCCGCGCAGGATCATCCCATGCCCGACGCCTACATCCTCGACCATGTGCGCACCCCCCGCGGCCGCGGCAAGCCGGACGGCGGCCTGCATGCGGCGACCCCGGTGCACCTCGCCTCCACCGTGCTCACCGCCCTGCGCGCGCGCGGCGGGCTCGACACCGCCCTCGTCAGCGATATCGTGATGGGGGTCGTGATGCCCGTGGGCGAGCAGGGCCAGTGCCTGCCGCGCCTCGCCGCCCTCCATGCCGGCTATGCGCAGGAGGTGGCGGGGGTGCAGGTCAACCGTTTCTGCGGCTCGGGGCTTGAAGCCACCAACATGGCCGCCGCCAAGGTGATGGCCGGGCAGGCGGACCTCGCCATCGGCGGCGGCTGCGAGTCCATGTCGCGCATTCCCATCCTCTCCGACGGCGGCGCCTGGAGCACCGACCCGCAGGTGTCCTTCGCCAGCTATTTCGTGCCGCAGGGCATCAGCGCCGACCTCATCGCCACCAAGTGGGGCTACACGCGCGCCGCCGTGGATGCCTTCGCCGTGGAGAGCCACCGCCGCGCCGCGCGCGCCTGGTCGGAGGGCCGCTTCGCGCGCTCCGTGGTGGCGGTGCGCGACCGGGTGGGCGAGGTCATGCTGGAGCGCGACGAGACGGTGCGCGGCAATTCCACTGTCGCGGACCTGGCGCGTCTGAAGCCCTCCTTTGCCGCCATGGGCGCGGCGGCCGGCTTCGACGACATCGCGCGCCTGCGCTATCCCGAGGTGGGCGAGATCGCCCATGTGCATCACGCGGGCAATGCTTCCGGCGTCGTCGACGGCGCCGCCGCCATTCTCGTCGGCACGCGCGAGGCCGGAGCCGCGGCGGGGCTGACGCCGCGAGCGCGCATCCGCGCCTTCGCCGAGATCGGCTCGGAGCCCACCATCATGCTGACCGCCCCCGCCTTCGCTGCCGAGAAGGCGCTGAAACGGGCGGGCATGAGCGCGCGGGACGTGGACATCTTCGAGGTGAACGAGGCGTTCGCCGCGGTGGCCCTGCGCTTCATCGAGGCGCTGGATCTCGATCCGGCGCGGGTCAACGTGAATGGCGGGGCCATCGCCATGGGCCATCCCCTCGGCGCCACCGGCGCGATGATCCTCGGCACCGCCCTTGACGAGCTGGAGCGCAGCGGAGGAACCACCGCCCTGGTGACACTCTGCATCGGCGCCGGAATGGGCGTCGCCACCATCATCGAGCGGGTGTGAGGCCATGCTGACCATCGACATCGACCAGGATGGCATCGCGCTTGTCACCATCGACATGCCCGGCCGGTCCATGAACGTCATCGACTGGCCGATGCTGGACGCGCTGGACGCGGCGGCCCGGCGCCTCGTCGCGGATGCGGCGGTGACCGGGATCGTCTTCACCTCGGGCAAGGGCGCGTTCATCGCCGGGGCTGACCTGGCGATCATGGAGGACCTTTCTGGCCCCGGCCTCACGGCGGGCGAGACGGCGCAGCGCGCCGGGCGCATGGGCGATGTGTTCCGCCGCATCGAGACCTGCGGCAAGCCGGTGGTGGCGGCAGCGCCGGGCACGGCGCTGGGCGGCGGCTTCGAGCTCATGCTCGCCTGCCATCACCGCATCGCCGCTGACACGCCGAAGGCGGTGTTCGGCCTGCCCGAGGTGAAGCTCGGCCTCCTGCCGGGCGCGGGCGGCACCCAGCGCCTGCCCCGGCTGATCGGCATCGCGGAGGCCCTGCCGCTGCTGCTGGAGGGCCGCGCTCTGACGGTGGCGGAGGCACAGGCGGCGGGTCTCCTCGACGCGGTGGTGCCGCCGGAGGCCCTGCTCGACACGGCGAAGGCGGCCCTGCGCGAGCAGCGCGTGTCGCCGGAGCCGGCGTGGGACCAGAAGGGCTTCGGCTGGCCCGGCGCGGCGCCCGCGAGCCCGGCGGTGCAGGAGCTGTTCGCGCTCGTCAATGCGCGCACGCTGGCGGCGACGCGCGGCCTTTATCCCGCGCCGCAGGCGATCCTGTCATGCGTGTTCGAGGGCGCGCGCCTGCCCATGGACAAGGCGTTGAAGGTGGAGCGCGATTATTTCGCGACCCTGGTGCGGGGGAAGTGTCCCGGGCGCTCATCCGCACCCTCTTCTTCGCCCGGCAGGCCGGCGACAAGGCCGGGCGGCGGGCCGGGGATCCGGGGGATGCGCTGGTCCGCGCGGGGCGCGAGGCCTATGTGGCGGAAGGCCTTCGCCTGGTGACGGAGGGCATGTCGCCGACGCTCGTCGAGAATTTGGCGCGTGCCGCCGGCCTGGAGCAGGGGCCGCTGGCGTTGGCGCGGGCGGCCGGGCTGGCCTTTCCGGAAAGCGAGGCCGCCGCCCCTGCGGCGCAGGACGAGGTGCGCGAGCGGCTGCTTCTCGCGCCGGCGCTGGCGGTGGCCCGCGCCCTTGCCGCATCCGGTGGCGCCGCGCCCGAGCTGGCGGATCTCGACGCGATCCTCGGCTGGGGTTATCCGGCCTGGACCGGCGGCCCCCTGTGGTTCATCGCCAGCATGGGACCCGACCGCCTCGCGGCGCGGTGCCGGGCGCTGGAAACCCGCCACGGCGCCCGCTTCGCACCGCCTGCCATCATGCCCACGTCGGGCGCTCGTGGCGCAGGAGAGGGCCGGGAGTCCCCGGCCTCCACCCTCGTCTGATATCCTCGGTTTCGACCGCCCCTCAGGGAGAAGACATGTCCATTCCCGCGCAGCTCCAGGGCCGCCTGAAGATTCCCGCCGTCGCCTCGCCCATGTTCCTCACCTCCGGTCCGGACCTCGTCGTCGAGGTCTGTCGCTCGGGGATGGTGGGGACGTTTCCGGCCCTCAACGCCCGTACCAGCGACGATTTCCGCTCCTGGCTCAACGAGATCAAGACGCGGCTCGCGGCGTTCCCGGACGCCGCCCCGTTCGGCGTCAACCTCATCGTGCACAAGTCCAATCCGCGCCTTGCCGCGGACCTCGCCATCTGCATCGCCGAGAAGGTGCCGCTCATCATCACCTCGCTGGGCGCGGTGCGCGACCTCGTCGACGGGGTGCATGCCTATGGCGGCCTCGTCTTCCACGACGTGATCAGCCGTCGCCATGCCGAGAAGGCGGCGGAGGCGGGCGTGGACGGCATCGTCGCTGTCTGCGCCGGGGCCGGCGGGCATGCGGGCGCCGTGAGCCCGTTCGCCCTGGTGGCCGAGATCCGGCAGGTCTTCGACGGCACCATCCTGCTGGCCGGCGCCATCAACACCGGCGCGCAGATCCTGGCGGCGCGGGTCGCCGGTGCGGACCTCGCCTACATGGGCACGCGCTTCATCGCCACCCGCGAGGCGATGGTCGACACGGCATACAAGTCCATGATTCTCGATACGGCGGCGGCGGACATCGTCTACACGTCCGCCATCAGCGGTGTGAACGCGAACTTCCTGCGGCCGAGCATCGCCGCGGCCGGGCTCGATCCGGACCACCTGGTGTCCCACGGGGCGCTCGACATGGCCAGCGAGGCGAAGGCGTGGAAGACCGTCTGGTCGGCAGGGCAGGGCGTGGGCGGCATCGCCGACATCCTGCCGGCCGCGGAGCTGTGCGCGCGGCTCGGGCAGGAATACCGGGAGGCCGTGGCGCGGGTGGCAGCCGATCCGTTTGCCTGACGGAGGTGGCGGGCCCGGGAGGGCGGCCCTATGCCGCCCGCAGGACCTCCAGCGCCCGGGCATGGAGCGCGGCGTTGGCGGCAGCGACGACCCGCCCGCCCGATGCGATGGAGAGCGGCGCGCCGCACCAGTCGGTGATGACGCCGCCGGCCTCCTCCACCACCGGCACCAAAGCCATGAAGTCGTAGGGCTTGAGGCTCGCCTCGACCACCAGGTCCACATGGCCGCTGGCCAGCAGCCCATAGGCGTAGCAGTCGCCGCCGAAGCGGCGCAGGCCGACCTTGTCGGTGAGCGCGGCGAAGGCGATCTCCTCGGCGGGGGAGAACATGTCCGGCGAGGTGGCGAACAGCCGGGCATCGGCGAGGCGCTCGACCGCGCTGGTACGGCAGGGCGCGCCGTTGAGCCGGGTGCCGCCGCCGGCAACGCCGATCCAGCGCTCGCCCAGCGCCGGCACCTCGATGAGGCCCACCCGCGGGCGTCCGTCCACCACCGCCGCGATCAGGGTGCCGAACAAAGGCAGGCCGGTGACGAAGCTCTTGGTGCCGTCGATGGGATCCACCACCCACACCACCTGCCGGTCGATGCCGACGGCCGCCTCCTCCTCGCCGAGGATGCCGTGGGCGGGGTAGCGCGCCGCGATGGCCTCGCGCAGCGCCCGTTCCACGGCGCGGTCGGCGATGGTGACGGGGCTTTGATCCGCCTTCCATTCGATGCCGAGGGGGTGCGGAAGTGGGCGAGGGCGAGGGGCCGCGCGCGATCCGCGAGGTGTTCGGCGAAGGCGCGCAGGTCTTCCGCCACCGGGCTCTTCGCGGGGATGCCCGGCGCGGGCGGGGTGCGAGCGGGGCTATTCGGCATAAGCGGGCCTGCGGCCGTTGCCCTCGCCCGCCTCGGTCAAGGGCGGCGCCAGAACCAGGCGTGCGTGCTCCAGCGCCTCGCGAAAGGCGGCGGGTGGCGGCGCGTCGGAGACCAGGATGTCCACCGCTGGCCAGTCACACACCTGGATGAGGCCGGGCTTGGCGTATTTCGAGCCGTCCAGCAGCAGCATCACCTTGTCGGCGAGCGGGATCATGGCGCGCTTGAACTCGGTCTCGAACAGGTCGAAGTCCATCAGGCCGCGCGATGCGGAGGCGGCGGCCACCGACATCACGAACAGGCTCGGTGTGAATTGCGAGGCGAAATCGATGGCGGACGGGCCGATGATGGTGCGGTCGTCCGCCCTGAGCTCGCCGCCCGGCAGGATCACGCGGTGGTTCCGGCCGGAGGAGGACAGGATCTGCGCCACCTCCATGGAGAAGGTGATGGCGGTGAGCCGGCCCGGCCGCGGCGCCAGCACCTGGGCGAGGAAGCAGGAGGTGGACGAGTTGTCGAGGAGAATGGTGGCGTCCTCCTCGATCAATTCCGCCGCGGCATGGGCGATGCGGCGCTTGGCCGGCGCCTGCTCCCGCAGGCGGCGGTCGAAGGGGGCCTCCCATTCGGCCACGTTGAGGCGCACGCCGCCGTGGAACTTGTCCACCATGCCGGCTTCCGCCAGCGCCTTCAGGTCGCGCCGGATGGTCTCGTCCGACACCTGGAAGTGCTCGGCGAGGTCGGTGATGGTGGCGGAGCGCCGCGCGCGCAGCAGCTCCACGATCTCTTGCTGACGCACGGTCTGGGCCATGGACGCCGGCCTCCCTAGTGACGGGGCAGGGCGCGGCCGGTGGCCGCGTCGAACAGGCGGGCGCGCGTCATGTCGAAGCTCACCCCCACTTCCGCGCCGACCGGCGGGGCCTGGGTGACGGGGGTGCGCACCATGATGCGGTCGTCGCCCACCAGGATCTCGGCCAGGGCCTCGGAGCCGATCAGCTCGGTGCGCTCCACCCGGCCGCGCGCCAGGCAGGGTCCGTCGGACGGCCCGACGATCACCTCTTCCGGGCGGATGCCGAGGAGGATCTCGCCCGCCTCGGCGCGCTCCGGCACGTGGGTGGAGAAGGCGGCATGGCTGACCACGCTGCCGGAGCCGTTGGGCCTGACCGCGCAGCGCAGCAGGCTCATCTCGGGCGAGCCGATGAAGGTGGCGACGAAGGTGTTGGCGGGGCGCATGTAGAGGTCCATGGGCGGCCCCAACTGCTGGAGACGGCCTTCCGAGAGGATGGCGACGCGCGTGCCGAGCGTCATGGCCTCGATCTGGTCATGGGTCACGTAGATGACGGTGAGGCCCAGCTCCCGGTGCAGCCGCTTCAGCTCGCCGCGCATGTGGGTGCGCAGCTTGGCGTCGAGATTGGAGAGCGGCTCGTCGAACAGGAAGACCTTGGGCTGGCGCACCAGCGCCCGGCCGATGGCAACCCGCTGGCGCTCGCCGCCGGACAAGGCGTTGGGCTTGCGGTCGAGCAGGTGGGTGATGTGCAGGATCTCCGCCGCCTGGCCGATGCGCCGGTCGATCTCCGGCTTCGGCAGCTTCGAGGTCTTCAGCAGCCCGAACGCCATGTTCTGGTAGGCGCTCATGTGCGGGTAGAGGGCGTAGGATTGGAATACCATGGCGATGTCGCGCTTCTGCGGCTCCGCATGGGTCACGTCCCGCCCGTCGATGAGGAGGCGGCCGGCGGTGATGTCCTCCAGCCCGGCGATCATGCGCAGCGTGGTGGACTTGCCGCAGCCGGACGGGCCGACGAGGACCATGAATTCCTTGTCCGCCACGGCGAGGTCCACCCCGTGCACGGTGGGGCGCCCCTGATAGGACTTGCTCACGCCCTGAAGAACGACTTCGGCCATGCCATACCCTCTACTTCAGACCCGCGTGCATGAAGCTGTCGACGAAGCGGCGCTGGAAGATGACGAAGAACAACAGCAGCGGCGACACCACGACGACGGTCGCCGCCATCAGCCGTGTCCAGTCGGCGCCGCTGTCGGATTTCGCCAGCAGGCCGAGGCCGATGGGCAGCGTGCGCACGCTCTCCGAATTGGTGACGAGCAGCGGCCACATGTAGTCGTTCCAGTGGGTCACCACGGCGATGATGGAGAACGCCACCAGCGTCGGTTTCACCAGCGGCAGGTAGACGTGCCAAAGGATGCCGAGGTGGCCGCAGCCGTCGAGGCGCGCGGCGTCCGCAAGCTCGGTTGGCACCTGCCGGAACGCCTGGCGCAGCATGAACGTGCCGTAGCCGGAGGCCACGAAGGGCACGATGAGCGCCGGCAGGGAATTGAGGATGCCGAGCTCGCGCACCGTGACGAAGTTGGTGAGGAAGGTGGCGTAGATGGGGAACATGATCTGCAGCAGGAACAGGGTGAAGAGGATGTTCTTGCCGGGGAAGTTCAGCCGCGCGAAGGCATAGGCCGCGAGCGTGATGGTGACGAGCTCGCAGATCAGGATGCCGCCGGTGGCGAGGATGGAATTGACCAGGTAGGTGCCGAACGGCGCCACCGCCATGGCGGCGGGATAGTTGCTCCACTGCGCCACTGCGGGCAGGAAGCCGGCACTGGGATCGAACACCTCCACCCGCGTCTTCAGCGAGGTGACGAGGATCCACACCAGCGGGCTGATCCACAAGGCGAGCAGCGGCAGCAGCACGAAATGGAGCCAGTTCCTCCGCAGTGCGGTGCGCACCTTGAGCAAGGTGCCGCGGGAGGTGGCGGGGGCGGACAATTCGAGGGGTCCTGCAAGGTCGCCATGGGTGGTCCTAGCGCCCGAGATAGTGGACGCGCCGGCCGAACACCAGCGCGACGAGGGTGATGAGGCCGCCGACGAACAGCAGCAGCACGTTCGCCAGCGTCGAGGCGTAGCCGATGTCCTGATACTGGAAACCGTTCTGGTAGATGTAGAAGGTGAGCACGTTGGTGGCGTCCGCCGGACCGCCCTGGGTCATCACGTAGACGTAGTCGAAGATCTGGTAGGAGTGCAGAAGCCCGATGATGACGACGAAGTAGAGGGTCGGCGAGATCAGCGGGATGGTGATGTGGATGAGCCGGTTCCAGGCGGAGACGCCGTCGAGACGCGCCGCCTCGTAGAGGTCGGAGGGCACCATCTGCAGCGCCGCCAGAAGGATCAGCATGAAGTAGCCGGAATACTTCCAGATGCTCATGATGATGATGGCGATCATCGCCGTGTTGCTGTCATAGAGCCATTCGAGCTTGGGCAGGCCGACGAGTGCGAGCGCGTGGTTGATGGGGCCGTAGCCCGGGGCATAGAGGAACACCCACACCATGCCGGCGGCCACCGAGGGGATCATCACCGGATAGAAGAAGGCCGAGCGGTAGAAGGTCATGCCGCGCAGCTTGCTGTCGAGGGCGACGGCCAGAAGCAGCGCGCAGGCGATGGCGGAGGGAATGGTGACGAGGGTGTAGAAGGCGGTGTTGGCCAGCGACTTCCAGAACAGGCCGTCGGTCCACAGCCGCTCGTAATTCTCCCAGCCGAGGAAGAAGATCTTGTCCGACCCGAGCATCACGTCGTGGAAGCTGAACCAGACGGAGCGGACGATCGGCCAATAGGTGAAGGCGGCCAGGAAAACCAGCGAGGGCGCAAGCAGCAGGTAGGCGAGCCCGGCTTCACCGATGCGGGCGCGCAGTGCGGGACCTGTGACCATGCCGATCCTCATGAAGGGATGAGCCCCTGGAAAGGGGCGCCCACCCGATGGGGTGGGCGCCGTTCGCGTCACGAGCGCCGGCGCAGCAGGCGCTGGATCTCGCGGTTGGAATTGTCCGCCGCCTCCTTCAACGCCGCGTCCGGCTTGATGGAGCCGGCGAGCGTGCGGTCGAGGGCGCTTTTCAAGTATTCGCGTACCTTGTGATAGCCGGGCACCTGGAGGAACGCGCCGGCATAGGCCGACTGTTCCAGCGCCACCCGCGCCTGCGGCACCTGCTCCAGGTAGGCCTTCATCTCGGGGGTTTCCCAGGACGACTTGCGCACGGCGAGATAGCCGGTATCGCGGCCCCACTGGGACTGCACCTGCGTGGAGGTCATCCAGCGGGCGAAGGTCCAACTGGCCTCGATCTGGGCGTCGGTCTGCTTCTTGGCGATCATGATGGGGCCGCCGCCCTGGCAGGCGCCGAAGGTCTTGTTCTTCGGCATGAAGGCCACGTCCACCTCGAACGGCGAGGACTTGCGCAGGTTGGTGAGCGATCCGGTGGAGTGGTAGAGCATGGCGGTGCGGCCCGCCATGAAGTCGTTGGCCGAGCCCTCCCAGGTGGAGGCCGGCGGCATCACGCCCGCCTGCACCATCTTCACCCAGAATTCGAGGGCGTCCACCGCCTCGGGCTTGTCGAACAGCACCTTGTCCTTGGTCCACGGCACGAGGGCGTTCTGGCGGCAGTAGCACTCGAAGATCCAGTCGTGCCAGCCGCCGCCGATGGTGAGGCCCCAGCGCTTCAGCTCGCCGTTCTCGCGGATGGTGAGGGCCTTGGCCACGTCCAGGAGCTCGGTCCAGGTGACCGGCGCCTTGGTGATGCCGGCGGCCTTCAGCGCGTCCTTGTTGAGGTAGAGCACCGGGGTGGAGGGCTGGAACGGCAGGCCGTAGAGCTTGCCGTCGGAAATGCAGGTTTCCAGGAAGCCGGGCAGGAAGTCCTGGTAGATGTCGTCGGCCTTCGCCTTGCCGGTGATGTCGGCGAGGGCGTCGAGGCCGAGGAAGGTCTGGAGGGCCGAGTTGATGGGCAGCCAGGTGGCGGGCGGATCGCCCACGCCCAGCGCGGTGATCACCTTCTGCTCGGTGTTGTCGTAGCTGCCGGCATAGACCGCCTCCACCTCGATCTTCTCGTGGGCGGCGTTGAACTGGGCGATCATGGCCGTCATCAGCCGGTTGATATCGCCGGACACGCCCACCGGATACATGAATTGCAGCTTCACCTTGTCCGCCGCAAAGGCGCTCCGCCCGCCGAGGCCGGCCATCGCGGCCGCCGCTCCGCCGACAAGAACACTACGCCGGGAAATGTTGGAAAATGTGGATTTGACCGACATCTCATTCCTCTCACAGAGCGAGTGGGTATCGCGCAGGCAAACGACGTCCGCCGCCGGATGTGGCTGAAGGGGCCGTGTTCTGTAGCTTCCCGTAGGGGCGCCAGGGTCTTTTCGACCACGCTCGGCGCGTTGCTTTTTAAGGCCGTGACCGTGACATTGGTGTGACCCTAACTCTGGGGAAGTTGGAATTCGAGGCCATAAATTGTGCAAGATGCACAAATAACCACATTTTCCCTCGGGCGCCTCGACCGCTTCGGCGCAAGCATCTAGAAAAGCGCGAGGCTTAATGTGGCCGGGCGTGCCGCCGGTGCGCAGGTGTGTGGGAGTTCGCCGGATGCTGATCGCGCAGCTCACAGATTTTCATGTCACCGTGGCCGGCGCGCGGGTCGGCGCGGACGTGGACACGCGGGCCAACTTCGCCGCCCTCGCGGCGCATGTGGGCGCGCTGGTGCCCCGGCCCGACCTGCTGCTGGTGAGCGGCGACCTGGCGGAAGCCGGTGTGGAGGAGGAATATGCCTTCGTCCTCGCCGGCCTTCGGGGCCTCGGCATCCCCTTTGCCGCGGTGCCGGGCAATCACGATCGGCGCGCGCCGCTGCGGGCCGCCTTCGGTCCGCACGCCGGGCAGGAGCCGGGCCACGGCGGGCTCGTTCTCGACCTGCCGGGCCTGCGTGTCATCGGGCTCGACACGCTGGTGGAGGGGCAGGGGCACGGTGCCATCGATCCGCCGCAGCTCACCTGGCTGGAGGGGGTGCTCGCCGGGAATGACGGGCGGCCAGTGCTGGTCTTCATGCACCATCCGCCGTTCGCCACCGGCATCCCCGCATTCGACGCCATCGGCCTGCGCGCGGGGCGGGACGGGCTCGCGACGCTGCTGCGCGGGCGGGCCGACATCGCCGGCCTCCTGTGTGGCCACGTCCACCGGGTCATGGCCGGTAGCTTCGCCGGCCACCGGACCTTCATCGCGCCATCGGCCAGTCACCAGTTCGCGCTGGACCTGGACACGCCGGGTAGCTTCCGCGTGGTGCGCGAGGCGTCGCAGATCGCCCTGCACCGCGTCGTGGACGGGGCGCTGGTGTCCTGCCTCGTCGCCGGTCCCGCAGCCGCGGGCTGAAGTGGAGCCCGCTCAGGCGCCGGCGGCCGCCGTGTCCGCCGTCGCCCGCATGCCGAGATAGGCGGCGACGACGCGGGGGTCCTTCCCCAGCGCCTCCGACGTGTCGCCGAACACGATGCGGCCGTGCTCCATCACATAGCCGTAGTCGGACACCGACAGGGCCTTGCGCGCGTTCTGCTCCACCAGCAGCACGGTGGTCCCCTGGGCATTGATGTCGCGGATGGTGGCGAAGATGTCGTTCACCACGTGGGGCGCAAGGCCCATGGACGGCTCGTCGAGCAGCAGCAGCCGGGGACGCGCCATCAGCGCGCGGCCCATGGCCAGCATCTGCTGCTCGCCGCCGGAGAGGGAGCCGGCATATTGCAGGCGGCGTTCCCGCAGTCGGGGAAAGCGGGCGTAGATGCGCTCCATGTCCTGCGGCACCTGCGGGTCGTTGCCGCGCACATAGGCGCCGACGCGCAGATTGTCCTCCACCGACATGTTCGCCACCACCCGCCGCCCCTCCGGCACGAGGCTGACGCCGGCGCGCACGATCTTGTCGGCGGGGCTGGCGGTGAGGTCCTTTCCGTCGATGCGCACGGTGCCGGAGAAGGCGCGCACCAGCCCGCAGATGGTGAGCAGCGTGGTGGTCTTGCCGGCGCCGTTGGCGCCGATGAGGCACACGCAGGCGCCCTTCGGCACCCGCATGTCCACGCCCTCGACGGCGGCAACCGTGCCGTAGCCGGAGGTGACCTTGATGAGCTCAAGCATCCTCGGTCCCCAGATAGGCCTCGATCACGCTCGGCATGCTGCGGACCTCCTCCGGCGTGCCCGCGGCGATCTCGCGGCCGAAATTCAGCACCACGATATGGTCGCTCACGCGGGCGACGAACTCGATGTCGTGCTCGATAACGAGCACGGTCACCCCCATGTCGCGGATGGCCAGCACCAGGTCGGCCAGCGCCTGCTTCTCGGCGAAGTTCATGCCCGCCGCCGGCTCGTCGAGCAAAAGCAGGCGCGGCTTCGTGGCGAGGGCGCGGGCGATCTCCACCCGCCGCCGGTCGCCGTAGGACAGGCCGCCCACCGGAACGTCCCGCAGGTGCGAGATGCCGATGAGCTCGAGCAACGCCTCGCAGCGGGCGGTCTCGCGCGCCTCGCTGCGCTTCACCGCGGGCAGGCCGAGCAGCACGTCGAGGAGGCCGGCCGACTGGTGCCGATGGGCGCCCAGCAGCACGTTGGCGAGGGTGGTCTCGGTGGCGAGAAGGCGGATGTTCTGGAAGGTCCGGGCGACGCCCAGCGCCGCGACGCGGTGCGGCGGCAGGCGCGCGATGTCCACGCCGTCGAGGCGGATATGGCCGGCATCGGTGGGATACAGGCCGGTGATCATGTTCATGGTGGTGGTCTTGCCGGAGCCGTTGGGGCCGATCAGCCCGGTGACGCGGCCGGCGGCGGCGGTGAGCGAGACGCAGTCCACCGCCACCACGCCCTGGAAGCGCTTGGCCACCTTCCACAGCTCTAACGTCGCGGCGGCCATCACTTGGCTCCCTGGCCCAGGGTGGAGGCGCGCGGCACGGCGGCGCGGGCCCTCGGTCGCAGCCGGATCAGCGACATGGCGCCGCCGGGCAGGAACAGCACCACGCAGAGGATGAGCAGGCCCATGAGGATCTCGCGCCACTGGCTGGAGAAGCGCAGCACCTCGGGCAGGATGGTGGTGAAGATGGCGCCGACCATCGGGCCGAGCAGCGCGTTCACCCCGCCGAGGATGGGGAAGGCGAGGGCGTCCACCGAGCGCACCAGGCCGAAATCGGACGGGCCGACGAAGAAGTTCAGGTGCGCCGCGAGCCCGCCCACCCCGCCGCTGACGAAGCCGGACGCCACGAACAGGGAGAGTCGCTGGGCGAAGACGTTGACGCCCATGGCCTGGCTCATCACGTCGTCCTGGCGGATGGCGGCGATGGAGCGGCCGAAATAGGAGCGGCGCAGGGCGAACACGAAGTAGATGGCGATGAGCACCAGCAGCACCAGCTGCCAGGTCTCCGTATAGCGCGGGATGCCATAGATGCCGATGGCGCCGCCGGTCACCGAATCCCAGTTGAGGGCGATGACGCGCACCACCTCGGTGAAGGCGAAGGTGGCGAGCATGAAGTAGTCGCCGCGCAGCCTGAGCACCGGCGCGCCGATGAGGAGGGCGACGGCCGCCGCGAGGAGCCCGCCGGCGACGACGGCGACGGCGAACGGCGCGCCCACCTGCATGGTGAGGAAGACGCTGCAATAGGCCCCCACCGCCATAAAGCCGCCGGTGCCCAGCGTGAACATGTTGGCGGCCAGCGCCAGCCACACCCCGTAGGCGACGAGCGTGTTGAGCAGGCACAGGTTCACGAGGTTCCCGTAGCTCGCCATGAAGGCGTCGAGATGGGCGAGGACCGCGGCGATCATGCGCGGCGCTCCTCGAAGCTGGAGAAGAGCCCCGTCGGCTTCACCAGCAGGATCAGGAAGATGAGGCCGAAGCCGATGGCGTCGCGGAAGGCAGAGCTCACATAGGCCACCGAGAACACCTCCACGAGGCCGAGCAGGAAGCCGCCGGCCACGGCGCCCGGGATGTTGCCGAGGCCGCCGAGGATGATGACCGTGAGGCCCTTCACCAGCATGTTCTCGCCCATGAACGGCGACACCACGTTGAACAGCAGGCCCAGCAGCACCCCGGCGCCGCCGGCGAGCGCGCCGGCGATGAAGAAGGTGACGAGGATGGTGCGCCCCACCTCCACGCCGACGATGCGCGCCACGTCCTCGCTGAACGCCACCGTGCGGATGGCGCGGCCGACCGAGGTCTTCTGCAGGGTGAAGGCCAGCGCCACCATGAGCACCACGGCGGTGGCCACGACGATCACCTGCAGGAGTTGGATGCGCACGCCGCCGATTTCCCACACCTGCGCGGTGAGCGGGCTCGGCGGATAGCCGTGCACCGCGGTGCCGAACACCTCCTGCGCCACGCCCACCAGCAGGCGGGCGAGGGCCAGGCTGGCGACGAGCCCCATCCATTTGTGCCCGCCGCGCCGGCGCAGGGTGCGGAAGACGAGGAACTCGGACGCCATGCCGAGCAGTCCGCCGCCCACCAGCGCCACGACGAGCGCCAGGGGCAGCGGCAGCCCGAGGAGCGCCACCTCCAGGCCGAGATAGGCGCCCACCATGAAGAAGGCGCCCTGCGCCAGGTTCACGATATTGAGCACGCCGAAGATCAGCGTGCAGCCAATCGCGAAGACGGCATAGATCGAGCCGAGCGACAGCCCGTTCACGATCTGCTGGAAGAAGGTGGACATGGCGCGCCCGGCCGCCGGCTCAGTTCGTCGGGGCGAGCTGGAACTTGCCGCCCTTCAGCTCCAGCACCTTGGCGGCGAGGACCGGTTCGCGGTCCTTGTCGAAGGAGAACGGGCCGAGGACGGTGTCCAGGTCCTTGGTGTCGGCGATGGCGGCGCGCAGCTTGGCCGGGTCGGAGGCGCCGCCCGCGCGCTTCACCGCGTCGGCGAAGATGGTAACGGCCGCATGCGCCTGCGCCGCGAAGGTGTCGGGCGCGTTGCCGTACTTGGCCTTGTAGGCCTCGACGAACGCCTTGTTGATGGGGTTGTCGTAGTCGATGAACCAGCCCGAGCCCACCAGGAAGCCCTCGGCCGCGGGGCCGGCGAGGTCGGCGAGCTTGGTGGAGATGGCGGCGTTGGCGCCGAGGAAGACGGTGGACTGGGGAATGCCCAGCTGGCGCGCCTGGCGCACGATGTTGGCGGTCTCCTCCGCGAGGCCGCCGACGACGATGATGTCGGGATTCGCCGCCTTGATCTTGGTGAGCTGGGCGGAATAGTCCACGTCGCCCTTCTGGAAGGTCTCGGTGGCGAGGATCTTGATGCCGGCCTTGTCGATCGCCGCCTTGTGCACGCCGTAGGCGGCCTTCATCAGCACGTCGTCGATGCCGTAGATCTGCGCGGCGGTCTTGGGGGCGTAGCGCTTCTGGGCGTAGGCGAGCACGCCGGGGAACACCGCCGCCTCCGGGGCGCTGGTGCGGAAAATGTACTCGCCGATGGCGGGTACGCCGGGCGCGGTGTTGGAGGAGGCGATCACCGGCACCTTGGCGGCGTTGGCGATCGGGTCGGCGGCGAAGGCGGAGGTGGTGAGCGTCGGCCCGAAGATGACCTTCACCTTGTCCTGGTTGATGAGGCGCTGGAAGATGTTCACCGTCTGGCCGCGGTCGCCGGCATCATCCTGGTGTACCGGCACCAGCTTGATGTCGCCGAGCTTGCCCGAGGCGTTGATCTCCGCGGCAGCAAGTTCCGCGCCGTTCTTCTGCATCACGCCGTAGAGCGCGGCGGAGCCGCCGGACGTGGACTGGACGATGCCGAGCTTCACGTCCTCGGCGCTCGCGGCGGATGCGAGGCCGAAGGCGGAAACCGCGATCAGAAGTGCCGTCAGGCGGGCGTGCATGGCCTTAACTCCTCAGGGGTGGGTCGATGCTGCGTCGGGGGAAGCGGAGGGTGGTCTGCGGCCTGCGCCGATGGCCTGCAGGACGGGCGTGAGGTCGTCGGCCCGGAAATGGACGTGCGGGGCATGGTCGGGCATTTCGGCGAGGCCGTGATCGCCGATCAGCACGGTCTGCATGCCGAGGTCGTGGGGCACCGCGAGGTTGACCGCCCGGTCGTCGAACATGATCGCCCGCGCCGGCACCACGGCATGGCGGTCGATCAGCGTCTCGTAGGCCTCGCGCCCGGGCTTGCCGATATAGCTGCAGGCCTCGATGTCGCACACCGCGTCGAACAGGCCGGCGATGCCGAGATGGTCGAGGAGGCGCGCGGCATGCCGGGCCGAGCCGTTGGTGAACACCAGGCGGCGGCCCGGCAGGGCGGCAAGCGCCGCGGTCAGCTCCGCGCGCGGCCCCACGGCCGCGAGGTCGATCTCGTGGACGAAGCCGAGGAAATCGGAGGGGTGCACCCCGTGGTGGCGCTGCAGCCCGATGAGCGAGGTGCCGTAGCGGGCGTAATAATGGGCATGCAGGTCCGCCGCCGCCTGCGCCTCGCAGCCGGTCAACTCCTGGATGAAGCGCACCACCCGCAGGCGCATCTGCTCGTAGAGGCCGGCCGAGTGGGGATAGAGCGTGTCGTCGAGGTCGAAGACGAAGGTGTCGATGTCCGGCCGCAGGCGGATGCCTGCGGTTGCCGTCTGCGAAGCCTGGGTCGTCGGGTCGTCCTGCGTCATCGTCTCCGTCCGCCGCGGCGGCGTCAGTTGGACAGCTGCTTGAGGCGGCTGATGGTGCGGTGGGCGCTCGGCTTGATGTCCTTCACGTCGAGGCTGATGTCGAGCGCCTTCACGGTGTGGGTCAGGTCGCCGATGGAGATCACGTCCACGCCGAGCTCGGCGATGGGCACGATGGTGGTCTCGTTGATGCCGCCGGAGGCTTCGGTCATGGCGCGGCCGTTCACCAGCTTCAGGCCCTCGCGCATCTCCTCGAGGTCCATGTTGTCGAACATGATGATCTCGACGCCGGCCTTGAGCGCCTCGTCCACCATCTCCAGCGTCTCGCACTCCACCTCGAACTTGAAGGTATGCTGGGCGCTGGCGCGCAGGATCTTCACCGCCTCGGTGATGGAGCCCGCGATCTTGATGTGGTTGTCCTTCACCAGCACGCAGTTGGCTAGGTTGAAGATGTGGTTGTGGGCGCCGCCCACCCGCACCGCGTACTTCTGCACCATGCGCAGGCCCGGCCAGCCCTTGCGGGTGTCGGTGATGCGCACCTTGGTGTGCTTGATGAGGTCGCGGTAGCGGCGGGTCTTGGTGGCGATGCCGCTCATCTGCTGCAGCCAGTCGAGGGCCGAGCGCTCGATGACGAAGAAGGTGGAGGCGCGCGCCTGCACCCGCATCAGCACGGTGCCGGGCTCCACCTCGTCGCCATCCTCCACCAGATACTCGATCCGCGCCTCCGGCTCGATGGTGCGGATGGTCTCGTCGGCGAACAGCATGCCGCAGACGATGCCCTTGCCCTTGGCGTAGATGTTCGCGGTCTGGATGGGATCGTCACCGACCAGGAAGCCGCCCGTGGTGTCACCGGAGCTCAGTTCCTCGCGCAGGCCCATCTCGATGAGCGGGCGGATCATAAAGCGGTTCACTTTCATGGGTCGGCTCCTGAGCGGCATGCGCCGCCCCATTCCCGGGGTGCGGCTGATAACATAGTGTGTCCATAGACACAATTGACTACGCGTTGTCCCGCCTCCGCCGCGTCAGGCGGAGAGCTTGTCGGTGAACACTTTCCCGCCCTTCATGATCAGATGAAGGCGATCACGCTGCTCCAGGATGCGGATGTCGGCCAGGGGATCCCCGTCCACCACCAGCACGTCGGCGAGGCAGCCCGGCTTCAGCGCCCCGAGGTTCGGCCGCTCGATGCATTCCGCGGCCCTGGTGGTGGAGGCGACGATGACCTCCATGGGCGACATGCCGAGCCAGTCCACCATGAAGCCCAGTTCCACCATGTTCTCGCCGACCAGCAGCCGGTGCGACTGGTCGGTGCCCATGGCCACCTTGACACCACGCCGCACGGCTTCCTTCCACAACGGGATCTGGGTCTGCATCAGCGAATAGATCTGCGCGTCCTTCACGTCCTCCTGACCGAGCTGGTGGCTCGCCCAGTCCTTGTTCTTGCGGCGATGCTCGATGGAGAGGGGCACCAGAGCGAGGGTCGGCACCCACCAGATGCCCGTCTCGATCATCTTGTCGATGCATTCCTCGTCCATGAACCAGCCATGTTCCAGGGAGTGGATGCCCGCCTGCACGGCATTCTTGATGCCGGCCAGCCCCTCGGCATGCACCGCCACGCGCTTGCCCTTGGCGGCGGCCTCGGAGACGGCGGTCGAGATCTCCGCGATGGTAAATTGCGGCTCGTCCCAACTGTCGGTGACCGAAGTGATCCCGCCGGTGGCGCAGATCTTGATGAAATCCGCGCCACGCATCAACAATTCGCGCACCAGGCGGCGGATTTCCTCCACCCCGTCGGCAACGGTGTTCGGCAGCCACGCGCGCTTCTGGATGCGCATGCCCGCCGGCAGCCAGTAGTCGCCGTGGCCGCCGGTCTGCGACACCATGCCCAACGAGATGAGCAGGCGCGGGCCGTCGATGACGCCTTCCGCGATGGCCTCGCGGAAGCCGGCATCGGCGCCACCCATGTCCCGCGCCGTGGTGATGCCGCAGGCGAGGGTCTCGCGGAATACCTCGATGGACTTCAGCACGTTGTAGGTCGGGGTGTTGAGCAGATGCTGGCGCATGTCGCGGGCGCGATAGGTGCCGTGCACATGGGTGTCGATGAAGCCGGGCAGCACCGTGCGTCCTGCGGCATCGAGGATGGTGGCGCCGGCGGGCACGCCGACCTGGGTCTCGGGGCCGGCCGCGGTGATGCGC
Source organism: Xanthobacter dioxanivorans (assembly GCF_016807805.1). NCBI lineage: Bacteria > Pseudomonadati > Pseudomonadota > Alphaproteobacteria > Hyphomicrobiales > Xanthobacteraceae > Xanthobacter > Xanthobacter dioxanivorans. The sequence continues at coordinate 1,081,067 of NZ_CP063362.1, read as the reverse complement.
CCGTCCTCGATCACCACGACGCCGCGCGCGACGGGGTCGACGCCGGTGCCGTCGATCAGGGTGCCGCCAACTATCGCGATGGCCATTCGCTGCTCACCTTTCTCGTCTGACGAAAAAACTAGCAATGTGAATTGCTGTGCATTGAGAGCCAGGCGCCGTCCGGACGTTGGGTCCAGCGCCGGGCCACTGGCCCGATCTTGGTGCCGTTACGTGAGATCCACGATCACGTTTTTGATTTCGCTGTAAAATTCCAGCGCGTTGAGGCCCAATTCGCGGCCGATGCCCGAGCGCTTGTAGCCGCCGAATGGCGCGAAAACGCTGGTCTTGCTGGCACTTGGCAGGCCATTCACCGCCACCATGCCCGTGCGCATGGCACGGGCCACGCGCAACGCTTGGCCGATATCGCGCGACCAGACCGAGCCGTTGAGGCCGTATTCGCTGTCATTGGCCAGGGCGACCGCCTCGGCCTCGGTCTCGAACGGCGTCACCGAGCAGACCGGCCCGAAGATCTCGCGGGCGAAGGCGGGATTGTCGGCGCCCACCTGCGACAGGATGGTTGGCGGGTAGAAGAAGCCCTCGCCCTCGGGCATCCGCCCGCCGCACACAAGGGTGGCGCCGGCGTCGAGGGCGAGGTGCACGTTGCGGTCCACCTCGGCGCGGTGGGCGGCCGAGATCAGCGGTCCGAGGCTGGTGGATGGGTCCAGCGGCCCCCCCGTGCGCAGGCCGGCGGCGGCGTCGCGGAAAGCGGCCTCGAAGGCCGGTACCGCCGCGCGCTGTACCAGCAGGCGCGAGCGGGCCGAGCAGGATTGCCCCGCATTGCCGAAGCCCGAGGCGACGGCGCCGGCCGCAGCCTTCGCCATGTCGGCATCGGCAAAGACGACGCTGGCATTCTTGCCCCCGAGCTCCAGCGCCACGCGCTTGATGGAGCCGGCGGCCATGCGCATCACCTGCGCGCCCACGGCGGTGGAGCCGGTGAAGGAGATGCCGTCGATGCGCGGGTCTTCTGCAAGGCGCCGGCCCACCTCGCCGTCGCCGGGCAGGATGTTGACCACTCCCGCGGGCGCGCCCGCGGCCTGGCAGGCCTCGGCCAGCAGCAGGGCGGTGAGCGGGGTGAGCGGCGCGGGCTTGAGGATGCAGGTGCATCCCGCCGCCAGCGCCGGCGCCAGCTTCCAGGCGGCGCCCAGCAGCGGGAAGTTCCAGGGCACGATCTGCGCCACCACGCCCAGCGGTTCGCGCAAAGTGAAATCCAGCAGGTCACGGCCGAGGGGAATGGTATCGCCGAAGAACTTGTCCATGGCGCCGGCATAATAGGTGAACACGCGGATCGCGCCTTCCACCTCCCGCGTGGCCCCGGACATGGGCTTGCCGCCGTTGACCGCCTCCACGGTCGCGAACTCGGCGAGGCGGGCCTTCAGGCCCGCCGCGATGGCATGGAGCACCGCGCCCCGCTCGACCGGCGGCAGATGGGGCCAGTCGCCGGTGTCGAACGCGCGGCGGGCCGCGCAGATGGCGTCTTCCACCTCCGCCGCGCCGGCCATGGCCACCCGCGCCAGGGCTTGGCCGGTCCACGGATCGACGAGGTCCTGGTCCTGCCGCTCGCGCGGGGTGACGAAGCGCCCGTCCACGAAGGGCTCGAGCCGCAGGTCCCGCACGGCGGGGACCGGCCCTGCGTCGGTGGCGCTCACGGGTGCACCGCCTCCCCGGCCTGCATCTGGGCGTAGAGCTTCGCCGCCGCCGCCGCGGGATCCGCCGCCTCGGTGATCAGGCGCCCGACGATGGCGAAGCGCCGCGGGCAGGCCTGCGACGCGGCGAGCGCCGCCTCGATCGTCCCGCCGAGCGCGCCGAAGCCGGTGATGAAGACCAGCGGCTTCTCCACGTTCGCGCCGATCCAGTTGGACCAGCGGGTGATCTTGGCGGCGTCGTGCGCCGGCAGCACGAAATGGTCGGCGCCGGCGGCGACCGAGCGGGCGAGGATGCGGTCGAGGGCGTCGTCCACCAGGTAGCCGCCGCCGGATACGCCGTAGTCCGGCACCGGGATCTCGCCGCCCACCACCGGCGGGATGCCGGCCTTGAGAGCCTCGCCGACGAAGCCGTCCACCGCGGTGGGGCCGGCGACCGGGAACAGGATCAGCCCGTCCACCCCGGCCTCGGCGCACATGGCGGTGAACTTCTTGGCCATGTCCGGCATGTCCGGCCCGGCCTTCTGGTGGTCGTAGAGGACCGGCAGGTCGGTGAGATCGCGCAGCCGGCGCATGGCTTCTCCGAGGCCCAGGCGCAGCACGCTGGTGAGCCCCAGCTTGTAGCCGACAACGCCCTCCACCTTCGACGTGGCCTTCACCACCAGATCGAAGCGCTCCTGCGTTTCGATGTCGAGGGCCGGAACGATCCCCACCTGGCCTGAAAACACCTTAGCCATCGGTTTCCTCGCTGACGTTTCTGTGTCGTCCGGACGCTAGGCGGGGGCGAGCCCTGCGGGTAGCGCCTGCGGATGACGGGGATGTGGGGCCAGTGGCCGGCGAGGGGCCAGCCCGGCCCCATTTCCACGCCTGGTGCCAGGGCTCAGGCGGCGAGCCGGGCCATGGCGGCGAGGAGGGTGAGGGCGTCCTGAAGGTCCTGCTCCTCCATGCCCCGGCCGATCAGCACCATGCGATTCTCGGTGACGCCGCCGGACGCGGCGGACAAGGTGCCGGGCGAATAGACCAGGCCCTGCACCCCGTGCAGCACCACGGGCTCGGCGAGTTCCTCGAGCTGGAGGATGCCCTTCAGCCGCAGCAGGGTGCCGCCGAACAGGTCGCCGATCCGGTCCAGCCAGTCGTCCACCGCCTCCCGCGTCAGCCGGCCGGGAAAGGCGAGGGACGCCGTCGCCACGGCGTGGGAGACGGCGGTTGCCGCGAACCGGCGACGCATGGGCCGCGGCTCCTGGCGCGGGTCGAGCCAGATCAGCCCGCCATTGTGCCCGGCATGCGACAGCAGATGGCGCTCCGCCAGCGGGTTGAGCGCAGCCACCTCGCTTTCCACCGCTGACAGCTGCGCGGGCGACACGAGGTCGGTCTTGGTGACCAGGATGCGGTCAGCCAGCGCCACCTGGGTCACCCCCTCGGCGTGATGGGCGAGGGTGGACGGGAAGTTCGCCGCGTCCACCACCGTGGTCACGCCGGCAATGGAGAAATGCCGGTTGAACAGGGGATCGGCGATCAGCGCATGGAGGATGGGCGCGGGGTCGGCGAGCCCGCTGGTCTCCACCACCACGCGGCGGAAGGCGAAGCCGTCGAGGGCGCGCCGGCGCAGCAGGCCGTTGAGGGTGGTGTTGAGGCTGCCCTTCAGACGGCAGCAGATGCAGCCGCCTTCCAGCAGCAGCACCTCGTCGCTCCCGGTCTCGATGAGCGCGTGGTCGATGCCCGCGTCGCCAGCCTCGTTGATCACCACGGCGGTGTCGCGGAAGGCCGGCCGTCGGAGGAGATCGTTGAGCAGGGTCGTCTTGCCCGAGCCGAGGAAGCCCGTGAGCAGGACGACCGGGATGTCGCTCATGCCGAAAGGAGACGCAGCAGCAGGCCGAGCGCGGCGCGCACCGCCTCCAGGCGGACGTTGTCGCGGCTGCCGGCGAAGACGTGGCGCTCCTCGATGAGCGTGCCGTCGCGGCCGGCGGCGGCGACGAAGATGGTGCCGACCGGGTTGATCGCATTGCCCCCGCCCGGGCCGGCATAGCCGGTGATGGCGACGGTCGCGCCGGCTCCCGAATGGTCGAGGAGGCCGAGCGCGAGCCCGCGCGTCACCTCGGTGCTGACGGCGCCGTGTGCCGCCGAGACCGCTTCCGGGACATCGAGGCCGGTGGCCTTGGCCGAGGAATGGTAGAGGACGTAGCCGCGCTCGAAGATCTCGGAGGCGCCGGACACCGAGGTGAGGCAGGCGCTCACCAGCCCGGACGTGACGGTCTCGGCGGCGGCGAGGCGGATCTTGCGATGCCGCGCCGCGTCGAGGACCTCGGCGGCCATGGTCAGGAGGGGAGCGGGAAAGAGGGTGTCATCCGCGGCAAGGAGGGCGGTATCCGACATTCACGTCGCCTTGTTGAACAGCGCAGGCCGTGTGCATGAAGCACGTCCGGCTGCCGTGAAAAATGGTTTCCCGCCCCGCGCCAAGTCAAGGCGAGGCGGCCTTGGCCCCAAAAGGCTGTTATCGACTGGACCTCTCGCCGGTGGCCTCGGCCGGCTCCAGCATCTACTGTCGCCGGTGCCCGCCGGACACCATCAATCGAGGCTCGCGTGCTGATCTCGCTCGATCGATCTTCCTCAAGCAGCCTGCAGGAACAGCTCTTCGAGCAGATCCGGCAGCAGATCCTGGATGGGCGGCTGAAGGGCGAGGCGAGCGTGCCGTCCTCGCGCCACCTCGCCCAGCAGCTGGGGATCTCGCGCAACTCGGTCACCTTCGCCTATGAGCGGCTGATCAACGAGGGCTACCTCATCACCCGCCCCATGGTGGGCACCTACGTGGCCGCGGTGCTGCCCGAGCGGGCCATGAGCCCGGCGGGCGGGGCCGCGGAGGCGCCGGCCCCATCCGAGCGGCGCTCGCCCGAGAAGCTGGCGCCTGCGGCCTTCACCGGGCGTTCCCACGCCATCCTCAACAACAGCCGCATCCCCATCGATTTCTGGCCCCAGCGCACGGACCCGCGCGCCTTCCCGCTGAAGACCTGGCGCCGGCTGATCCTGCATGCCCTCGCCGTGGCCGGCCACAACCTGACCGAATACGGCGATCCGTGCGGGCTGATGGCGCTGCGCGCCGCCATCGCCGACCACGTGGCGGTGATGCGCGACATCCATGTGCGGCCCGAGCAGGTGGTGATCGTGGCCGGCGCCCAGCTCGCGCTCAACCTGGCGCTGCGGGTGCTGGCCCGCGAGGGCGACACCATCGTGATCGAGAACCCTTGCAGCCAGGGCGCCGCCTACCTGTTCGAGAGCGTGAACATGCGGCTGTGCCCCATCGCCGCCGACGAGGACGGCATCGACACGGCGCAGCTGGCGCGGGTGGCGGCGCAGATCGCCTACGTCATGCCGTCGCACCAGTACCCCATGGGCGGCGTGCTCTCGCTGGAGCGGCGCAAGACCATCCTGGAATGGGCCGACCGCACCGGCGCCTACATCATCGAGGACGACTACGACAACGAGTTCCACTATGGCGGCATGCTGCTGCCGGCGCTCAAGGCCATGAGCCCGGAGAACGTCATCTATCTCGGCACCTTCTCCAAGTCGCTCGGCGCCGGCCTGCGGACCGGCTACGCCATCTTCCCCGACCATCTCGCCCCCGCCGCGGGTGCCGCCAAGGCGCTGCTCGACAATGGGCAGGTCTGGCTGGAGCAGGCGGCGCTGGCCGAATTCCTGCTCACCGGCGGCTTCGTGCGCCACCTGCGGCGGGTGCGGCTGCGCTACCAGCAGCGCCGCAACGCCATCGTCGCCGCCCTGCGCCAGCATTTCGGCCGGGTCGATCTGAGGGGAACCGAGGCCGGCACGCACCTCGCCTGGAAGCTGCCCGCCGGGCTGCCGCGCGCCCATCAGGTGGCGGCGCTGGCGCGCAGCCAGAATGTGGGCGTCTACACCATCCAGAGCGGCGGCGGCCACGAATACGGCAATGCCGACGTGAGCAACGACTGGCTCCTGCTCGGCTATGCCTCCCTGGCGGAGGACCAGATCGAGGCCGGCATCAGCCGCCTGAAGAGCCGGCTGTAGGGCGGTTTCGGCGGGAACGCGCCTTCGCCCCGGGCGGAAGCTCAGCCCTTCTTGTCCAGGAATGCCCGGACGATCGCGATCGTGGCCGAAGGGTTCTCCTCCATGATCCAGTGGCCGGATTCCGGGACGACCGCCTCGGTCACGTCGCTCGCGCCGGCGCGCATCACCGTCGCCATCATGGGGCCGAACGACTTTTCGCCGCCGACGGCCAGCACCGGCATGGCGAGCTTGCCCTTGGCGGCGAGGAAGGCGCGGTTGTCGATCGCGTCCTGGTCGAACGCGGCGAACTGCGCGAACCCCGAATGCATGGCGCCCGGCAAGGCGTACAGCGCGGCGTAGTGCACGCGCGAGGCCTCTGGGAAGCGGCCCGGATCCGCCGAGAACTCGTTCCAGAAGCGGTCGAGATAGATGCGCTCGCGCCCGGCGACGAGCCGCTCCATGTCCGGCCCGCCGAAGCGGAAGTGCCACAGCAGCGGGTTCTTCAGGATTTCGTCCCAAGGCCCGATGCCCGGCACCGGCGCGTCGATGAGCACGAAGCTTTTCACCCGCTCGGGGTGCTGCGCGGCGAAGGCGAACCCGACCATGTTGCCGATGTCGTGGGTCACGAGGTCGGCGCTCAGGACCTTGAGGGCGTCGAGGACCCCGGCCACGTCTTCGGCCTGGGTCTTCTTGTCGAAGCCGGACGCGGGCTTGGAGGAAAGCCCGAGCCCGCGCAGATCGGGGACGATCACCGTGTGGTCGCGGGCGAGGTCCGCGGCCATCGGCGCCCACATGTCGCCGGTCTCGCCATAGCCGTGCAGCAGAACCACCGCCGGCCCCGCGCCGCCGACGCGGACATGGATCGTGGCGCCGTTGGTCGCAATCTCCCGTGCCGCAAAGGACGCGGGGAAGGCGGGCACCTGGGCGCCGGCCGACGCGGCGAGGTCGGGGGCCATCAGGACAAGGGCGCCAAGGGTGATGCCGGACTTCAGCATGGTCGTCTCCCGCCCACCGGGAGGGCGGTCGCTGCGACCGTCTCTGTCTGCCCCGCTGGCCACGCAAAAGTTAGCAGTCCGAACGCGTCCGGATTAGGCTCGCAAAGAAGGAACAGCTTTTCGGAAAAACCGAACGATGATGAAGCTGGACGCCATCATGACCTTCGTCGTCATCGCCGATGCGGGCTCGCTCAGCGAAGCGGCGCGCCGGCTGCGCGTGTCCAAGTCGGTGGTGAGCGACCGTCTGGCCGAGCTCGAACGCAGCCTTGGCGCCACCCTGGTGCATCGCAGCACGCGCCGGCTCACCCTCACCGAGGACGGCACGGCATTCCTCGCCCGGGCGACCCGCATCGCCCGCGAGGTCGAGGCGGCCGCGGCCGATATGGCGGAGCGGCGGGGCGCCCTGGTCGGTCCCCTGCGCATTTCCGCGCCGGTGACCTTCGGCCGGATGCACCTCGGGCCGGCGATCTACCCCTTCCTTGCCCAGAATCCGGGGATCGCGCTCACGCTCGACCTTGATGACCGCCGCGTCGATGCCACCGCCGACGGCTTCGATGCGGTGGTGCGGCACGGCCCGATCGCGGATTCGCGGCTGATGGCGTGGCGCCTGGCGCCCAGCAGGCGGGTGCTGGTGGCCGCGCCCGACTATCTCGCGCGGCACGGCGCGCCCGGATCGCTGGCCGAGCTCGATGGCCATAGCGGCATCTTCTACACGAACCGCGGCGCCGGGGACTGGCGCTTTCCCGGGCCGGAGGGCGCGACGAGCGTGCGCGGCCGGCCCGCCCTTTGCGTGAACAACGGCGACATGATGCGCGACGCAGCCCTCGCCGGGCTCGGGATCGCTCTGCTGCCCCTGTTCATCGCCGGAGCCGAGATCAGGAGCGGCCGCCTCAGGGCCGTCGACGTGGGCGTCGAGCCGGAGGCCGCCTTCATCTATATCGCGCATCCGGAGGGCCGCCGGTCCTCCGCCAAGCTCAGGGTCTTCGCCGATTGCCTGCGCCAGGCGTTCGGCAGCCCGCCCTACTGGGAGCTGTGACGCCCGGGCCGCAGGTCAGGTCCGCGCGCGAAGTCGTTGCGCCGGGGGGGCGGGCTCTGTAGGTTGGGGCGAGGGTCCAGTTTCTGCGGGCCAGCCTCTCCACCGACAGTGCCAGGGTATGAGCGACATTTCGGATTTCATTGTGCAAGGCGTCGCGGCGAAGGAAGAGGCGGAGCAGGCACCCAGGCTCCAGGTCGGCACCCGCCTGCGCCATGCCCGCCTGCTTGCCGGCGCCCGGCTGAAGGACATCGCCGAGGCGGCCAACTGCTCCGAAAGCCTGCTGTCTAAGCTGGAGAACAACAAGATCCAGCCCTCGCTCAACATGCTCGCCCGCGTGTGCGAGGCCCTGCACCTCACCATCGGCGAGCTCTTTGCCACGCCGGATGCCGACCAGGAGGTGGTGCAGCGCACCGGGCAGCGGATGGTGGTCGAGCTTGATCCGCTGCGCCGGGGGGAGGGGATCCGGATGGAGCGCCTCATCCCCTACGCCAAGGGGCACCTGCTGCAGGGCAACGTGCACATCGTCGCCGCCGGTGGCGGCAGCGACGGGCTGGTCGCGCACGAGGGCGAGGAGGTGGGGTATGTGCTGTGCGGGCGCATAGAGCTTCTGCTCGGAGACAAAATCTTCAACGTGAATGCCGGCGACAGCTTTACCTATCGCTCCGAAATCCCGCACGGCTACAGAAATATCGGCGAGGAAGAGGCCCGGATCATCTTCATTAATACGCCGCCTTCTTTCTGATTTTTAGTTCAGGCGCGCAAATTTGAGGCGAAGGAAACGCGCCGGCATCGCGCGCGGACGATCATCGCCTACCGGGTAGGCTTCGTGGTGCCGGGCTGCCCATGAGGGGACCAAAGCCTGCCTATTTCATAGACTTTCTCTATCTTTCCTAAAATTCAAGTGACTTGAATTCGGCTTTCGCATGGCTTTAAGTTCTCCGCAGGGTCGCTGGCGCGGCCGACGGAGGAAAGCTATGGCGGAAGCGTTGCTCATCGATCAGGTGATGGATGAGGCCCACGGCACCTACCAGCCCTATGGCTGGCACCACTGGCCGAAATTTCCCTGGATGAGCTACCAGTTTCGCCGCGCCCTGGGCGAAACCCAGGAGGGCGGCGGAGCGGTGTCCGAGTGCTTCCTCGCCGCCAGCCGGATGATCCCCGGCGACCAGGAAAGCTGGCATCGCGAGTGGAAGCACATCGCCGACTTCAATCAGCAGCGCGGCGACGAGGAGTTCGCCAAGGGCCATGTGCGCACCGCCATGAACTGCTGGCTGCGCGCCGCCAATTACTATCGCCACACCGAATTCTGGCTGGAATACGCCGACCCGCGCCGGCTTGAGACCTTCACCCAGATGGAGGCCTGCTCCGCCAAGTTCATCACCAACCTGAACCCGGCCGGCGAGGTGCTCGAAATCCCCTACGAGGACGGCAAGACCCTCTACGCCTATTTCGTCCGCGCCCCCTTCGACACCGGAAAGCAGCCGGTTCTCATCTGCATGGGTGGCCTTGATTCCATCAAGGACGAGATGTGGTTCATGCAGGCCCACGGCGCTCTCCAGCGCGGCATCTCGGTGCTGATGATCGACGGGCCCGGGCAGGGCGGAACGTTGCGCCGACACAAGATCCCGACCCGGCCCGATTATGAGGTGCCGATCGGCAAGTGCATCGACTACCTCGTCACCCGCGACGACATCGACCCGGCGCGCATCGCCGTGTGCGGCTCCTCCCTCGGCGGCTACTACGCGGCGCGGGCCGGCTGCTACGAGCCGCGCCTGGCGGCGGCCATCTCCCATGGCGCCATCTGGTCGATCCAGGAATTGTGGGCCGGCGCGGGCGAGGACCATGGCCTTGCCGACCACATCAAGTCGGTGTTCGGCGCCTCTTCCATGACGGAGGCCCTGGAAAAGGCCGCACCCTTCAAGCTGGAGGGTCACCTCGACCACATGACGTGCCCCTACCTCATCGTCCATGGCGGACACGACGTGCTCGGCGTCGCCGCGGCCCGCAAGGTGGCGGACTATGCCAAGTCCAAGGGCGTGGACGTCACCCTGCGCTTCGTCACCGAGGAGGAGACCGGCGCCGACCACTGCCAGCATGACAACCCGACCATCGGCCAGGAATTGATGGCCGACTGGCTCATGGACGTGTTCGGCATAAACGAGCGCGAGCTGCGCAGGAAGATCACCAATCCCCTGATCTGAGGCCTCGAAAGGCAGAAGTCATCATCTGAGCAGACCCTCACCGGAGTAGACTCATGGCATACGTCACCGGCTACGACGACGCTTACTATTCCATGACCTGGATGGGCGCGAAGGCCTATCCGGAAGGCGGTAATTCCGGCCGCTGCTACTTCACCGGCCTGCTCGGCATGTACCGCCTGTTCGGCGAAAGCGACGTGCTGTTCGCCGACGGCACCTCCGGCGACGGCTTCTCCTTCCGCTGGACCCCGGTGTGGGGCGCCCCCGCCTTCAACGGCGGCGCCGGCCCCTTCCACGAGATCTGGGAATACACCTCCTCCTCCCTCGGCTTCGAGGGCCACTGGGAGGAGGACCACGAGAACGGCTTCGACGAGGCGTTCGCCAAGCTGTGCGCGCTGGTCGACCGGGGCATCCCGGTGCAGGTGGGCCTGCACTACTCGCTCATGCTGCCCTATGGGGCCAGGACCTCGCCGCGCCTGAAGTTCCAGCACGAGACCATGGGCAAGACAGGTTTCGGCCACCATGTGGTGGTCGCCGGCTATGATCTCGACAAGGGCACGGTGACCATCTTCGAGCCCAACGACATCATGCCCCACTCCCGCTACGAGGCGCCGATCAGCGTCTTCCGCGAGGCATGGGCCCAGGCCAAGCAGCGCGGCGCCAGCGGCTACGAGCCGTGGGAGCACCACCATCCCTTCGGCGGGGAATGGACCCTGCACGATGGCTACGGTCCCTTCCTCATGGTGTGGGTGGAGCCCGGCCGAGATCCCGCCTGGGACATCGCCACATCCATCCGCCACTCGTTCCGCCGCAACCTTAAGATCCTGTGCGGCGATTATCCCAAGCCCTATGCCCTGTTCGGCAACCAGTGGCAGATCCCGCGCTTCGAGACCGGAGCGCCGGGCATGGCCGCCTTCGCCGAGAAGATCCGCAAGGGCGAGGTCGAGGACGTGCTCGCCCCCGACGGCACGCGCCGCCCGCTGTTCCTGCGAGGCCAGATCCCGAACCACGGCGTGCTCGGCCGGGCCGGCGCCGCCGGCTATCTGCGCCGCGTCACCCGGGAGCTCGGCCTGCGCGGTCTCGACACCACCGACGCCGCCGCGGCGGCCGAGTTGATGCAGAAGTCGTCCGACACCTTCCGGGTGTTGCGCTACGAGGCGGACCTGAAGGCGGCCGGCGAGATCCTCTCCCGCATCGCCGACATGGAGCTGTCCGCCCTCGCCGCCATGACGCGGGCCGTTGAGGCGGTGCGGCAGATCACGCACGTCGCGCCCAAGGCGCACGGCATCGCCGCCGAATGAGCGTCCGCGCGGGGCGCGCAAGCCCCCCGCGCCCCGTCTCCCATATCCTTGCAGGGGAACAAGAATGACGATCAGAGGAGCATTGCTCGGTCTGTTCATGAGTGTGGCCGCGGCGGGGTCCGCGGCGGCGCAGGCGGTGGACAATTACACGGTCAAGGTGGTCGCCGGCACGCCCGGCTACGACCACATCCAGCCCTTCGTCGCCGAATACCTGAAGCTCTGGGACAAATACGGCGTCAAGGTGGAGTTCATCGGCGGGAACTACCAGCGTTCCAACCAGATGATGGCCATCGGCGACTATGACGTGGGCTATAACCAGTATGCGAGCGCCCTGCGCTATCTCTCCGCCGGCATCGAGAACACCATCGTCGCCGCCTCCTCCGCCAATTGCGCGCTGATGGTGGCCTCGCCCAATGTGAAGTCCTGGGCGGACCTCAAGGGCAAGCGCATCGGCATCGTCACCAAGTTCGACGTGCAGTATCTCACCCTCACCAAGGAGATCCTGCCCCGCTTCGGCCTCACCGAGAAGGACGTGCAGCTTGCTTTGGTGCCGGTGCCGGAAGTGGCCTCCGCCCTGCTGACCGGCGACATCGCCGCCGCCTTCCCGTTCGAGCCCTACGGCACCAACGCCATCGACAAGGGCGCCAAGCTGCTTTTGCCCGCCAACGAGCTGGTGGACAAGACGAAGCTGGATTCCGACATGCTGCGCAACGGCATGATCATGAGCAAGAAGTTCGTGGCGGCGCATCCCGAGCTGGCGAAGCGCCTAGTCTGGGCGCATCTCGATGCGGTGCACATCATGCGCACCGACAAGAAGCTCGGCATGGAAGTGCTCAAGCACTACGTGCCGAACATGGACAGCAAGCTGCTGGAGCAGTCCTACGGCAATTGCGGCTGGACCTACAACGCGCCGCCCAAGGTCTGGATCGAGGCGCTGCTGGGCTGGATGGCGCAGGACAATCTGCTGCAGAAGCCGGTGAAGTACGAGGACGCCGTGGATCTCTCCATGGTCGAGAGCTATCCGGGCTATCCCGGCTATGAAAAGCTGAAGAAGTGAGGCCCGCATGGTGATCATCGACGGCCTCGACAAGAGATACGGCAACCAGGGCGCGGACGTCTCCGCGCTGGTGGATATCAACCTGAAGATCGAGGAGGGCGAGTTCATCTGCCTGCTCGGCCCTTCCGGCTGCGGCAAGTCCACCCTCCTGAAGATCGTCGCCGGACTCATCCCGGCGACGCACGGGCGCATGAGCATCGACGGCAAGGCGGTGGACGGGCCGGGGCCCGACCGCGCCGTGGTGTTCCAGGACTATGCGCTGTTCCCGTGGATGACCGTGCGCGACAACGTGGAGTTCGGCCTCCGGGCGCGCGGGCGCTCGGCGAAGGAGCGGCGGGAAATTGCCGACGGGCTGCTGAAGACCGTGGGCCTTGCGGATTTCGCCGCTCGCTTTCCGCATCACCTGTCCGGCGGCATGAAGCAGCGCGTCTCCATCGCCCGCGCCCTGGCGGTGAACCCCTCCCTGCTGCTCATGGACGAGCCCTTTGGCGCCCTTGACGCGCAGACGCGCGAGACGCTGCAGGACGAACTGCTGCGCATCTGGCGCGAATACAAGAAGACCGTGATCTTCGTGACCCACTCCATCGAGGAGGCGCTCTACCTCTCCGACCGGATCGTGGTGATGACCGCCCGCCCGGGCCGCATCAAGCAGGTGATCGCCGTGAGCGAGCCCCGGCCCCGGGACATGACCAGCGAGGCCATGGGCCGCCTCCAGCGGGAGGTGCGAGGCGTGCTCGGCGAGGAGATCAACCGCGCGGCCCAGCTGGAGCAGGCCGACATGATGGCGGGAGCGTGAGATGGCGATGACGGCTTCCCCCAAGGCGTCCACCTCCAAGGCGACAACCTTCGCCTCCTACCTGCCGCGCCTGCGCCTGCCGGGGCGGGACCGGCTGCTGGGGCTCGGCACCATCGCCGGCTTCCTGCTCATTTGGCAGGTGGTGTACAGCTTGGGGCTCATGCCCAAATGGGCCTTCCCATCGCCGTTCCAGGTGGTGGTCGCCTTCTACGACCTGACCCTGTCCGGCGCCCTGCTGTCCAACACGGCGGCGAGCGTCGGACGGCAGATCACCGGCGTCATGCTGGCGGCTCTGGTGGGCATTCCGGCCGGCCTGGTGATGGGCGCCTCGCCCACCATCCGCGCCGCCTTCCTGCCCTTGTGCCGGCTGCTCTATCCCATTCCCGGCATCGCCTGGATCCCGCTCGCCATCCTGTGGTTCGGCGTCGGCTTCACCTCCACCGTGTTCGTGATCTTCTTCTCCGGCATCTGGTCGATCATGTTCAACACCATGACCGGGGTGCAGACCCTGTCGGGCCAATACACGGAGGTGGCCAAGGTCTATCTCGCCTCCCGCAGCCTCTACACGCGCGCCATCCTCATTCCCGGCTCCTTGCCCTACATCATCACCGGCATGCGCCTGACCTATGGCGTGGGCTGGCGCGTGATCGTCGGGGCGGAGATGATCTCGTCCATCACCGGCCTCGGCTTCCTCATCGATGACGCCCGCTGGCAGCTTCGGCCCGACATCATGATCTGCGGCATGATCACCATCGCCATGATCGGGTGGGTCTCGGAGAACTGGTTCTTCGACTGGGTCGAGAGGAAGACCGTCGAGCGCTGGGGCATGAAGACGGCCGGCTGAGCCGACCCCTCTGCATTGAAATCCGGACGGCGCCCTACGGCGCCGGCCCGCCTTCCGCACGCCCGAAACCTCTGCGCGGAGCCGTCCCATGACCGACACCGAAGCCAAGCTCATCGACGCCGTCGCCACCGACGCCTCGCCCCATTACGAGCCCTACGGCTGGCATCACTGGCCCGATTTTCCCTGGCCGTCCTACCAGTTCCGCCGCGCGCTGGGCGAGACGCAGGAGGGCGGCGGCACCGTCTCCGAGAGCTTCCTCGCGGCGAGCCGGATGATCCCGGGGGATTACGACAGCTGGCACCGCGAATGGATGGTGGTAGCCGACAACAACTTCCGCCGCGGCGAGGCGGAGGAGGCCAGGGGCCACATCCAGACCGCCATGAACTGCTATCTGCGCGCCGCCGACATGTACCGCTCGGCCGAGTTCTGGCTGGAGCCGACGGATCCGCGCCGCATGCCCACCTTCGAGAAGGCGGAGCTGTCCACTCGGCGCTTCCTTGCCCACACTGTGCCGCAGGGCGAATTCGTGGAGGTGCCGTACGAGGACGACGGCAAGCCCATGTACGGCTACTTCATCCGCGCGCCGTTCGACACCGGCCGGCAGCCGGTGCTGATCTCGTTCGGCGGGCTGGATTCCTACAAGGATGAGCTCTGGTTCATGACCGGGCGCGGCGCGCTCCAGCGCGGCATCTCCGTATTGCTCATGGACGGGCCGGGGCAGGGGGCGACCCTGCGCCGCCACGGCCTTGCCAACCGCTACGACTATGAGGTGCCGGTGGGCCGCTGCATCGACTGGCTCGCCACCCGCGACGACGTGGACACGAGCCGGATCGCCGTCTCCGGCTCGTCATTGGGCGGCTATTATGCGGCCCGCGCCGGCGCCATGGAGCCGCGCCTCGCCGCGGCCATCTCCCATGGCGGCGTGCTGAGCCTCTACGAGCGCTACAAGGATCGCGCCGAGGACCATGGCCTCGCCTCCCACATGAAGTGGGTGTTCGGCGCCGACAGCATGAAGGGCGTCGCCGAGAAGACCAAGAATTTCGACATGCGGGGCGTGTTCGAGAACATGAAATGCCCCTATCTCATCCTGCACGGCGGCCACGACGTGCTTGGCGTCGAGGCGGCGCGGCAGGGCTACCAATATGCCAAGGCCGCCGGCGTGAACGTCACCCTGATGCTGGTGGATGCCGAGATGACCGGCGCCGAGCATTGCCAGCACGACAATCCGACCTTGGGTCAGGAATTGATGATCGACTGGTTGGCGGACGTCTTCGGCATCGATCAGGTTGACCTCTCGCGGTCGCGCGCCATAGCGCCGGCCGCGTAGCCTTTCCGTCCGGCTCGCATTCCCAGGTTTCGGAGCATTCCATGACCGATATCGAAACGCGCGGCATCCTCTTGCCGCGCCTGGGCTTCGGTACCTTCCAGATGACCGGCGATACCTGCCGGGCCGCGGTGGAGAGCGCCCTCGCCCTCGGCTATCGCCACATCGACACCGCCGCCATGTACGGCAACGAGGCGGAGGTGGGCGCGGCCCTCGCCGCCTGCGGCCTTCCCCGCGACGCGCTGCACGTGACCACCAAGGTCTGGCACGACCAGCTCGCGCCCGATGCCATCCGCCGTTCCATGGACGCGAGCCTGGAGAAGCTCGGGCTCGACCATGTGGATCTCTTCCTTGTCCACTGGCCGTCGCCGCAGATGAACCTGCCGGCGGCGATGGCGACGCTGGCGCGCCTCGAGGAGGAGGGCCTCACGCGCGCCATCGGTGTCGCCAATTTCACCTTGCCGCTGCTGAAGCGCGTGGTGGAGGAGATCGGCGCGCCCATCGCCTGCAACCAGATCGAGTATCACGTCTTTCTGGATCAGGCGCCGATCCGGACCTACCTCGCCGGCCACGGCGTTCCCGTCACCGGCTATTGCCCGCTCGCCAGGGGCGCGGTGGCCGAGAGCGCGGAGCTGCGTGCCATTGCCGGGAAGCACGGCGCGACGCCGGCCCAGGTGGCGCTGCGCTGGCTGCTGGACCAGGGCGAGGTGGCGGTCATTCCCAAGGCGGCGGGCGCGGCGCGGCAGAAGGAGAATCTTGGCGCGCTCGGCCTCACCCTCGACCGCGACGACCACGCCGTCATCGCCCGCCTGCCCAAGGCGCAGCGCTTCGTGAGCCCTCCCTTCGCGCCGGTCTGGGACGCGGCCTGACGTCGAGGGATGGAACGCGGGGCGCGATCAGATGATCCCGCCGTTCACCCGCAGGGTCTGGCCGTTGATCCAGCCGCCGTCCGGCCCCACCAGCAGGGCGACCGCCGAGGCGATGTCTTCGGGCTGGCCGAGGCGCTCCAGCGGGGCGAGCTTGGCCAGGCGGTCGATGACCTCCTGCGGCTTGCCGTCGAGGAAGAGCTTGGTCGCAGTCGGTCCCGGCGCCACGGCATTGACGGTGATGTTCCGGCCGCGCAGCTCCTTGGCAAGGATGCTGGTCATGGCTTCCACCGCCGCCTTGG
Source organism: Xanthobacter dioxanivorans (assembly GCF_016807805.1). Classification (NCBI taxonomy): domain Bacteria; kingdom Pseudomonadati; phylum Pseudomonadota; class Alphaproteobacteria; order Hyphomicrobiales; family Xanthobacteraceae; genus Xanthobacter; species Xanthobacter dioxanivorans. The sequence continues at coordinate 1,064,652 of NZ_CP063362.1, read as the reverse complement.
TGGCGGCGTAGACGCCGTAGGTCGGCTGCAACAGGCCGACGACGCTGGACGAGAGGTTCACGATCCGCCCGCCGTCCCGCAGCCGCCGCGCCGCCTCGCGCAGGGTGTTGAAGGTGCCCTTCAGGTTCACCGCGATCTGCCGGTCGAACAGGGCGTCGTCGCTGTCGGCGATGGTCGCGAGATTCATGATGCCGGCATTGTTGACCAGCACGTCGACGCCGCCGAACGCGGTCTCGGCGCTGTCGAACATGCGGCGCACCGCCTCGACGCTGGAAATATCGGCCTGGGCGGTGACGGCGCGGCCACCGGCGGCTTCGATCTTCGCCACGAGGGCTTCCGCCGGGCCGGTGCTGCCGGCGTAGTTCACCACCACGGTGAAGCCGTCTTTGGCGAGGCGTTCGGCCACCGCCGCGCCGATGCCGCCCGAGGCGCCGGTGACGATCGCGACCTTGCGGGAGTGATTGGCCATGAGTCCTGCTCCTTGCTGCTCGCCGGTGTCCGGCGGGTGTGAGGAGACAATGCCCATTTCATTCTGCCAGATAATCACCCATGATCCGGCATCACCATTCGAGATGTCGAACAATGGATCGGTTCGATGCCATGCGGGTCTTCACCCGGATCGTGGAGCGCCGGAGCTTCACCAAGGCCGCGGAGGATCTCGGGCTTCCGCGCTCGTCCGTGACCGACGCGGTGAAGGGGCTGGAGGCCCGGCTGGGTGTTCGCCTGCTCCAGCGCACCACCCGCCAGGTCAGCCCGACGCTGGACGGGGAGGCTTATTACCAGCGCTGCGTGGCGCTGATCGCCGATCTGGAGGATGCCGAAGGCGCCTTCGCCGGTGCCAAGCCCGCGGGCCTCGTGCGCATCGACGTGCATGGCACGCAGGCGCGCCATTTCCTGCTGCCGGGTCTTCCCCGCTTCCTCGACGCCTATCCGGGCCTGCGGCTTCACATCGGGGAGGCGCACCAGGCGCTGGACATGGTGCGGGAGGGGTTCGACTGCATCCTGCGCGCCGGCACGCTGAGCGACAGCCCGCTGATCCGCCGCAAGCTAGCGGAACTCGGCCGGGGCACCTACGCCAGTCCCTCCTACATCGAGCGGTTCGGCATCCCGGCGTCGCCGGACGATCTGGGGAACCACCGCATCATCGGCCTGCTTGCCCCGGACGCCGCCGCCGTCAGCCCGCTTGTCTTTCTCGATCGCGGCAGGGAGCGGCAGATGACGCCGCCCTCCGTCGTGACCGTGACCGGCGCCGAAACCAACGTGGCCTGCGCCTGCCAGGGGCTGGGGATCATCCAGGTTCCGCGCTATCGCATCGTCCCCGAGCTGGCCCGTGGGACGCTTGTGGAGATCCTTCGAGATTATCCGCCGACGCCGCTGCCGGTTCACGTGCTGTATTCGCACACGCGCCAGCTCTCGCCGCGGGTGCGCGTGGTCATCGAATGGATGGCGGAGCAGTTCCGGCTACGCGCCGTCTGAGCCCACCGGCCCATCCGGGACGCCGGTGCGCGCCCCGCCGGGGACGGCGCCCTGCGGGTTGACATCGATGGCGTAGAGCGAGGTCTGCGCGGTGATGAGCAGCCGGTTGCGCTTGCGCCCGCCGAAGCACACGTTGGAGACGCGCTCCGGGATGGGGATGGTGCCGAGATGGGTGCCGTCCGGCGCATGGCAGTGCACGCCGCCCAGGGCGGAAGTCCAGACGTTGCCGAGGGCGTCAAGGCTGATGCCGTCCTGGAAGCCGTCCTTTCGCGCGTCGGATTTCCCTGAGGGCGGTGCCGGCGCGGCGTTCAGGTCTCCCGGGTTCCCAAAAGCGCGCCGTAGGCGGCGAGGGCCTCGGCGTGGCCGGCATCGGCGCGCAGGCCCACATGGCCGTCGGGCCGGACCACCAGCAGCGTCATCGCGCCGACGCCCAGCCGGTCGGCGGCGTCGGGTTCCAGGCGGCCGTGCCCCTGCCCCTGCCCCTGCTCCGGCTGCGCGGTCAGCGTGAAGGCAGCCTCGACGACCGGGACGCCGGCGCGCGACTGGATCGCGCGGTGGACGTCCGCCAGCTCGTCATGGGTCGTCGATGCGCCGCCGATGAGAAGAGCCGTGTGGCCGGGGCGGTTGGTGAACGCATCGAGGGTCAGAACGCCGCCATCGGCGGCACGGACCTCGATCCGGTCCGGCAGCCGCTGGCCGGGGGCGAGCGCATGGTGCCGGTCGCCCATCACGATCGGCGAGCCGCCGTAGTCGATGTTCAGTTCCGCCTCGGCGACGGCTTCCTGGTGGCGCGTCGCGGGGTTCGCGAACACCGCGCGGATGGCCGCGTCGCGGGCGCGGCGCTCGCTCGGGTCCTTCAGCATCTGGGCGCTGTCCGCCTCGTCCCCCGAGGTCGTCACCATCTGGGCCACCGGGCGCCTTTCGGCCTCATAGCTGTCGAGCAGGGTGTCGGGGCAGTGCCCCTGGCAGACCAGCGCGAGCTTCCAGGAGAGGTTGTACGCATCCTGCAATCCGCTGTTCATCCCGTGGCCCTGCACGGGGCTGCAGGTGTGGGCGGCGTCCCCGGCCAGCAGCAGGCGTCCCGCCCGGTACCTCTGCGCGACCTTGGTGTGGCACTGGAAGCGGGTCGGGTTGGCGACGTCCTCGAAACGGGACGACGGCAGGTAGCGGGCGATGGTGGCCGAGGCATCGGCCACCAGATCGGAGTCCTCGGTGCTCGGCCGGAGATAGACGCGCCAGCGCCGGTCCGGCAGGGCGGTGAGGATCACCGGGATCTCGTCGAGATAGGCGTAGTTGGCCTCGTACGATTCCGAAAAGCCGCCCACGGTGGCGTCGAACACGGCCCATGGTTCGGCGATGTCGTGCCCGTCCTGGGCGATGCCCGCCAGTGTCCGGACCGTGCTGCGGTGCCCGTCGCATCCGGCCACCCACTGGGCGAGAACCTGAATTTCCGCGCCCTCGCGCTCCATTGTCGCCAGGACGCCGTCCGCGCGTTCCTCCAGGCCGACCAGCCGGGTGGAACGGGTGACCGTACCCCCCTGCCGGATCAGGTAGTCGGTGAGGATGGCTTCGGTGACTTCCTCGGAGACGCCGAGATTGAACGCATAGCGGCTGCCGCAGAGCGCAAGGTCGATGTCCCCGAGCGCGCTGCCGTTCGAATGCAGGCGCGCCCGGCGCTGCCTGACGCCGGCCGCGAGCAGGGGCTCGACGATGCCGAGGGATTCGAAGATCTCGATGGAGCGCGGATGCACGACCGTCGCGCGATCCCAGTCCAGGGGTCGCTCGTGCGCATCAATGAGAAGGCAGTCCACGCCGCGGCGATGGAGCTCGGCCGCCAACAGAAGCCCGGTCGGGCCGGCGCCCACCACGAGGACAGCCACAGCACAATCCACGTCGAAACCCTCCCCGGAAAACGCAGGCATCATGCCCAGCGCGGCCGCAAGGTCAAAGCTTTCCCTGGGCCGCCCGATCGCCGGCAGCAACCGCGCTCAGGACAGGGTGAAGGCGGCGATCATCGCGCCGTAGAGCAGCACCAGCACGCCGGCGCCGACGGCGTCGATCCATCGGCTGCCAGGCCGCAGCCACCAGCCGAAGCGCCGGCTCACCCACGGCACCAGCAGGCTCAGGAGGAGGACGCTGACCACGTTGCCGACGAACAGCGCCACCGGAAACGGCAGCTTCGCGCCCTGCTGGAGCAGCGGCGTCTGCACCAGGGCGCCGAACAGGAACACCACCGGGTAGAGCATGAGCACCACCAGCATGTTCTGCTTCCACGCCGCCGGCGCCTGGCCGGCCGTGGTGCCGAACCACTGGTCGAAGCCGGTGCGGGCGAGCCGGGTATGGAATTCCGCCGTGAAGGGCTCCGCCTCCGCCAGCATGGCCTTGCGCTCGGGCGACAAGAGCCATGCGTTCAGGTTGGCCTCGGTGTCGAAGCGCAGGATGGAGAGGAAGTCCTCCTGCACGCCGGGAATGGGCGCCTCGAACCGGTAGCCCTGGAAGCCGGGCGCCCGGCTCTGCGCCGCGGCGATGCGCTGCTCCCAGGCGCGGTAGGCCGCCTCCTGCCCCGGCTTGAGCCGGGTGGAGATGACCATGGCGATGGGCGCCGGCAGCACGCCCGATGCCCCGTCCCGCACCAGATGCACGTCGTCCCGGCCGGCCAGCATGTGCGTGACGCCGGCGAGCCGCGCCAGCCGGGCGCCGGAGTTCAGCCAGCCCACGGCCGCGTCGGTGCTGGCGAAGCGCTGGAGGATCACCCAGTCCACCTGCGTGGGCGGCGCGGGCGGGGCGATGGACTGCTCGATGAAGCCGGGAAAGCCGGCGATCACCTTCTGCGTCTCCTCCTGCCACGCGGCGAAGGCGGCCTCGTGCCCCTCCAGCACCCGCGTCTGGATGACGACGGTGACGGACCCTGCCGGCGCCTCGGTCACGGCGCCACGCTGAGCTGGTCGAAGATGCGATCGGGCGTGAACGGCAGCTCCGCGAAGCGCACGCCGGTGGCATCCGCCAGCGCGTTGGAGACCGCCGGCGCCACCGCATTGATGGCGCATTCGCCCTGCGCCTTCGCGCCGAGAGGGCCGATGGTGTCGAAGGTGTCGGCGAACAGGATTGTGGTGCGCGGCGTGTCGGCGAAGGCCGGGATGTGGTAGTTGCGCAGCGCCGGGTTGAGCGGCCGGCCGTTCTCGTCGTGCACCATGTGCTCGGTGAGCGCCCAGCCGAGCCCCATGGCCACCGCGCCCTCCAGCTGCCCGCGGCACTGGACCGGATTGATGAGGCGTCCGATGTCGGCCGCATGCACGCTGTGCAGGATGCGGATCTCGCCGGTGACGCGGTGCACCGCGAGGCGCACGCCCTGCACGTTGAAGGCGATGGTGCGCGGCGAGAGGTAGGCCTTGCGCCGGGCCTCGAAGCGGTGGCCGAGGGCGGTGCCGCGGCGGTGCAGCTCGGCGAGCGGGATGCGGCTGTTGCCGCTCACCACCGCCCCGTCGGCCAGCGCCCAGTCGCCCGGCGGGATGCCGGTGAGGCGGGCGGCGCCGGCGCGGATGCTGTCGCGCAGGGCCCGGGCGGTCAGTTCCACCGCCTGCCCGGCCACCACCGTGCCGGTGCTGGCGAAGGTGCCGGAATCATAGGGCGCGAGGTCGGTATCGGCATTGATGATGGCGATGGATTCGGCGCGCGCGCCGAGCAGCTCGGCGGCGATCTGCCGGTGCGCGGTGATGGAGCCGTTGCCCATTTCCGTCGAGCCGATGGCGAGGTGGTAGGAGCCGTCCGGCTCCAGCCGCATCTGGCCGCCGGAGCGGTGCTCGGTGGGCGGGCCGCTCTCCAGCATGGACACGGCGAAGCCGGTGCCCTGCGCCCAGTCTCCCTCCGGCACCGGCAATCCGCCGCCGCCGGCCAGCTCCGCCTCCACCAGATCGAGGCACTGGTCGAGGCCATAGCTGCCGAAGGCCACGTCGGAGGGGTCTCCCCACACCGATTCGATGACGTCGTCCGGCCCGATCATGTTGCTGCGGCGGATCGCCAGCGGGGCGATGCCGAGCTTGGCCGCGAGGTCGTCCATGGCGCATTCGATGGCGAAGGTGCTCTGCGAGGCGCCATAGCCGCGAAAGCCGCCGCCGGGAATCATGTTGGTGTAGACGGCGCTGCCCTCGGCCTTCTTGTTGGGGCAGCGATAGGCGGCGATGGGGCTGCCCAGCGCCGCCGCCAGGGTCTCGCTGCCGTGGCCGCCATAGGCGCCGGTATTGGAGACCACATGCACCTCGAGGGCGGTGAGGGTGCCGTCGGCGCGGGCGCCGATCTTCACCCGCGTGGTCATCTGGTGGCGGGTGGTGGCGCCGAGGAATTCCTCCTCGCGGGTGAACTCCCACTTCACCGGGCGCCCCAGCTTGAGGGTGGCGAGGACGCACAAATCCTCGGACACCATCTCCTGCTTGCCGCCGAAGCCGCCGCCGACGCGCTCGGTGAACACGTGCAGGTCGTGCGGGAAGATGCCGAACAAATAGCAGAGCTTGCGGTGGACGATGAACGGCGCCTGGGTGGAGGTGCGCACATGGACGCGTCCCTCTTCGTCCCGCCAGGCGATGGAGCCATGGGTCTCCAGGTGCGCGTGCTGGACGCGCGAGGTGGAATAGGTCTTCTCGTGCACCACCGCCGCGGCCTCGAAGCCGGCCGCCACGCTGCCCACCTCGCCGCCGAAGGTGACGTAGATGTTGCCCCGGGCCGCGTTGCCCTTGTGGTGGAGGACGGGTGCGCCATCGGCCATGGCGAGGACCGGATCGAACACGGCGGGCAGGACCTCGTACGCCACCTCCAGCGCCCGGCAGCCGGCTTCCGCCGCCGCCTCGCTCTCCGCCACCACGGCGGCGACACGCTGGCCGACGACGCGGACCACGTCGTCGAGGATGTAGGTGTCGTCCGGATCCACGAGATGATCCTCGTGGGTGGCGGTGCTGTAGAGCTTGCGCGGCACGTCCTCGAAGGTGAACACTGCGACGACGCCCGGCACCGCCAGCGCCTTCTCCCGGCCGATGCCCAGGATGCGCGCATGGGCGTGGGGCGAGCGCAGCACCTTGAGGTGGAGCAGGCGGTCCACCGCCACGTCCATGGTGTAGCGCGCGTGGCCGGTGACGATGCCCCGGCTGAACGGGTTGGGCAGGCTCGCGCCGCAGGCCGCGCCGGCGACGTCGTGATCGGTGGCGCGGATGCCGTCCACCGCATCCTCGATGGACCGGTAGCCGGTGCAGCGGCAGAGGTTGCCCTTCAGCGATCGCGGCAGGTCGGCGCGCTGGGCCTCGTCGAGGGCGGCCACGGTCATGATCATGCCAGCGGTGCAGAAGCCGCACTGGAACCCCTGCGCCTCCATGAAGGCCGTCTGCACCGGATGAAGCTCATCCCCGTGCGCGAGGCCCTGGATGGTGGTGACCTGCCGCCCCCGGGCGCGGAAGGCCGGCATCAGGCAGGAATGCACAGGCACCCCGTCGAGCCATACGGTGCAGGCGCCGCAATCGCCGGCGTCGCAGCCCTTCTTCACGCCGAACACGCCGCAATCGCGCAGGAAGGTCCGCAGGCACTGGCCCGGCCGCGGCTCGTCGGAAACCTGCCGCCCGTCGATGGAGTAGGTCACGCCGCGCCCCCGGTTGCCGCCAGTTCGGCCCGGATCTCCTGCGCGAAATGCGCGGTGAGGTGCCGCTTGTAGGCGGGCGTGCCGTTGACGTCGTCGAAATAGCCGTCCGCCGGGATCGCCGCGGCGATGGCGGCCTGCATCGCCGGCGCGTCCGGCAGCTGCGGGAAGTGCAGTTGCACCGGGCGCGGCGTCGCGGCGGTGATGGTCAGGAGCAGGTCGCCCGCCGGCCCGCGCGTGCCGATGAGCAGCGCCGCCGAGCGGCCGAGCTTGGTCAGAGAGGCCCGGCGCATGGCGAAGCGCTTCTTCAGCGCCGAGGCGGGGATTTGGATCGCCCGCAGCAGCTCGCCCGGCGCCAGGATGTTGGCGTGGTTGCCGGTGACAAAGTCGAGGGCGGCCACACTGCGCGGTGCGCCCGCGCGTGGCCAGAGCAGGTAGGTCGCCTCGAGCGCCACGGTCAGCGAGATCATGGCGCCGGCCGGCAGCGACATGCAGATGTTGCCGCCGACGGTGGCGACGCCGGCCACCTTGAACGACATCAGCAGCGAATGGACGCACGCCCGCAGCAGTGGCGCCGCATGCCAGTCCGGCGGCGCCACGGTGTCGCCGACGCGCGCAATGGGACAGGTGGCGGCGATCTCGATGCCGGCATCGGACAAGGTGAGGTCGGGCCAGGCGAAGCCCTGGAGGTCCACCAGCGTGTCGACGGAGGGCTGCGGCTCGGACATCAGCCACGTACCGCCCGCGAGCCAGGCATGCCCCGCCGGCCACGCCTCGATGTCACCGGGGAGCGTGGGCGTCCTGATCTGCCGGACCGTGTTCAGATCCATTGATCCTCCCCGTTCGGGATGCGGTGGTGAAGGCCGGCGAGGAAACAGCGGGGGATGGGATGTCGGCGGCGGACGGGAACTGAGGGGCGTGATGTGCTGGCGAAGCTAACACGCGCAGCCGGTTGCAACCAAGGCGGATCTGATCGATCTGCGCGGTCGCGCGGCGATGGGACACGAGGGATTTTGTCGTCGCGGGAGCCACCCCCTGCGGCGCCCGGCGGGGCTGCGGATCGCGACCGCCGGGCCGGCGGCCGTATCCTTGTTTCTTGCTCCGACCGGCGCAAACGCCACTTTCGACATAATACGAAGGATGAACCAATCAGAGTCTTTGGCCGAAAGTATAAGATCGGGCGTCGACTGGAACCCGACCTCCCGCATGCGGTCGAAATGCTGGGGCGAGGGTGCTTAAATCCCCCAGAAAGGCGCATAAACATTCAATCTAATGCGATTCTTCGTGGACCCGTGCGGCCCGCGGGGCACCTGATCCTGCCTTAAGGGCATCGCCCAAAGTACGGTATTTACCCAGCTAGCGCCGGGCACGCGACTGGTCCAGATTGCGGGCGCGACGGAAGGGCCGCGTGCAGGGCACCCGTCAACCACAACATAACAACCAGGCCCGCGGAACCTCCGCGGCCCGCAAAAGGGGGGGCTCCAATGGATGCATCTCTTGCCGCTCGCATAGCGGCCGATCCCAATTACCAGCTCCTGAAGTCGAAGCGCTCGCGCTTCGGCTGGATTCTCACGCTGGCGATGCTGGTGGTCTATTACGGCTTCATCCTGCTTATCGCCTTCCGGAAAGACATTCTCGCGGTGCGCATCGGCGACGGCGTGATGACGTGGGGTATTCCGATCGGCTTCGGCGTGATCGTCTTCACGATCCTCATCACCGCCCTCTACGTCCGGCGCGCCAACAGCGAGTTCGACGATCTCTCCGAGAAGATCAAGCAGCAGGTGCTCAAGTGACCGCGATGCACACTTCCATCGGCAGGGCGCTGCGCCTTGCGGGCGTCCTCGCCCTCGCTCTCCTGCCCGCGTCGGCCTTCGCCGCCGAGGCGATCGGCGCGTCGGAGAAGCAGAACACCAACTGGACGGCGATCGCCATGTTCGCGATCTTCGTCGTCGGCACCCTCTTCATCACCAAGTGGGCGGCGGCCAAGACCAAGTCGGCGGCCGACTTCTACACCGCCGGCGGCGGTATCACCGGCTTCCAGAACGGCCTCGCCATCGCCGGCGACTACATGTCGGCCGCCTCCTTCCTCGGCATCTCCGCGGCGGTGATGAGCTCCGGGTTCGACGGGCTGATCTATTCGATCGGCTTCCTCGTCGGCTGGCCCATCCTCACCTTCCTGATGGCGGAACGCCTGCGCAACCTCGGCAAGTTCACCTTCGCCGACGTGGCCGCCTTCCGCTTCGCCCAGACCCCGGTGCGCATCTTCGCCGCCTCCGGCACGCTGGTGGTGGTGGCCTTCTACCTGATCGCCCAGATGGTGGGCGCCGGCCAGCTCATCAAGCTGCTGTTCGGCCTCGACTACTGGATCGCGGTGGTCATCGTCGGCGCGCTGATGATGGTGTACGTGCTGTTCGGCGGCATGACCGCCACCACCTGGGTGCAGATCATCAAGGCCTGCCTGCTTCTGGGCGGGGCCACCTTCATGGCCCTCATGGTCATGTGGCGCTACGGCTTCAGCCCGGAGGGCATGTTCGCCGCGGCGGTGGGCGTCAAGACCCAGATCGCCCTGGCCAAGGGCGCCGCGCCGGAGGCGGCGGCCGCTGCCGGGCAGTCCATCATGGGGCCGGGGACTTTCATCAAGGACCCGATCTCGGCCATCTCGTTCGGCATGGCGCTGATGTTCGGCACCGCCGGCCTGCCCCATATCCTGATGCGCTTCTTCACCGTGCCGAGCGCCAAGGAAGCGCGCAAGTCGGTGATGTGGGCCACCGGGTGGATCGGCTACTTCTACCTGCTCACCTTCATCATCGGCTTCGGCGCCATCACCTTCGTGCTCACCAATCCGGAGTTCCTCGACGCCAAGGGCGGCCTCATCGGCGGCTCCAACATGGCGGCGGTGCACCTGGCTCGGGCGGTGGGGGCAACATCTTCCTCGGCTTCATCTCGGCGGTGGCGTTCGCGACCATCCTCGCGGTGGTGGCGGGCCTGACCCTATCCGGCGCCTCGGCGGTGTCGCACGACCTCTATTCCACCGTGTTCAAGGGCGGCAAGGCCGACAGCGCCTCGGAGCTGAAGGTCTCGCGCATCACCACCATCTGCCTCGGCATCCTGGCGGTGCTTCTGGGCATCGCCTTCGAGAAGCAGAACATCGCCTTCATGGTGTCCCTGGCCTTCGCGGTGGCGGCCTCGGCCAACTTTCCGGTGCTTTTCATGTCGGTGCTGTGGAAGGACTGCACCACCAAGGGTGCGGTGGTCGGCGGGTTCCTCGGGCTTGCGTCCTCGGTGATCCTGACCGTGCTGTCACCTTCGGTGTGGGAGGCCACCCTCGGCAACCCGGTGGGCTCGGCGCCCTTCCCCTATGCCTCGCCGGCCCTGTTCTCCATGACGCTCGGGTTCCTGGGGATCTGGCTGGTCTCGATCCTCGACAACAGCCAGAGGGCGAAGATCGACCGGGCCGGGTTCCCGGCGCAGGAGGTCCGGTCGGAGACCGGCATCGGCGCCTCGGAAGCCTCGGGGCACTGAGGCGAGCGCCCGATGCCGCGCCCGCCCGATACGGAGCCCGGCACCAGCGATGACGACCGCCTGATACCCCGGGCCGATACGGCCCGGGGACAGGGCGGCCCCAGTCCCCCCGCCGAGGACCACGCGGACGGCGGCCTTTCGCAGGCCGCCGCGTCCTTCGACCCGCCGCGTCCCACCGACCCGCCCCGACCCGGGCGGGTTTCGGCGTCCGGCCGGGAGCGGCGCGAGCTCGTGTCGCTGATGACGTCGCGGGTGCGCGACGTCTATGTGCGCAAACCGTTCTTCGTCGATGGCGGCACCGACATCGTCAGCCTGTGCCGCGCCCTCTCCGAGCGCCGGCTCAGCGATGCGCTGGTGCGCGACGACGGGCGCATCGGCATCTTCACCACCACCGATCTGCGCGACGCCCTGCTGCGGGAGACGCCGCCGGATCGCCTCGCGGTGCGCGAGGTGGCGACCTTCGAGCCCTGGTCGGTGCGCCCGGACGACGAGCTCTACGACGCCCTCATCCTCATGCTGCGCCACCGCATCCACCGGGTGCTGGTGCGCGAGGGCGCGGGCAGCGGCGAGGACGGCATCGTCGGCGTGCTCGGCCAGCTCGACCTCATGGCCTTCGTCGCCAACCACTCCCACCTCATCGCCCTGGAGGCGGCGCAGGCCACCAGCTTCGACGAGCTGAAGGCGGCCGCGCGCCAGATCGACAGCCTCGTGACCGTGCTCGATGGCGACGGCGTGCGCGTCGAGGTGATCGCCGCGCTGGTGGGCGAGCTCAACCGGCAGGTCTTCCGCCGCCTGTGGGAGATGCTGGCGCCGCCGGAGCTGCGCGCCAATAGCTGCCTGGTGGTGATGGGCTCGGAAGGCCGCGGCGAGCAGATCATCAAGACCGATCAGGACAACGCCCTTTTGCTCGCCGACGGCTTCGCCTGCGAGGGGCTGGAGGCCATCACGCAGCGCTTCACCGCGGCGCTCATCGATTTCGGCTATCCCCCGTGCCCCGGCGGCATCATGCTGAGCCGCCCGCTGTGGTGCCAGCCCCTCTCGGCGTTCAAGGACACGCTCCGGCGCTGGATCCATGGGGGGGATCCGGAAGGACCCATGAACCTTGCCATCTTCCTTGACGCGGCCGTGGTGGCGGGGGATGGCGGGCTGCTCGCGGCGGCACGGGCGCATGTGGACTTCCTGATGATGAACGACGCCGGCTATTTCGCCCGCTTCGCCCAGGCGGTGGAGCGCTTCGGCGAGGGCGGCAGCTGGTGGTCCCGCCTGCCCGGCCTCACCGGGCGCGCCGCCGCCGAGATCGACCTGAAGAAGCTCGGCATCTTCCCGCTTGTGCACGGGGTGCGGGCGCTGGCGCTGGAGCACCGTATCTATGCCCTCGGCACGGCGGAGCGCCTCCAGGCGCTGGTGGAGACCGGGCACATGGAGCCCTCCTTCGCCCGCGACCTGACCGATGCGCTGCGCTTCCTCATCGGCCTGAAGCTCGCCAGCAACCTGCGCCAGATCGCCGAGGGCCGGCCCCCCGGCAATGCCATCCGCCTGACCGAGCTCGGGACGCTGGAGCGGCAGGCGCTGAAGGAGGCCCTCGCCATTGTCCGCGGCTTCAAGCAGTGGCTCGGGCGGCACTACCGGTTCGACGCGCTATGACGGCGAACGGCGACGATCACGCGCCCGCACGGGCTCCGGCCGAGGCGCCCGCCGAGCGCGGCCCGCGCCCGCAGCTTCTCCTGGCGCTGTGCGGCGCCGGGTTCCTGGCCTTCAACTTCCCGCTGCTCATGGTGTGGGATGCGGACGTGACGGTGTTCGGCCTGCCCTTGCTGCCGGTGGCGCTGTTCGCCATCTGGGCGGCGCTCATCGTTGCCCTCGCGGTGGCGAGCGAGCGGCGGCTGAGGGGTGCCGATTCCGTCCTTCCCCCGTCGCCGGCGCCCGCCGGCGATGGCTCCTGAGCCGCAGGCGGACGAGGGCGCCATGGGCGAGCCGAGCCGCATCTCCCGGGTCGTGTCCGCGCCCGTCCGCCGGGGGAGGGCGCCATGATCCCGGCGCCTGTGGTGGTGGGCGCGGCGGTGGGCTACCTCGCGCTCCTGTTCGCCGTCGCCGCCTTCGCCGACCGGCGGGCGGCGCAGGGCCGCTCGGTGATCGGCAACGCCTGGATCTACGCCCTGTCGTTGGCGGTCTACTGCACCGCCTGGACCTATTTCGGCAGCGTCGGGCGCGCGGCCACCACCGGCGTCTGGTTCCTGCCCATCTATCTCGGGCCCATGCTGGCCATGCTCCTGGCCTGGATCGTGGTGCGCAAGATGATCCGCATCGCCCACACCTACCGCATCACCTCCATCGCCGACTTCATCGCCAGCCGCTACGGCAAGAGCCCGCTGCTCGCCGCCGTCGTGACGCTCATCACCGTGGTCGGCATCGTCCCCTACATCGCGCTGCAGCTGAAGGCGGTGTCCTCCGGCTACGTGCTGCTCACCGGCTCCGGCACGGCGCACGGCGCGGCGGGCCCCGCCTGGTGGCAGGACGGCACGCTGCTGGTGACCCTGGCGCTGGCCCTGTTCACCATCCTGTTCGGCACCCGCCACCTGGACAGCGCCGAGCGGCACGAGGGCATGGTGGCGGCAGTGGCCTTCGAATCCCTGGTCAAGCTCCTCGCCTTCCTGGCGGTGGGGGTGTTCGTCACCTGGGGCCTGTTCGACGGCATGGCCGACATCTGGGCGCGCGCCCAGGCCTTGCCCGAGCTGAAATCCCTGCTGCGGCTCGGCGGCGAAGGCGGGGCCGGCAGCTTCGGCTATGCCCAGTGGTTCACCCTCACCCTGCTCTCCATGCTCTCGGTGCTGCTGCTGCCGCGGCAGTTCCAGATGATGGTGGTGGAGTGCGTGGACGAGCGGCACCTGAAGCGCGCCGCCTGGGTGTTCCCCGCCTATCTCCTGGTCATCAACATCTTCGTGCTGCCGCTGGCGCTGGGCGGCATGGTGCTGTTCGGGCCGAAGGGCGCGGATCCGGAAACCTTCGTGCTCTCCTTGCCCCTCGCCCATGGCGCGGCCGGCCTTGCGCTGTTTGCCTATGTGGGCGGGCTGTCGGCGGCCACCGGCATGCTGATCGTGGAGACCATCGCCGTCTCCACCATGGTATGCAACGACCTGGTCATGCCCTCGCTGCTGCGGCTGAAGGCGTTCGGCGCGCGGGCCGGGGGCGACCTCACGCGGCTGCTGCTCAACATCCGCCGCGCCGCCATCCTCGGCATCCTGCTGCTGGGCTACCTTTATTTCCAGGTGGCGGGGGAGGCCTATGCGCTGGTCTCCATCGGCCTCATCAGTTTCGCCGCCGTGGCCCAGTTCGCGCCCGCCTTGTTCGGCGGCATGTACTGGCGCGACGGCACGCGCCTCGGGGCCGTCTGTGGCCTTGGCGGCGGCTTCCTGGTCTGGGCCTATACCCTGATGCTGCCCTCGGTGGCGAAATCCGGCTGGATCGACGACGGCTTCCTCCTCCACGGCCCGTTCGGCCTCACAGCCCTGGCCCCGGAACGGCTATTCGGGCTGTCCGGGCTCGACAGCCTGTCCCACTCCCTGTTCTGGAGCCTTCTCGTCAACGTCTCTCTCTATGTGGCCCTGTCCCTGTGGCGGGGGCCCTCGGGACGGGAGGCGAGCCAGGCGCTGCTGTTCGTGGACGTGTTCGCGCGCGGCCGGGCGGCCGGCACCGAAGAGCCGGTGTTCTGGCGCGGCCGCGCCCGCCCGGCCGACCTGATGGCGCTGGCGAGCCGCCTGCTCGGCCCGGAGGCGGCGCGGCAGATCTTCGCCGAGCATGCCCGCGAGAGCGGCGTCTCCGAGGTCGCCGACCTCACCGCCGACGCCCGCCTCGTCGACCGGGTGGAGCGGCGGCTCGCCGGCGCGGTGGGCAGCGCCTCGGCCCGGGTGCTGGTGGCGGCGGTGGCCGAGGAGGAGCCGCTGGGCACCGCCGACGTGATGGAGATCCTCAGCGAGGCCTCGCAGCTGCGCGTCTATGCCCGCGCGCTGGAGGTCGCATCGGCCGATCTCACCGCCGCCAACGCGCAGCTGAAGACGCTGGACGAGCTGAAGGACGACTTCATGTCGTCCGTCACCCACGAGCTGCGCACCCCGCTCACCGCCATCCGCGCCCTGTCGGAACTGATGCTCGACGCGCCGGACATGGAGGCGGCGCAGCGCGCGGAGTTCCTCGCCATTATCGTCGGCGAGAGCGAGCGCCTCGGGCGGCTCGTCAACCAGGTGCTGGACATGGCCAAGATCGAATCCGGCCAGGCCGAATGGAACAGCGCCGACGTGGACCTGCGCCGCCTCGTCGGCGACGCGGTGAAGGCCACCGCCGAACTGGCCCGCAGCCGCGGCGCCGAGATCACCTTCACGGCGCCCGACGCGGTGCCCCTTCTGCGCGCCGATCCCGATCGGCTGACGCAGGTGATGCTCAACCTCATCTCCAACGCCACGAAGTTCGTGCCGGCGCAGGGCGGCCGCATCGCGGTGAGCCTCGCCTTAGACGGCGACAGCCTCGTGGTGGCGGTCAAGGACAACGGGCCGGGGGTGCCGCCGGCCGACCGCGACACCATATTCGAGAAGTTCCGGCAGGGCGGCGACGCCCTGACCCGGCCGCCCGGCACCGGCCTCGGGCTTCCGATCAGCCGCCAGATCGTGGAACATCTCGGCGGGCGGATGTGGCTGGACCAACAAGAGGGCAGCGGCGCATGCTTCGCGTTCCGACTGCCCCTGCGTTCACATCCCGATGGGACATGAGCTGCGCTCATCCCGCATCGGCATCGCTTGAACGACGTCCATCGGACCCGTCCCGGACAGGACCGATGCAAGAAAGGGAGGACACGCCATGGAGCCCGAACTGATCCCCGAGCCGGGGCCCGCCCCGCATTCCAGCCGCGTCGCCAAGGTGCTCATCGCCGACGACGAGCCCAATATCGTCGTCTCGCTGGAATTCATGATGAAGCGCGAGGGCTTCGACGTGCGCGTCGCCCGTGACGGCCGCGAGGCGCTGGAGGCCATCCGCCGCGAGCACCCCTGCCTGGTCCTTCTCGACGCCACCATGCCGGGGATGAGCGGCTTCGACGTGTGCGAGGCGGTGCGCGCCGATGCGGATGTCTGCCGTACCCGCATCGTCATGCTCACCGCCAAGGGCCGGGAGACCGACATGGCGCGCGGCGTGGGCGCGGGGGCGGACGCCTACGTCACCAAGCCCTTCTCCACCCGCGAGCTGGTGCAGAAGGTGAAGGACATGCTGGCGAGGGACACGCCCGCAAGGGAGGCATCGGCAGGGGACGCGCCGGCATGAGCCCTGGCCGGCGTCTGGTCCTCGCCGTGCTGACGCCGGGCGCGATCCTCGGCCTCTGGTTCGTGCTCGGCGCGGGCCTCCTTTATGCGGCGCTGGGGGAGGACGAGCGGGCGAGCGTCGTCGCGGCCCTCGCGCCCCTCGTCGACAGCCACGGCATGCTGGTGGTGCTGTGGTGGTTTCTCGCCGCTGCCGGTCTGGGCCTTCTCGCCCGCCGCCTCCATGCCGCTTATGTGGAGGCGCCCGCCCGCCTCGCCGACGCGACGCGGGTGCTCGCCGGCGATGCGGCGGGTCCCGATGTCACCCCGCAGGGCAGCCCCGGGACGCGGGTCCTCGCCGAGGCGGTCAACGCCCTTGCCGGGCAGCGCCGCGCCCTGGAGCAGGACATGGCCCGGCTGGTGGCGGATGCGAGCCGCGACGTGGCGGTCCAGCGCGACCAGCTCGCCGCCCTGATGGCGGAGCTCGCGCAATCGGTGGTGGTGCTCAATCTCGAAGGGCGGATCCTGCTCTACAATGCGCGGGCGCGCGGCCTCTTCCGCCGCCTGTCGCCGGCCCCGGGCGGCGCCGGCGGGGCGGAGCTGATCGGGCTCGGGCGCTCCATCCACGCGGTCATCGACCGGGCCCTCATCGACCATGCGCGCGAGGGCATCGAGGCGCGCATCGCCCGAGGCGACGCGCGGGCCTCGGCGCGGTTTGTCACCACCACGCCGCTCGGCCACCTCATCCAGGTGTCCCTCGCCCCGGTGCGGGCGGGGGCGGACCAGACGGCGGCGATCAACGGGTTCGTGCTGCTGCTCGACGACATCACCGAGGAGTATGAGGCCCAGTCCCGCCAGGACCGCCGCTGGCTCGATTTGTCGGAGGCGAGCCGCGCCTCCTTCGCCAGCATGCAGGCGGCCCTCGACATGCTCGACTATCCCGACCTCGATCCGGCTGACCGGGAGCGCTTCCAGGCGGTGGTGCGCGACGAGGTCGGTGCCATGAGCGCGCGGCTTACCGCGCTGGCCGCCACCGCCTCGCAGGACATGAAGACGCGCTGGCCGCTGCAGGACATGCTGGGCGCCGACCTCGTCGCCGCGGCCGCCCAGCGTATTGCCGCCGAGACCGGGCGTCGGGTGGCGACCGACGCGGTGGACGGCGACATCTGGCTCAGCGTGGACAGCTTTGCCCTCATCAAGGCGCTGGCCTTCCTCGCCGCGCGGCTGGTGGAGGCAGTGGGCGAGCCGGACCTCGCGCTGCGGCTCGCGCCGGCCGGCGGGCGCGCCCATCTGGACCTGGCCTGGAGCGGGACCGGGGCGCCGGGGCGTCGCCTCACCGGCTGGCAGACGAGCCCCATGCAGGCGGGGGACGCCCCTTCTCCCCTGTCGGTGCGCGACGTGGTGGAACGGCATGGCGGCGAGCTGTGGCTGGAGCACGCCCGCGATGGCGCGGGCGCCTGCTTCCGCTTCCTGCTGCCGGTGGCGGCCGGCGTCGCGCCCGAGGTCCCGGCGCCCGGCGAAAGCCGCCCGGCCTATTACGACTTCGACCTCTTCGCCGCCAGCGCCCAGAGCCGCGAGAGCGACGACCAGCCGCTCGGCGAGATCGCCTACACGGTGTTCGACACCGAGACCACCGGCCTCGACCCCGCCGGCGGCGACGAGATCCTGCAGATCGGCGCCACCCGCATCGTCAACGGGCGCCTGCTCGCCAGCGAATGCTTCGACCAGCTGGTGGACCCCGAGCGCTCCATCCCCGAGGCCGGCATTGCCGTGCACGGCATCCGGCCGGAGATGGTGCGCGGCAAGCCCCGGCTCGCCGCCGTGCTGCCCGCCTTTCACGCCTTTGCCGCCGAGACGGTGCTGGTGGGCCACAACGTGGCCTTTGACCTGCGTTTTCTGACCCTCAAGGCGGATGCGACCGGCGTGCGGTTCGACCAGCCGGTGCTCGACACCCTGCTGCTTGGCGGCGTCGTCCATCCGGGGGAGGACAACCACAGCCTGGAGGCCATGGCGGCGCGGCTCGGCGTCGCCGTCGCCGGCCGCCATACCGCGTTGGGCGACGCGCTCGCGACGGCGGAGATCTTCCTGAAGCTGCTGCCGCTGCTGCGCCAGCGCGGCATCCTCACCCTCGGGCAGGCCCGCGCCGCGGCGCAGACCTCCTACTACGCCCGCCTGCGCTACTGAACTTCGATCGGCCGGCCTGCGCCGGACGGGAGCGGCCGAATGGTCCCGTGCGGACCCGGCTGCGACCGCCTGTCGCGCGGGCGGGCGCAGGGCCGCCGCCCACGGATTGATCGCGATCAAAGAATAGCCGTTCCCCCTCTCCTAGCCTCGCGGGGTTGACAGGGTCTTCGGGCAAAACCGGTGGAACGCAAGGATTTGCGGACGGCCGGGCAACGGGCGGCTTCACGCCCACAGAGGTGCGGCGCCGCTGTTTTCGACGGCGGCGAAGCTCGGCGTCCCCGTGTGATTTTGATGATCCCTTCCAGAGGAGACGATGTGATGAGTGCCCTTGCCAAGCGCGTTGAGTTGCCCGTCGACGAAGCTCCGGTCCAGAAGGTGGACGACGTGCTCATCCATGTCCGCTTCAACCCCAATGCCGAGGTGTTCACCATCGACCGCCTCCCGGAGGGCGTCGCGCCGAAGGCCTGGTTTGAGCGCCTCTACCTCCATGCGGCCCCGTATTACCGTACCCTGGCCAACGGCCGCGGTTTCTTCCGCATTCCGGCCGAGGTGTTCGCGGCCGTCTGATCCACATTCCGCACGCATTGGAAAAAGCCGGCGCGGGCCTCCCGCGCCGGCTTTTTCCGTGGGTGTGGTGCGATCGAACCTCAGCCCAGGGAGGGGTTTTCCGTTGCCCCGAGAAAGTGTTGATATTGGACAAGGACGCCGGTCCGCCCGAGACGAAACTGGCGTCCCGATTCACAACGGACAGAGGGAGGACGCCATGGCCGAGACCGGCACGCACCGCATCCTGGGGGACGAGACCTTCATGAGCGCCGACGACCTGCGGTCCTACATGCAGGAAATCGAGCAGTCGAAGCTCACCAAGGAGCTCTCCGCCATGGACCGCGCCGAGAAGGCGCGCGAGGAGCTCATCAAGACCCTCTCCCAGCCGGTGGACCTCACGCCCGAGCGGCTGCACCAGATCTCCGAGAACCTGCGCACCAAGATGCGCCTCGCCGCCCAGCGCGGGGAGACAGAGATCATGGTGATGCGCTTTCCGAACACCCTGTGCTCCGACAAGGGGCGCGCCATCAACAATGCGGAGGACGGCTGGCCGGACAGCCTCACCGGACGCCCGCGGCAGGCCTACGAGCTGTGGCGCGACCATCTGCGCGCCGGCCACTACAAGCTGAAAGCCATGATCATCGACTGGCCGAACGGCATGCCGGGCGACGTGGGCTTTTTCCTGAGCTGGGCCTGATCCGGGCGGCAGGCATCGGATGGATTGCCAGGGGAGGGACGGATGTCCAAGGACAAGAAGAAGAAACACGCCGTCAGCGCCGACGGCGAGGCCAACGCGCCGCTGACCCGCAAGGCCTATGATCAGGAGCTGAAGGCGCTGCATGGCGAGCTGGTGAAGCTGCAGCTCTGGGCCAAGCATACCGGCGCGAAAGTGTGCGTGATTTTCGAGGGGCGGGACGGTGCCGGCAAGGGTGGCGTCATCAAGGCGATCCTGGAGCGGGTGAGCCCGCGCACCTTCCGCGTGGTGGCCCTGCCGCCGCCCACCGACCGCGAGAAGTCGCAGATGTTCATCCAGCGCTACGTGCCGCATCTGCCGGCGGCGGGCGAGATCGTTATCTTCGACCGGTCCTGGTACAACCGGGCCGGGGTCGAGCGGGTCATGGGCTTTTGCCCGGAGGAGACGGCGAAGAAGTTCCTCGCCTCCGTGCCGTTCGTGGAGAAGGCCATCGTCGAATCCGGCGTCATCCTCATCAAATACTGGTTGGAGGTGTCCGAGGAGGAGCAGACGCGGCGCATGGAGAGCCGCATCGACGATCCGCGCAAGGTGTGGAAGCTCTCGCCCATGGATCTGGAATCCTATTCGCGCTGGTATGACTATTCCCGCGCGCGGGACGAGATGTTCGAGGCTTCCGATACCCAGTGGGCGCCCTGGTTCGTCGCCCACTCGGACGACAAGAAGCGGGCGCGGCTCAACATCATCTCGCACCTGCTCTCGCGCATCCCCTACGAGGAGGTGCCGCGGGAGAAGATCGAGCTGCCCAAGCGGCAGAAGTCGCACGGCTACCAGGAGGCGGACTATGCCCGCCACCGGGTGCCCGAGCGGTACTGACCCTCCGCCAGGGTGGACGCCTGCGGACAATGTGATCCAGGACGAGGACCGGTCGACCTTCAGTGTCCGCGTTTTTCTTCGGCCGCCGGTCGATCTGAATGTCGATCCGCGCTAGGACAGGCGTCCGCCCAAGGCGGGCTCGGCGGGCTCCGCCGGGTCGCCGCTCCGGCTGGCCGGCGCGCGCCGAGCCTTGAGGTCGAGGGCGTGGGACAGCGCCGCGAGCCCCAGGGCGAGGCCGGCAATGGCCGCGCCCATGAAGGGCAGCTCGCCATAGGGCAGGCCGAGGGTGAGCGCGAGGCCGCCGGCCCAGGCGCCGATGGCGTTGCCCAGGTTGAACGCGCCCTGGTTGACGGTGGAGGCGAGGTTGGGCGCGTGCGCCGCCTCGTTCACCACCCGCATCTGCAGCGGCGCGATCAGCGTGAAGGCGAGCACGCCCCACACGAACAGGGTCACCGCCGCCGGCCCCGGTCCGTGGCTGGTGAAGGCGAACAGGCACAAAAGCGGGATGATCACGCACAGCGTGCCGATGACGGTGGGCATCAGCCGCCAGTCGGCGAGCCGGCCGCCGAGGAAGTTGCCGCAGGTCAGCCCCACCCCGAACAGCAGCAGCATCGCCGTGGTGCCGTGGACGCTGATCCCGGTGACCTGCTGGAGGATGGGCGCGATATAGGTGAAGACGCTGAACAGGCTCGCCGAGGAGGCGATGGAAATCCCCATCGCCAGCATCACCTGCACGCTGCCCAGGGAACGTGCTTCCTGCCTCAGGCTCATGGCGGGCACGGGCATGTGGCGCGGTAGGAAGGCGGCGAGCGCCGCGGCGGCGGCAAAGCCGATCGCCACCACGGCGAGGAAGGTGCTGCGCCAGCCGAGCGCCTCGCCCAGCGCCGTCCCCAGCGGCACGCCCAGCACGTTGGCGAGGGTGAGGCCAGCAAACATCATGGCGATGGCCTGCGCCTTGCGCCCCGGCAGGACGAGGCTGGCCGCCACCACCGCCCCGAGGCCGAAGAAGGCGCCGTGGCACAGGGCGGTGAGCACCCGCGCGCCCATCAGCAGCCAGTAGCCGGGGGCGAGCGCGCACAGGAGATTGCCGAGGATGAAGACACCCATCAGCGCCAGCAGCGCGTGGCGGCGGTCCATGCGCGCCGTCGCTACGGCGAGAAAGGGCGAGCCGAAGGCCACCGAAAGGGCGTAGCCGGTCACCAGCAGGCCAGCCTGCGGGATGGTGACGGAGAGCTCCGCCGCCATTTCCGGCAGCAGGCCCATGATGACGAATTCGGTGGTGCCGATGCCGAACGCGGCGGCACCGAGGGCAAGCAGCGGCAGACGGGGATGGACGGGCATCGTCGCCGACGACGCGCCGCCGCTGGGCGGTTGGGCCATGAAGATCACCGGGCGGGGCAGGGTACCGGGGCGGTCGAACCGCACGGCGCCTTCCGGCCGGGAGCGCAGGCGCGACCGATCCGAAGGCGCGCCGTCCGACGCATCACCTCAATCTATATCGCAGCGCAACATAACCCAAATGCATTTGCTGCCGATGCGCTTCCCACGCGGCGCATGGGCCTGCCCGGAGGCCGCCGCGGACGTGTGAACGCCCCCGCCACGGCACCGGGAGGCGCCGCCACGAGAGCATCGGGGACGAGGAAAGGGCCTCGGGGAAGAGATGCAAAAGCCGGAAAGCGCCTACATCAGCCGGCGGCTGGCATCGGCCGGCACCAGTTTCATGGCATCGGCGAAGGTCTCGAAAGCCACCCAGGCGCGGCGTTGCAGATCCGGCAGGCGGGCGGCCTCCATCTGGTCCAGCAGCATCTCGGCGTGCTCACCGACGGGGTGCGCGCGCACGAAGCCGATGGCGTCGTCGAGCGAGCGCAGCACAATGCAGGAACCATCAACGCAGATCTTCAACGGTCGGCGCGCGGCTTCAAACATGTTCGATCCTCCGTATGTGAGGCAGCCGTGGACGGGGCAGCGTTCGGACTGCGTTCTTGTTGTGCCCGGTCACGACTGGCGGCCGCTTCCCGCGTTCAGGGGAGGCCGACTTCACGACGCACATGACCGGATAGGCGGGCACGGAGGCTCCCGAGGCCCGCTTGACCTGGAAAACGCCGGATCCGCCGCCGGGTTCCCGCGGTTTCAAAAAAAATTCGAGGTCCCCGCATCCTTCGTTTTCGGGATGCCGCGGGCGCCGGGCAGGAGGAGAAGGGGGCGCGCGGGCCGGGAGCATGCCGCATCCTCGGAGCGCGCCAGCCGGACGGCATACCCCCGCATGCCGTCCGGCTGCCCCATTCTTCGGCTTTCCTCATCGAGACGGCATTCGGAACCGCCACGCTCCAGGCGCGTTTGCAGGAGACGGGCCTCGGGCCCGACATCCACGGTTCAAGGACTGACGTGCCCCTGCGCGCCCCGCAACTTTCCGCCCCGACCCTTCCCCGTGCGAAGCGCCTGCGTCGCCCCAACGAAAGGGCCTGCCTTCATGCCTGAGCCCGTCACCGCCGGGGATGATCCGCTCTGGTACAAGGACGCGATCATCTACCAGCTCCACGTGAAGTCCTTCTTTGATGCCAATGACGACGGCATCGGCGACTTTCGCGGCCTGATCTCGAAGTTGGACTATATCGCCGACCTCGGCGCCACCGCGGTCTGGCTGCTGCCCTTCTATCCCTCGCCCCGGCGCGACGACGGCTACGACATCTCCCTCTACGAGGGCGTGTCGCCGGACTACGGCACCATGGATGAGGCGCGCCGCTTCATCGCCGAGGCGCATGCGCGCGGCCTGCGCGTCATCACCGAGCTGGTGATCAACCACACCAGCGACCAGCATCCCTGGTTCCAGGCCGCGCGGCGGGCACCGAAGGGCAGCCCCGAGCGCGACTTCTACGTGTGGGCCGACGACGACAAGGGCTATCCGGGCGTGCCCATCGTCTTCTGCGACGTGGAGAAGTCCAACTGGACCTTCGACGAGGTGGCCGGCCAGTTCTACTGGCACCGCTTCTATTCCCACCAGCCGGATCTCAACTTCGACAATCCGGAGGTGCTGGAGCGCGTGCTCTCCATCATGCGCTTCTGGCTCGACCTCGGGGTGGACGGGCTTAGGCTCGATGCCGTGCCCTATCTCGTCGAGCGCGAGGGCACCGATTGCGCCAACCTGCCGCAGACCCATGCGATCCTCCGGAAGATCCGCGCCCATCTCGACGCCCATTACCGCGGCCGCATGCTGCTCGCCGAGGCCAACCTGTGGCCGGAGGACACGCAGCAATATTTCGGTCCGGCGGCGGACGAGTGCCACATGGCGTTCCACTTCCCGCTCATGCCGCGCATGTACATGGCCATCGCCAAGGAGGACCGCTTTCCGGTCACCGACATCCTGCGCCAGACCCCCGAGATCCCGCCCACCTGCCAGTGGGCCATCTTCCTGCGCAACCATGACGAGCTGACGCTGGAGACGGTCACCGATTCCGAGCGCGACTATCTGTGGAGCGTCTATGCGGCGGACCGGCGGGCGCGCATCAATCTCGGCATCCGCCGCCGCCTGGCGCCGCTGCTGGCCCGCGACCGGCGGCGCATGGAGCTGATGAACTCCCTGCTGCTGACGCTCCCCGGCACGCCGGTGATCTATTACGGCGACGAGATCGGCATGGGCGACAACATCCATCTCGGCGACCGCGACGGCGTGCGCACCCCCATGCAATGGTCGCCGGATCGCAATGGCGGCTTCTCCCGGGCTGATCCCGAGCGGCTCGTTTTGCCGGTGATCCAGGATCCGCTCTATGGATTTTCGGCGGTGAACGTGGAGGCGCAGCAGCGGGACGCCCATTCGGTGCTCAACTGGACCCGGCGCTTCCTCGCCGTGCGCAAGGAGCACCTGGCGTTCGGGCGGGGCGCCTTCCGCCTCGTCTTCCCGCGCAACCGGCGCATCCTCGCCTATCTGCGCGAGCATGACGGCGAGGTGGTGCTGTGCGTCGCCAACCTCGCCCACACCCTCCAGGGCGTCGAGCTGGACCTGCCGGAGTTCGACCGCCGCGTGCCGGTGGATCTCGTCAGCGGCACGTCGCTGCCGGCCCTCGGCCGGGCGCCCCTCGCCCTCACCTTGCCGCCCTACGGCTTTTATGCCTTCGGGCTCTCGGTGACGGCGCTGGAGCCGGCCTGGCGCGATCCCGCGCCCGAGGCGCTGCCGGAATTCGCCACGCTGGTGGTGCGCGACGGGCTCATGGACGCCCTGTCGGAGCGCCACCGGCCGATGATCGAGCGGGAGGCGCTGCCGGGCTACCTCGCCCGCCGGCGCTGGTTCGCGGGGCGAGCCTCGGAGATCGGCGCGGTGCGCATCGCCTGGGCCATGCGCCTGCCCGGAACCCAGCGGGAGCTGGCGCTGGCCGAGATCGAGGCCGACCTCGGCGGCCGTCTCGAGCGCTACCTCATGCCCCTGTGCATCGCCTGGGAGGACCAGCACCCGCCCGCCATCGCCGAGTCCCTGGCGCTCACCCGCGTGCGGCAGGGCCGGCGGGTCGGCTTCCTCACCGACGCGGCCGTGCTCGATGGCCTGCCCCACGGCGTCGTCCGCGCGCTCAAGGACAAGACGCCGGTGCCGCTGCCGGACGGCGGCAGCCTCTCGTTCTCGCCCACTGACCGCCTCGACGGCGTCGAGGTGGAGCGGGCCGCCCCGGCCGAGCTCGCCGATGCGGACGAGCCGGCGGCCAGCCT
This sequence comes from Xanthobacter dioxanivorans, assembly GCF_016807805.1. NCBI lineage: Bacteria > Pseudomonadati > Pseudomonadota > Alphaproteobacteria > Hyphomicrobiales > Xanthobacteraceae > Xanthobacter > Xanthobacter dioxanivorans. The sequence continues at coordinate 1,039,763 of NZ_CP063362.1, read as the reverse complement.
CGCGCTCACCGACCAGGTGGTGGTCAAATTGTTCCGCCGGGTGGAGTTCGGCCGTACCGGCGAGGAGGAGATGGCGCGCCATCTCGGCGCCGTCGGCTTCGCCCCCGCCCCGACCCTGCTCGGCGCGGTGACCCGCAACGACCAGGCCGGCGCGCGGGCGCCGGTGGCGCTCGTCTACGGCTTCGTCCGCAACCAGGGCAACGCCGCCGACTGGACCATGGCCCAAGTGCAGCGCGCCCTCGACGCCGCCGCCGCCACCGCGGACGGCGGTCACCACCGGTTCGAGGAGGAGCTCGCCGGCGTGGTGCCGCTGCTGCGCAGCGTCGGCCGGCGCCTCGCCGAGCTGCACGCCGCATTGGCGGCGCCGCTGGCCGATCCCGCCTTCGCGCCGGAGACGGCGGGACGCGAGGCGCTCGCCGCCTGGCGCGCGCAGGCCCGGGTGATGTTCGCCGCCGCCCTCGACAGCCTGGCCGGCATGCCTGCGCCGGACGCCGCGGTCGTGGCGGGGCTCGCCGCCCTCGACCGGCTGCGTCCCGGCCTCGAGGACCGGCTCGCCGCCCTGTTCCGGGAGGATCCGGCGCCGCTCATCCGCATCCACGGGCGCTTCGATCTCGGCCATGTGCTGGTGACCGGCGGGGAGGCGGTGATCGTCGGTGCCCAGGGCGGCATCGACGGCGCGCCGGAAGGGGCGCGGGCGAAGCAGTGCCCGTGGCGCGACCTGGCGCAACTGCTGGCTTCCCTCGATCATGCAGTGGCGCGCATCTCCATCGGCGAGGCGGGCAGCGCGCGCGATGCGCCGGCCCTGCGCATGGAGCTGCTTTCCGCCTTTCGCGCCCGGGCGGAGCGGGCGATCGTCGGGGCCTATCTCGAACGCACCCCGTTTGCCGCGTCCGGGCGGTCCCTCGCCGACGCCTTCCTGCTGGAGGCGCTGGCGCGGCAGGTGCGGGACGCCGGCGAGACGCGTCCGGAGCTTGCCGCGGCGCTCCTCGGCGGCCTCCTGCGGCAGGCGGAGCGCCTGACGCAGGCAAGCGTGGCCGAGGAGGCGGCGCAGCCGGCCTGAGCCCGGAACGTACGCGGCCCCGGCGTCGTTCATCTCCTTGCGGGGCCTTCTTCCCGCAAGGAGATGTGCCGTGACCAGCCGGACTGCCGCCCAGACAACGAAAGCCGAGGCCGACGCGCGTCTCGACGAGGCCCTGGCGGAGAGCTTCCCCGCCAGCGATCCGCCCGCCATCGCGCGCGCCACGCCCCCGGCCGCGCCGAAGGCGGAAGCGGCCGGCGCAACTGCGGCCACGGCCGCCGCAGCAACCGCCGCCACGTGCGAGCGCAAGGCCCGGGACTCGCGGACCCTCGATGAAGCCCTCGACGAGAGTTTCCCGGCGAGCGACCCGCCATCCATCGTCCAGCCCCACGGGCCGGACGCCGACGCCGACGCCGACGACTGCCCGATGCCGTGACCTTCAGCGCCGGGGCATCTGCGGCCGGGGATGGCCGGGGCCATCGGCGGGGGCGGGGATGAATTCGTCGTGGTCCATGGGGATCAGGTCGAAGCGCCCCCGGCGCCACGCGTCTTTCGCGTGCTCGATGCGGTCGAGCTCCGAGGCGACGAAGTTCCACCAGATGTAGCGCGGCCCATCCAGGGGTTCGCCGCCGATCAGCATCAGGCGGGCGGGGGTGAGGGCGCGGGCCTGGGTCGCCAGGCCCCGGCGAATCACCAGCATTTGGCCCGGCGGGAAGGCGACGCCGTCCACCTCCACCTCGCCCTCCAGGGTGAACAGGGCCCGGTCCTCCTGGGTCGGGTCGATGGGCAGGCTGGCGCCGGCCCCGAGCTTCACCTCCGCATAGGTGGCGGGCGAGGCGAGGGCGACGGGAGACGTGGCGCCGAAGGCGCTTCCCAGGATGACGCGCGCGGTGACCTTTCCGTCGGAGACTTCCGGCAGCGCCTCCACGCCCGCATGCAGGAAGGCCGGGGCATCCTCCTCCCGCGCCTTGGGCAGGGCGATCCAGCTCTGGATGCCGAACAGGTCGCCGCCGCGCGCCTTCACGCTCGCGTCGTGCCGCTCGGAATGCACGATGCCGCGTCCGGCGGTCATGAGGTTGACCGCGCCCGGCTCGATCACCCGCTCGGTGCCGAGGCTGTCGCGGTGGATCATGCTGCCGTCGAACAGGTAGGTGACGGTGGCAAGGCCGATATGCGGATGTGGGCGCACGTCCTCGGCCTGGTGCGCCGAGAACCGCACCGGCCCCATTCGGTCGAAGAAGATGAAGGGGCCGATCATGCAGCCGTGGGTGGACGGCAGCACGCGGGCCACTTCCATGCCACCGATGTCGCGGGCACGCGGCACGATCACCAGCTCCACCGCATCGCAGCTCGCGGTGTCGCCCGGCAGGGGATCGGGACAGGGGGAAAAGCTCATCGCACGCACCTCGCTGCGGGAACGCCGCCGCCGAAGGTGCCGGCAAGCCGGCGCGAGGTCAAAGGGGCGCTGGTCACGGATACGGGAGGGGAGCATTAACCCTGCGCGCAGCCGGGCGGTCGGCCGACCATGCCGGGGCCGCATTCTTTACTTCCCCGCAAGGGGCCGCCCCTAGCGTCGGCTCCACCGCGGCGCCCGTGCCGCAGGGCCATGGGAACAAACGTCCATGAAGCTTCTCTTTTCACGCTTCATCCGCGAAGAGGACGGCTCGACCGCCCTCGAGTACGGCTTGATCGCCGCCGGCCTGTCCATCGCCATCGTCACCGTCCTGGTGCAGATCGCCTCCACCTTCTCCCGCCTCCAGGCGACCGCCGCCTCGGCCGGAAACTGACGGCGGGAGCCGGCCCATGGCGCATCTGGAGGTGACAGACCTCATCCTGCTCGGCCTTTATCCGACTGCCCTGTGCGCGGTGATCGGGGCGGATCTGGCCCGCCGCATCATCCCCAACCTGGTGGTGGCGGCGCTGGTCGCGGGATTCGGCGCCTTGTGCCTCGCCATGCCGGTGCCCGATCTCTCCCTGCGCCTGCTTCTGGCCGGGGCGGTGACCGCGCTGGGCTTCTCCCTGTTCGCGGAAAAACTGCTGGGAGCGGGGGATGCCAAGCTCGCCGGCGCGCTGATGCTGTGGATCGATCCCGTCCAGGTGCCGCTGTTCGCCATGGCGACCGGCATCATCGGCGCCCTGCTCACCCTCGGGGTGGTGGCGGAACGCCGCCATGCCGGCTTCCGCAGCGATATCGTCGCCCTCGCCCGCACCCACACGCTGCCCTATGGCGTCGCCCTCGCCGGGGCAGGCCTCATCCTCCTGCCGTTTTCCAGCCTGATGCGGATCGGCTGATCCGGTGCCCGTCGTGGCCGGACGGCGGGCGGCCGGGGCCTTTTCGCGCGAAGAAAAGCGCAGTGAACCGGCAGGCCGGAATGCTTTCGCGATTCAACCCGGCGTGAAAACGATCTAGAGACGGCTCCAGTGCAACGTTCGCCTCCGCCACCCCGGTCCGCCGGACAGGCGGCGGCAGGATGCGGCACCGTCCCGCCGCGTGCCCGATGCGCCCGGCGCCGCCCGGTGCCGGAGAGGTATGGACATGCTTGATTGCCTTTCGTCGGCGGCCGATGCCGCCCGTCCCGTGTGGTGCGTCACGCGGGAGAGCCTTGCCGCCGCCGACCTTCCCGAGAGCGTCCGGCGCTTCGCCGAGGCCGCCAGCTTTGCCGGCGAGGCGGGCAAGTTCCTCCTGGCCCCCGGCCCCGACGGGACCGTCGCCGGCGCCCTGTTCGGCGTCGCCGGCGGCGCCCGGGCGGATGCGTTCGCCACCGGCGCGCTGCCCGCGCTCCTGCCCGCCGGCGACTGGCGGCTCGTCGGCGAGATCGCCGAGCCCCGCCTCGCCGCCCTCGCCTTCGCCCTCGGCACCTACCATTTCTCCCGCTACAGGAGCGCCCCGGCGCGGGCGGTGCACCTGGTGCCGCCGGAGGGGGTGGACGTCGCCGCCCTCACGCGGACGGTGGAGGCGGTCCGGCTCACCCGCGACCTGGTGAACACCCCGGCCAACGACCTCGGCCCGGCCGAGCTGGAGGACGCGGCCCGCGCGCTCGCCGCCCGGCACGGCGCGGGCTTCTGCTCCATCGTGGGCGATGCCCTGCTGGCCCAGAACTTCCCCCTGATCCACGCGGTGGGCCGCGCCGCCACGGGCGCGCCGCGCCTGCTGGAGATCCGCGCCGGCGATCCGGCCCACCCCAAGGTGACGCTGGTGGGCAAGGGCGTGTGCTTCGACACCGGCGGGCTCGACCTCAAGCCCTCCGCCGCCATGTTGCTGATGAAGAAGGACATGGGGGGCGCCGCCAACGCCCTCGGCCTCGCCCACCTGCTGCTCGCCCGCAAGGCGAAGGTGAACTTGCGCGTGCTCATCCCGGCGGTGGAGAATTCCGTCGCCGGTGCCGCCTTCCGGCCGGGCGACGTGCTGAAGAGCCGCAAGGGCCTGTCGGTGGAGATCGGCAACACCGACGCGGAAGGCCGCCTCGTGCTGGCCGACGCCCTGGCCCTGGCCGACGAGGAGGCGCCCGAGCTGATCGTCGATTTCGCCACCCTCACCGGTGCGGCGCGGGTCGCCCTCGGCCCGCAGCTGCCCCCGGCCTTCACCCATGACGAGGCCCTCGCCGCGGACCTTGCCCGCCATGCGGCAGCGGAGGCCGATCCGCTGTGGCGCCTGCCCTTGTGGGCACCCTATGCGGGCATGCTCGATTCGAAGGTGGCCGACACCAACAACGTCTCCTCGGGCGCCTTCGCCGGGGCGATCACCGCCGCCCTGTTCCTGGAGAAGTTCGTGAGCGCGGCTCGCTCCTGGCTGCATCTCGACATCTTCGCCTGGAACCCGAGCGCGCGGCCGGGGCGGCCGGAGGGCGGGGAGGCGCAGACCATCCGTGCCCTCGACGCGCTCCTTGCCGAGCGCTACGGCTGACCGCCATGCCCGTTTCCTCCTCCGCGGCCGCCACCGGCCTCGACCCCCGCCTCACCCCGGCCCGGCCCGATCTGGCCGCTGCGGAACTGGAAGGCATCGTCTCCGCCCCGCGCTACGTGGCGGGGGAGGCCCGGCGCATCGCGGTTCCGGCCGCGCCGCTGCGCCGCCGTCGCGCCGGCGATGCCCCGCTCGAGACCGAGGCGCTGTTCGGCGAGACGGCGCGGGTGTTCGAGACCGACGGCGAGGGCTGGTCCTGGGTCCAGCTCGACGCCGACCACTATGTGGGCTACCTGCCCAGCGATGCCCTCGCCCCCCTCGCCGCGACCCCCACCCACAAGGTTGTGGCGCTGCGGACCTTCGTGTTCCCCGGCCCGGACATCAAGCTGCCGCCGCGCGAGGCCCTGGTCATGGGCAGCCGGGTGGCGGTGCGGGAGGTCCGCGGCGCCTTCGCGGTGACGCCGGACGGCTTCCTGCCTTTGGTCCATCTCGCCCCGATCGACGCGCGCGAGAACGATTTTGTTGCGGTCGCGGCGCGCTTCCTTGGCGTGCCCTATCTCTGGGGCGGTCGCTCCAGCCTTGGCATCGACTGTTCGGGGCTGGTCCAGTCGGCGCTCGCCGCGGCCGGCATCGCCGCCCCGCGCGACAGCGACATGCAGGAGGCGGCGCTGGGCGAGGAGGTGCCTCTCGGCGGCCCGGTGCGGCGGGGCGACCTCTTCTTCTGGCCGGGCCATGTGGCCATCGCCGAGACGGAAGAGACGCTGCTGCACGCCAACGCCTTCCACATGGCGGTGGCCCGCGAATCGCGCGCCGGGGCGGTGGCCCGCATCGGCGATGCGGGGCTTGCCCTGCGGCGTATCCGCAGGCTTGCTCCGGCGCCCTGACCGCGTTGCGCGCGGCGGGGCCCGGCCCTCAGGCCTGGGTGACCACCCGGTCCCGCCCCGTCCGCTTGGCCTCGTACAGTGCCGAATCGGCGGCGGCGACCAACGCGTCCGGGCTGCCCTCCGGCGTCGGCACGGTGGAGGCGACGCCCAGGCTCGCGGTGAGCCGGCGCCGGGGCACGCCGGGATGGGCGATGGCCAGTTCGGCGAGCAGGCGGCGGGCGTCGTCGGCGAAGGCCACCCCCGCTTCGAGCCGTGCGCCGGACATGAGGACGATGAACTCCTCCCCGCCGTAGCGGGCGACGAGATGCGAGGTGCCGGCGGCGGCCGCCGAGAGCATGCGGGCGACGGACCGCAGGGCCTCGTCGCCGGCCACGTGGCCGAAGGTGTCGTTAAACGCTTTGAAATGGTCCACGTCCAGCATCACCAGCGTGAGCGGCGTGGCGTCGGCGCGCGCCCGCACCCAGTCCTGCGAGAATTGCACGTCGAAGGTCCGGCGGTTGGCGAGGCCGGTGAGGCCGTCGGTGCGCGCCAGCGAGGCGAGCCGTCCGTTGATGGTCCGCAACTCGCTGTTGCGCTGCGACAGGCGCTGCGCCATTTCGTCGAAGGCCTGCACCAGCGGCGTGAACTCGCGCACCCCCACGTCCTTCACCCGGGTGGCCTCGCCGCGTCCGACCGCCGCAACCGCCCGCGCCAGGCGCGTGATGGGCGCGATCACCAGGTGCTCGGCCGCCACCCAGGCCAGAAGCAGGAAGCAGGCGAGCGCCACGAAATGCGCCACCGCGGTGGCAAGGATCTTGCGGTCGATGGGCGCGAGCACCTTGGCGGTCTCCATGCCCACCACCACGCGCAGGTCCAGCCCCTCGAAGCGGCTGAAGGCGAAGATCCGCTCCTTTCCGTCATAGCCCGGCGCGGTGACGATGCCCTCGTCGGCGGCGAGGATGGCGCGGGTCAGCGGATGGTCGGGGAAATGGTGCTCCACGATGTCCGCCTGCGCCGGATAGCGCACCAGCACCGTGCCGCCGTCCGCCACCACGTCCACCACGGCGCCGGATTCCACCGCGCTGCCGGCGGCGATCCGCGACAGCCATTGCAGGTCGACCAAAACCCCGGTCACCGTCTTGGGCCGGCCGTCGGCGCCGCGCTCGGCACGCAGCAGGAACACGGAGTTGCGGCCGCTGACGCGTGACACGGTGAGGTTGGTCATGACCACGTCGTCTCCGGCCAGCGCCTCCTGGAAATAGGCGCGGTCGAAGAGATTAACCCCCATGGCGAGCGGGAGATGGGCGCAGCGCACCTGGCCGGAGGGATCGGCGACGTAGACCCCCTGTATGCCGGCGACCTCATCCGCCAGCCGGGTGACGTAGCGTACGCACTCCGCCGGCTCCTTGAGCAGGTCCGGCGCCTGCCGCGAGACCACGTCGAGCACGGTGCGCGCCCGGGTGAGCCCCTCCATCTGCGCCAGCGTGGCGCGGCGGGCGAGATCGCGCACGTCGTCCTCCACGCCGACGATGAGGTCGTGCCGGTCGGACAGGAGGGCGAGCATGCGCTCGGCGGAGAGCGGGAAAGCCACGAGCAGGATGAGGACGAGGATGCGTCGACGCAGGCTCGATCGCTGAGGGCGGTCCCCGGCCGGCGAATCCGCGCCACTCACTTCGACCATCGCTCGGCCCTGCTCCCCGAGGAACAACGCTCGGTGGGGCGAACCACCAGGTTTCAGACCAACTACTAAACGCTTCTTGATCCCTTGGGGAGATCAGTTCATGTGCACGGGCATCATGCTTTCGCGGGCCTTCAAGGCCTTGTTCGGTATCGCGGAGTTCGGGTCGACCCATGGACAGCATCGAACGGCTTCAGGCGGTGCGCGCCGAAATCGCGCAGGCCTGCCGCGCCTGCGGGCGCAACCCCGCGGACGTCACGCTCATTGCGGTGTCGAAGACCTTTCCGGCCGCCGACATCGCTCCGGTGATCGACGCGGGGCAAACGGTGTTCGGCGAGAACCGCGTGCAGGAGACCCGCGACAAATGGCCGGCCCTGCGGGCGGCGCATCCGCCGGTGGAATTGCACCTCATCGGCCCGCTGCAGTCCAACAAGGTGCGCGAGGCGGTGGCGCTGTTCGACGCGATCCACACGGTGGACCGGCCGAAGATCGCCGCGGCCCTGGCGGAGGAGATCGCGCGCTCCGGCCGCCGGCCGCGCCTGTTCGTGCAGGTGAACACGGGGGCGGAGCCGCAGAAGGCAGGGGTGTTGCCGGAGGCCGCGGACGCCTTCCTCGCCGAGTGCCGGGAGCGTCACCGGCTCGAAATTTCCGGCCTGATGTGCATTCCGCCGGCGCAGGACGTGCCCGACCCGCATTTCGCGCTCCTGGCGAAGATCGCGGCGCGCAACGGGATCTGCGGCCTTTCCATGGGGATGAGCGCGGATTTTTCGGCGGCGATCCGGCAGGGCGCGACTCACGTGCGCGTCGGCAGCGCCATCTTTGGTCATCGTCCGCTCGTGAACGAGGCTTGAAGTCCCCCGCATTCACCGATATAGAGGCCGCCTCTCCGCGAGATGCTCCCATCGTCTAGCGGTCTAGGACGTCGCCCTCTCACGGCGAAAACAGGGGTTCGATTCCCCTTGGGAGCGCCAATCGCCGGGAAAATCATTTGGTTTCCCCTTGCTCTGCCTGCTTATGCCCAACCCTCTCCGGGCTGGGTTGGGGACATGCGTTCTCTTCGCCCTTCCAGCCTGGCAAGCCGGCTTGTTCGGCGCCGTGATATGGCGCGGCGGATGACGCAGGTGCCGATCTGGATGCAATCGGCTCCTCAGCCGGCTAGTCGCAGGCGTCAACGACCTTCGCCACGTGCGAGGAAGCGCTCGGCAAAAGCCACGAGGGAGCTGAGCTGCGCAAGGCTCGCAGGACGCATCGTTAACGAAGACGAGGAGCATCGTAGGTTGGCAAGCTCTTGTCACAGCTCGCGAAACTGGAGCGGGCGATGGGAATCGAACCCACGACATACAGCTTGGGAAGCTGTCGTTCTACCACTGAACTACGCCCGCACCGGCGCAGACCATAATCGCAGGGCCCCGATCCCATCAAGGGCGTTTCCGTGTGGCCGCAGAGATACCCACCGCGTTGCGGGCCCGCCCCCGGGCTCATAAGGTCGCGGCCATGTCCTCTCCCGCACAGCGGCGCCATCCATGACCGTTCATCACAAGAGCCCCGGGGCCTTCAAGGCCGTGTTCCAGACCTTCGACGATCTCGCTGATCGCTCGGCCGGCCCCGGCCGCCTCGCGGCGCTGCGCTCGGAGCTCGCCCGGCAGGGCTTCGACGGCTATGTGGTGCCGCGGGCCGACGCGCACCAGAACGAATATGTCCCCGCCTGCGAGGAGCGCCTCGCCTTTCTCACCGGCTTCACCGGCTCCGCCGGCACGGTGGTGATCCTGCCCACCGAGGCCGCCCTGTTCGTGGACGGGCGCT